>NZ_JAHXBG010000005.1:0-300000 GCF_020103725.1 Hyalangium gracile | reverse complement strand
CTCCAAGGACGAGCGGGCTTCGCAGCGACTGTTTGGCACGGATGGCGTGCGCGGCGTGGCGAACGTCCATCCGATGACGGCCGAGGTGGCGATGCAGCTCGGACGAGCGCTCGCGTACCTCATTCGCAACGGGCCGCACCGGCACCGCGTGATCATCGGCAAGGACACGCGACTGTCCGGCTACATGCTGGAGCAGGCGCTGGCCGCGGGCATCACCTCCATGGGCGTGGACGTGTGGCTCACCGGGCCGCTGCCCACGCCGGGCATCTCCAACCTCACCACGTCCATGCGCGCGGACGCGGGCGCGGTGATCTCCGCCTCGCACAACCCGTACCAGGACAACGGCATCAAGTTCTTCTGGCGTGACGGCTTCAAGCTGCCGGACGAGACGGAGGCGAAGCTCGAGGAGCTGCTGTCCTCGGGCGCCATGGACACCATCCGGCCCACGGCGGACAACATCGGCCGGGCGTTCCGGCTGGATGACGCCCGCGGCCGCTACATCGTCTTCCTCAAGGCCACCTTCCCGCGCGAGCTGACGCTGGAGGGGATGACCATCGTCGTCGACTGCGCCAACGGCGCGGCCTACAAGACGGCGCCCGCGGTGCTGGAGGAGCTGGGCGCCAAGGTCATCTCGGTGGGTGTGTCTCCGGACGGCACGAACATCAACGAGAAGTGCGGCGCGCTGCACCCGGAGGGCCTGGCCCGCGCGGTGGTGGCGCACGGGGCGCACCTGGGCCTGGCGCTGGACGGCGACGCGGACCGGCTCATCGTCGTGGATGAGAAGGGCAAGGTGGTGGATGGCGACGCCATCATGGCCATCTGCACCGGCAACCTGGTGGCGCGCGAGCAGCTGAAGAAGAAGACGCTGGTGGCCACGGTGATGAGCAACATCGGCCTGGAGCGCGCGGTGTCGCGCTGGGGCGTGAAGGTGGCTCGCACCCGCGTGGGAGACCGGTACGTCGTCGAGGAGATGCGCAAGCACGGCTACAACCTGGGTGGCGAGCAGAGCGGCCACCTCATCTTCCTGGATCAGTCCACCACGGGAGACGGCACGCTGGCGGCGCTGCAGCTGCTGGCGGTGATGTGCCGCGAGGGCAAGCCGCTGAGCGAGCTGGCCTCCATCTTCGAGCCTGTGCCGCAGACGCTGCTGAACGTGGTGGTGAAGGAGAAGCGCGAGCTGGGCGAGCTGCCCGAGGTGATGAAGGTCATCCAGAGCGTGGAGCAGCGGCTGGGCAACGCGGGCCGCGTGCTGGTGCGCTTCTCGGGCACCGAGCCCAAGGTCCGCATCCTCATCGAGGGCGAGGACGGCGCGCGCAACGAGGCGTACGCCCGGGAGATCGCCGAGGCGCTCTCCAAGGCCCTGAACTGAGTGTGTTGTTGACATCCGAGCGCCGGCCCCCAATAGAGGGACCGGCGCGGATGGGGGCCGACAGGCCCCGGGTCCTCCGCGCGTGAGGAGCGGCCCATGGGACAGCGATTGGGTGTGAACGTGGACCACGTGGCGACGCTGCGGCAGGCGCGGCGCACCACGTACCCGGATCCGGTGACGGCGGCGGCCCTGGCCGAGCTGGCTGGAGCGCAGCAGATCACCATCCACCTGCGCGAGGACAGGCGCCACATCCAGGATCGCGACCTGCGCATCCTCCGGGAGACGTGCCAGACGCTGCTGAACCTGGAGATGGCCGCCACCGCGGAGATGGTGAAGATCGCCTACGAGTACAAGCCGGACGTGGTGACGCTGGTGCCCGAGCGGCGCGAGGAGCTCACCACCGAGGGCGGGCTGGACATCGCCGGCCAGCGCGAGCACGTGGCGAAGATCATCAAGAACCTGAAGGACGGGGAGATCACCGTCTCGCTGTTCATCGATCCGGACCTGGATCAGATCCGCGCGGCGCACAAGGTGGACGCGGACCGGATCGAGATCCACACCGGGCGCTACTGCGAGGCGCGCAACGAGCGCGAGCGCGGGCGGGAGCTGAGCCGCATCGTGGACGCGGCGAAGGCCGCCGCGAAGCTGGGCATGAGCGTGGCCGCGGGTCACGGGCTCAACTACGACAACGTGCAGCCGATCGCCCGCATCCGGGAGATCGATGAGTTGAACATCGGGCACGCCATCGTGGGCCGGGCGGTGCTGGTGGGCTTCGAGCGGGCGGTACGTGAGATGCTGGAGCTGATGCGCAACGCGGAGTAGGGCGATGGCGATCGTCGGCCTGGGGATGGACATCTGCTCGGTGGAGCGCATCCAGCGCATCCTCCAGGGCCCGCGCGCGCAGAAGTTCCTGGAGCGCGTGTACACGGACGCCGAGCGGGCCCTGTGCGGCGAGCGGGCCGATGCCGCCAGTGCCTACGCCGCGCGCTTCGCCGCCAAGGAGGCGCTGGTGAAGGCGCTGGGGGCGCCGCCGGGCATCCGCTGGAGGGACATGGAGGTGGTGCGGGGCACGGGGATGCCGCGCTTCGCGCTCTCCGGCGTGGCTCGCGAGGTGATGGAGCAGCGGCGCGTGGACGCCCTGCTGACGATGACCCATGACGCAGGGGTGGCCGCGGCCACCGTCATCCTGCAGGAGCGGCCCTGAATGCAGAGCGTCCTGACCGCCGCGCAGATGCGCGAGGCCGAGCAGGCCGCCGAGACCCGCTTCGGGATGCCCTCGGCGCTGCTCATGGAGAACGCGGGTCGCGAGCTGGCGAAGGTGGCGCGGAGCGTGGCGGGGGAGGGCGGGCGCTTCCTCGTCGTCTGCGGGCCGGGGAACAACGGGGGTGATGGGCTGGTGGCGGCGCGGTTCCTCGAGGAGGGCGGCGCTCGGGTGGCCGTGGCGATGGTGGGGGATCGGGGGAAGATGACGTCCGAGGCCCGGCGCAACCTGCAGGCGCTCGAGGCCTATGGCGTCTCTCCGCAGGCGCTGGAGGCTCTCCCGGAGGTCGGCGCTGGGGACGTGGTCGTGGATGCCATCTTTGGCACCGGGCTCAGCCGTGCGCCCGAAGGAGCCTTCGCCGAGGCCATCGGACGGATTGGCCAGTGGCGCCAGGCCGGGGCGAAGGTGGTTGCCGCGGATGTGCCCTCGGGGTTGCAGAGCGACACGGGGGAGGCCTTCACGCCCTGCGTGGAGGCGGATGTCACGGTGTCCTTCGGCCTGCTCAAGCGAGGGCAGATCCTGGAGCCGGGCGCATCCCTCTGCGGTGAGCTCGTGCGCGTGGACATCGGCCTGAGCGCCGCGGCGGCCCAGGGGCTCACGGGGCCGGTGCTGCGGCTCGTGGAGGAGGCCGACGCTCGGGAGGCGCTCCCGGCTCGCCGTGCGGACACCCACAAGGGGACCTACGGCCACGTCGTGGTCGTGGCGGGGAGTCGCGGGAAGTCAGGAGCCGCGGCGCTCGTGGCTCGAGCGGCGCTGCGGTCCGGCGCGGGGCTCGTCTCCGTGGCGACGCGCGGGGAGCTCGTGGACGCCGTGCTCGCCCACGCTCCCGAGATCATGGGTGTTCCCCTGGAGGGCGCCGGGCCGCTGGGCCTCGCGGATTTGGAGCCGCTGGTGGCCGCCGCCGAGGGGAAGGACGCGCTCGTCATGGGGCCCGGCATCCCTCGGGGGCCCGAGACGGGGCGCCTCATCGGCGAGCTGCTCTCGCGGGTGGAGATCCCCGCGGTGCTCGATGCGGATGCGCTCAACGCCGTGGCGGAGGACCTGAGCGTCCTGCGCAAGGCGAAGGGACCGCTCGTGCTCACCCCTCATCCGGGAGAGATGGCCCGGCTCACCCGGCGCTCCACGAAGGAGGTCCAGGCCCACCGGTTGGAGCTGGCTCGGCAGCTCGCCACGGAGCACCAGGTGACGGTGGTGCTCAAGGGAGCAAGGACGCTCATCGCGGGCCCGGACGGGGAGATCTTCGTCAACCCCACGGGCAACCCGGGCATGGCCACGGGAGGCTCGGGAGATGTGCTCTCCGGCATCTGTGGCGCGTTCCTCGGGCAGGGGCTCCGAGTCCCCCAGGCCATCTGGGCCGCCGTCTACACCCACGGCCTGGCCGGAGATCTCGCGGCGAAGCGACGCGGGAAGGTGGGGCTCATCGCGGGAGACATCATCAAGGGGCTCTGCGATGTCTGGGTGCGGTGGGATCGATGAGCACTCCCACGCTGACTCGGACCGTGCGCTCGGAGTCTCCCGAGGAGACGCATCGGCTCGGCGTGCGGCTGGGCCAGCTGCTCCAGCCGGGAGACTTCGTCGGACTCATCGGCGATCTGGGCGCGGGCAAGACGCACCTGGTGCGCGGCGTGGCCGAGGGCGCCCAGGTGCCGCGCTCGGAGGTGGCCAGCCCCACCTTCGCCATCGTCTACCCGTACCGGGGCCGCATCCCGCTGTACCACGCGGACCTCTACCGCATCGCCGACTATGACGAGCTGTACGCCACCGGCTTCCTCGATCTGCTCGGTGGCGACGGCGCCGTGCTGGTGGAGTGGCTGGACAAGGTCCCCGAGGCAGCGCCACGCGAGTATCTGCGCCTCACCCTCAGGCCCGTGGCCGAGGACGCGCGCGAGCTGCATGCCGAGGCATTCGGGCGAAGGCCCGCGGAGCTGCTCTCCGCGTGGCTGGCTTGAGGCGTACAGGCGACCTGGGAGAGGCCCATGAAGAGGTCATCCAGAGCGGTGAAGCTCGAGCTGAGGGCGCAAGGGAAGGAGGAGGTGGAGAAGCTCCTGGCCACCATCGCCTTGGGGCTCGCGGAGGCCGTCGAGGCGGGGAAGATGACCCCGAGCGATGCGTGCGATCACTTCTTCGTCCCCGTGTTCCTCCGCTTCGCAAGCCCGTCCGGGAAGGCGCATGGAGGCGTGGATCGCAGGCTCGTGGAGGCCCTGCACGCGGGCTCGGAGCTCGAGGACGTGGAGCAGCTGGCGCCTCATGGCCTGAAGAGCGCGTTCCGCGACATCCGTGAGAACGCCCTCAACGTGCTCGGGGAGCTGGCTCCATCCGAGGCTCAGCTCGGGAGCTCGTGGCTGCGCTCCTCACCGAGGCGAGGCGCCGTCAGCGGGAGAGGGCGAACTCCGAGAGCCGCCAGCGGTGCAGCACGAGGCGGCCGTCGACGCCGATGACCTCGTCCTCGGAGACCTCGTTCCACGCGGTCTGGTTGCCGCACAGCACCTCGCTCGCGATGAGGAGCTGACCCAGCCGCGTGCCGTGCTGGAGCGGGGCCGCGGTGCACGACGTCGAGCGGCGCCCGTCCGACACGAACAGCGTCCGGTTGCGGCGCGTGGCCACCATCACCTCGCCGTTGGTGACGAGGAAGTTCATCGCCGAGCGATCCTGGCCGGGCTCATCCGTGATGTTGGCCACCAGCTCCATCGTCTCGGCCAGCGAGGCCGCCACATCCTCCAGCCGCACCGCGCCCTCCAGCGAGCTGCGCGTGGCCATCCGCGTGAGGAAGAGGTGAAAGCAGCGCTCGGAGTCCGTCGTGCCGCGGATGTTCGCGGCCAGATCCGAGCGGACGAGCGACTCGACCGCCTTGCGGTGGCGATCGAAGTTGCGCAGCGTCCCGTTGTGCACGAAGGACCACGGGCCGAACAGGAACGGGTGCGAGTTGCGCAGCTCCACTCCGCCCACCGAGGCCTGTCGCACGTGCGCCACCACCGTATGTGACGACACCAGACTGCTCACGCGGTGGAAGTCGGGATCACTGTGCGCCGGACCGACGCCGTGCGCCACCGTGGGGCGCTGCTCGACTCCATAGGCCGCGATTCCCCATCCATCCTTGTGCTCGCGTGACTGGATGACGAGCGAGTTCTTCTCGGTCACCAGCGCCGGATGGACAGCAGCGGGAACAGCAGAGCGGAATCCAAAGAGACGGCACATAGCGTTCGGTCGACGGAATAATGACAGCCGGCCCCGACGGCACATTCTGTGTCTCTCGGAGCCATGCTCACTGTCAAGAAGTCGGGGCCCCTCCTGTTATTCACAGTGTGACACGCCGTCACGAATGACAACACGCCCGCCTTTCAACACCGTGCGCGAGTGGTTCACTCCGAGGTGGTAGGGCAGGTGCCGATAGTTTGTGCACGAAAAAATAACGATGTCGGCAACGTCGCCCAAAGCCAGACGCCCGTGAGAGGGTAGACCCAGAGCCAGAGCGGCGCCTCGGGTGGTTGCCCAGTACACCTCCGCCGCTGTCAGCCCGTTCTCCAGGCAGGCAAGCCCCATGGCCAGGGGAAGATTCTCTGTCATCGCCGAGCCAGGATTGATGTTTGTGCCCAAAGCAATGTTGACGCCCGCGTCACGCAACTTCCGGCCAGGGGCGTAGGGGCGCATGCGCAGGAAGAGGGTGGAGGTGGGTACGAGCACGGCGGAGACATCCGCGGCGGCCATCGCGTGGATGCCGGCATCGCTCACGTGCTCCAGGTGGTCCACGGTGGCGGCGCCCAGCTCGGCGGCCAGCTCCGCGCCTCCGCCCGAGGTGAGCTGATCTCCGTGCAGCCGGGGCTGCATTCCCAGCGCCTTCGCGGCGGTGAGCAGCCGGCGAGCCTCGTCCGGGGTGAAGGCGCTCTGCTCGACGAAGATGTCGCAGAAGCGCGCCAGGCCCTCTCGCGCCACGGCGGGGAGGATCTCCCGCTCGCAGAGGTCCACGTACGCCTCGCGGCGGCCCTTGAACTCCTCGGGCACGGCGTGGGCGCACAGCAGCGTGGGCACCAGCTCCACCGGCGTGAGGCTCGAGAGCCGGCGCACCACGCGCAGCATCTTCAGCTCGCTGTCCACGTCCAGCCCATAGCCGCTCTTCACCTCTGCCGTCGTCACGCCGTACTCCAGCAGGCGCCGGAGGCGGGGCAGGGCGAGGCGGATCAGCTCCTCCTCGCTCGCGGCCCGGGTGGCGCGCACGGTGCTGACGATGCCGCCGCCCGCCTGGGCAATCTGCAGATAGGTGGCGCCCTGGCAGCGCAGATCGAACTCGGTGGAGCGCTCGCCCGCGAAGACCAGGTGCGTGTGCGGATCCACGAAGCCGGGGCCCACCATCCGCCCCTCGGCGTCCAGCACCTCGGTGTTCGGCCCGACGGCGCCAGCGGGCAGCGCGGACTCTTCTCCCACCCAGGCCACGCGCCCCGCGCGCACGCCCACGCACGCGCGAGGCCGGGGCGTGAGCGCCTGCTCCGCGGGCTCCCGGTGGGTGCCCTCCACGGTGAGCACCTCGGAGGTGTTGCGGATGAGCAGCTCCAGCGGCTCCATGTTCTCGCTCCTGATGATGGGCGGGCGGGTGGCCCGAGACGCTCAGCGCGCCCAGCGAGCGCCGAGGATGGGCGCGTTCCAGCCCGCCTCGCCACTCGCCTTCACCCGACCGAAGCCACCGGACAGCTCGATGCTGTCCTTCCCGCCCAGGGGAAACTGCATCACCATCGCTCCCCCGTAATAGAGCGAGGTGGAGCGCGCGTCGGTTCGAGAGAAGACCTGGTGGACTCCGAGGAAGGGGACCAGGCCCACCGACACCCGCTTCTCGGGATTGAAGTAGAAGGAGGCGGACGCCTCGGTCCCGAGGATGGTCCCAGGCCCTCCGCGCGACTCGATGCCGAAGTCCGTCGCGCCGCGCACCACGACCGCAGGTGCTACCCCGATGGTCGGCGTGCCATACCAGCTCGAGAGACCCCCGTAGATGCCGTAGCCCGGCAGCGGGACCGGGTAATAGAACTCGCCCTGCACACCGATGTGCATCGCGAGCTTCTCGCCGAGGGGTCTGGTGATCGCCAGGTCGTAGGCCATCGACCACTGCCGCGTCGAGAAGCTCTCGCGATCGCCCGCGAAGTTCTGCTCACTCGGATTGAAGCTGGTGCGCGCGGCGAGTGGAGCCGACAGGCGGGGCCCCGTCCGCAGCCCGCCATGAAGGAGCGAGTTCTCCGGGTGGCCCGGCCCCATCCGTATCACCATGGGGCTCATGGTCGACGGCGCGCAGCCCACCAGCCAGGCCAGAGCCATGAGCACCAGGGCCCGGCCACCGTGTCTCGGCAGGAGCGTCTTCACGAAGCGCCTCACACGGTGACGCCGGGGATCTTCACCCCGCGCTGGTGGGCCACCTCGACGGCCTCCGGATAGCCAGCGTCCACGTGCCGCAGCACGCCCATGCCGGGGTCCGACGTGAGCACGCGCTCGATGCGCCGGGCCGCCTCCGGAGTGCCGTCCGCGACGATGACCTGGCCGGAGTGCAGCGAGTAGCCCATGCCCACGCCCCCGCCATGGTGGAAGGACACCCACGAGGCGCCGTTCACCGCGTTCACCAGCGCGTTGAGGATGGGCCAGTCCGCCACCGCGTCCGAGCCGTCCTTCATCGCCTCCGTCTCGCGGTTGGGCGACGCCACCGAGCCGCAGTCCAGGTGATCGCGGCCGATGACGATGGGCGCCTTCACCACGCCCTTGCGCACCAGCTCGTTGAAGGCCAGCCCCGCCTTGGCGCGCTCGCCATAGCCCAGCCAGCAGATGCGCGCCGGCAGGCCCTGGAAGGCCACGCGCTGCTGCGCCATGGTGATCCACCGCCGCAGCGACTCCTTCTCCGGGAACAGCTCCAGCACCGCCTGGTCCGTGCGGCGGATGTCCTCCGCGTCCCCGGAGAGCGCCACCCAGCGGAAGGGCCCCAGCCCCTCGCAGAACATGGGGCGGATGTACGCCGGCACGAAGCCCGGGAACTCGAAGGCGTTCTCCTGGCCGCCCAGCTGGGCCTGCCCGCGCAGGTTGTTGCCGTAGTCGAACACGTGGCTGCCCGCGCTCTGGAAGTCCAGCATCGCCTGCACGTGGATGGCCATCGTCTCCCGCGCGCGGCGCACGTAGCCCTCCGGATCGCGCTGGCGCAGCTCCGCGGCCGCCTCCAGCGACAGGTCCGCGGGGATGTAGCCGTTGAGCGGATCGTGCGCGCTCGTCTGGTCCGTCACCAGGTCCGGCTTGATGCCGCGCCGGTACAGCTCGCGGAACACCGTGGCCGCGTTGCCAATGACGCCGATCGAGCGGCCCTCGCGCTTCTTCTGGGCCTCCTTCACCAGCGCCAGGGCCTCGTCCAGGTCCTTCGCCACGACATCCAGGTAGCGCGTCTCCACTCGGCGCTGGGCTCGGTGCGGGTCAATCTCTACCCCGAGGAACACCGCGTTGTTCATGGTGGCGGCCAGCGGCTGGGCCCCTCCCATGCCTCCCAGGCCGCCCGAGAGCACCAGCCGGCCAGACAGGTCCGCGGAGCCAAAGTGTGTCCGACCCGCCTGCGCGAAGGTCTCGTAGGTGCCCTGGAGGATGCCTTGCGTGCCGATGTAGATCCACGAGCCGGCCGTCATCTGGCCGTACATCATCAGGCCCTTCTGCTCCAGCTCGCGGAAGTGCTCCCACGTGGCCCAGCGACCTACCAGGTTGGAATTGGCCAGCAGCACCCGGGGGGCATCCGGGTGGGTCCGGAGGATGCCCACCGGCTTGCCGGACTGCACCAGCAGGGTCTCCTCATCCGAGAGCTCCTTCAGGCTGGCGACGATCCGATCGAAAGAGGGCCAGTCTCTCGCGGCCTTGCCGGTGCCGCCGTAGACGACGAGATCCTCGGGGCGCTCGGCCACGTCGGGATCCAGGTTGTTCATCAGCATCCGGAGCGCGGCCTCCTGGACCCAGCCCTTGCAGGAGCGGGTGGTGCCTCGGGGGGCGCGGATGACTCGGGACATGCAGGACTCCATGGGTCGGGTATGGCTGTCAGGAGGGCGGGCAGACTAGCCGAAGTTCGCCTCTCCCGATGGGGAACGTGCGGCCTGGACAAGTCAAGCTGTCCTCTGGGAGGGGCCCGGCAGGCGGGGGGCACGGAAGCGGACACGTCTTTCCGCCACTGGTAGACTCCTGATCACGTGAGGTCATGGCCGTTCCCAAGAAGATCCTGCTCGTTGACGATTCGCCCACCGTCTTGTTGATGGAGCGGCTGTTGCTCCAGGACGGGCCCTATGAGCTGCTCAGCGCCACCAGCGGTCAGGAGGCGGTGGAGACGGCTCTCTTGGTGCGTCCGGAGCTCATCCTCATGGACGTGGTGATGCCCGGCATGGACGGCTTCGAGGTGTGCCGGCGCCTGCGAGCCGAGGAGGCCACGCGCACCACGCCCATCATCCTGGTGACCACCCGCGGCGGCTCCGACAACGTCGAGCGAGGGTACGAAAGCGGCTGCAGCGACTATGTGACCAAGCCCTTCGATGGGAACGAGCTCCGGGCCAAGATCGAGAGCTTCCTGGGACACTGATGTCGCACGACCCCAAACCCGACCCTGTCCTTCGCCCAAGGATGGCTGCCGCCCTCCAACGGCTGGACGGCACCCGTGAGGACGGAGTGCTGGAGGTGGTCGAGGAGATCATCTCCCAGCTGCTGGGGTGCGAGGAGTACGCGCTCTTCGCGGTGGAGGAGGACGGCAGGCGCCTGCTGCCCGTCGCGGCGATGGGGCTCTCCCTGGAGCGCTTCCAGGCCCTCATGGTGCCGCAGGGGATCGTCGGCCAGGTCGCCCGTCATGGGGTGGCGTACCTGCTGGGCCGGACCAGCTCCATCGGCGCCAGCCCCCACGAGCTGGGGATGACCGCCTGCATCCCGCTGGTGGCCCGGAGGCAGGTGCACGGGGTGCTCGCGCTCTTCCGGATGCTCCCGCAGAAGCGCGGGCTCAACGACGAGGATCTCGAGCTGCTGGATCTGCTCTCCGAGCGGGGCGTCCCGGCGCTCGCGGTGCGGCCCAGGAACGTCATCATCCCAAGCACGCCGGTGGCGTCCGCGCCCCTGGCGGGCGAGCTCGTGGGCGTGCGGACCGTGTACCTCGAGCCCGGGGGCCTGGTGGCCGCGGCGCGCCCCACGGAGGTGACGACGATCCTGGGCTCGTGCGTGGCCGTGTGTCTCTGGGACGAGCAGCTGCGCATGGGCGGAGTGAACCACTTCCTGCTGCCCTCGGTGCTCGAGGGCCAGCAGCCCAGCGGTCGCCATGGAGAGTCCGCCATTCCCATGCTCCTGAAGGAGCTGGAGCGGCTGGGCAGCCAGCGCCAGCACCTGCGGGCGAAGGTGTTCGGCGGCGCGCACATGGCGGGGCCGCCTCCTCCGGGGGCGAAGCCGGGCCTGGGCCAGCGCAACGCCGAGGTGGCCCGGCGGCTGCTCGAGGGGCTGGGCATTCCCATCCTCGCCGAGGACCTGGGGGGAAGCGCGGGGCGCAAGCTCCGCTTCCGGACCGATGATGGAACCGCGCTGATCAAGATGTTGGGTAAGGGGTGAAGACCGATCTGGACACGGTCCGCGCGGCTTTCCGAGCGGAGGCGACCGAGCTGCTCGCCGGCCTGGAGCGGGACCTCCTCTCGCTCGAGCGCTCCGCCGCGCCCGGGGTGATCGAGAGCATCCAGCGCTCCATCCACACCCTCAAGGGCAACTCCCTGCTGATGGGCTTTCCGGCCGCGTCCGACGTGGCCCACACGCTCGAGGATCTGCTCGCGCGCATCGCCAGCCGCTCCCTCCCGGTGACGCAGCAGGTGATGACCCTGCTGCTCCAGGCCGTGGACGGGCTCCGGGGGTTGATCAGCCACACGCCCGGCGAGGGGCGCGAGGTTCCGGATGTGTCGGAGCTCCAGCGGCGCTTGAGGGAGGCCGCGAGCGCGGGCTGCTCCTCGGAGGCTTCGCCCGCGCCCGAGTCCGCCGCCGCCGAGCAGCCCGTGGAGGCCACCTCCCACGCCGCGCCCGAGCGCACGCTCCGGGTGGGGCTGGACAAGCTGGATCGGATGCTGGACCTCACCGGGGAGATCGCCATCGCGCGGGGGCGGCTGACCACCCTGCTGGAGCAGGCGGATCGCCACTCGCCCCAGGAGCTGCTCGAGGCGCACCGCGAGGCGGACCGCCTCTACCTGGATCTGCAGGAGCTGGTGCTGAAGGCGCGGATGGTGCCCATCGGGCGAGCGTTCCAGCCCTTCCCGCGCACGCTGCGTGACCTGTGCGAGGCCACGGGCAAGCTGGTGCGGCTGGAGCTGAGCGGCGAGGAGGTGGAGGTGGACACCACCATCGTCGAGCTCATCCGGGATCCGCTCACCCACCTGGTCCGCAACGCGGTGGATCATGGCATCGAGCCGCCGTCGGTGCGGAAGCAGCGCGGCAAGGACTTCAAGGGGACGCTGAAGCTGCGGGCCTTCGCCGACTCGGGCAGCATCGTCGTGGAGGTGGAGGACGACGGCGCGGGGCTGGACCGGGAGCGCATCCGCGAGCGGGCACGCGCCATGGGGCTGCTGGGTCCGAACGAGGAGCGCGAGGATGCCGAGCTGTTCCAGTTCATCTTCATCCCGGGCTTCTCCACCGCCGAGCGCGTCACCGAGCTGTCGGGCCGTGGCATCGGCATGGACGTGGTGAAGAGCCGCGTCGAGAGCCTGCGGGGCGCCCTCTCCATCGAGACGCGCGAGGGGGCGGGCACCACCTTCACCATGCGCCTGCCGCTGATGCTCTCCATCATCGAGGGCTTCTCGGTGGGCGTGGGCGGGGAGACGTACGTGCTGCCGCTGGCGAGCGTGCTCGAGTGCGTGGAGCTGCCGGAGGAGGAGCAGCGGCCGGGACGCACCGGCGTGCTGAACCTGCGCGGCCAGCCGCTGCCCTACCTGCGCCTGCGCGAGCACTTCGCGGTGGAGGGGCCCCCGCCCGCCCGGGAGAGCGTGGTCGTCATCCGCCATGGCCGGGGGCAGGCGGGGCTGGCCGTGGACACCCTGCTCGGGCAGGGGCAGACGGTGGTCAAGCCGCTCGGCAGTCTCTTCCAGCGTGTCTCTGGTGTCTCGGGCTCCGCCATCCTCGGCACGGGACGGGTGGCGCTCATCCTCGACGTGGCGGCGCTTCTCCAGAAAGCCCTTCGCCCTTATGCGCCAGCGGCTCAATGAGCCCGGAGCGCTCACGGAACGATCATGAGCTGGTTCCAGAACCTGCCGATCTTCAAGAAGCTGCTCGTCGCCTTCGCCCTCCTGCTGGGGATCTCCACGGCACTGGGCCTGTTCGCCCTCGATCAGCTCGACACGCTTCATGACGCCTCCCGCCACATGACGCGCGTGCGGATGCCGACCCTGGTCCATGCCGCGGACCTGCAGGGCAACGCGGCGGGCTTCCGCATCTTCGAGCTGAGGCACATCCTCACCGAGGACGCGGAGCAGATGGCGCAGGCCGAGCGCGTCATGCAGCAGCTGAAGGCGGCGGTGGAGCAGAACCTCCAGGCCTATGAAGCGCTCGCCCCGCGGCAGGAGGAGCGCGTCCTGATCGAGGAGTTCAAGGCGCAATGGCAGGCCTACCTCGCCGAGAACCAGAGGCTGCTCGAGGACTCCCGGCGCAACGCCGACTCGCAGGCCCAGGAGGTCCTCTTCGGCCAGTCCGCGAAGCACTACGAAGCGCTCTCCTCCAAGCTGGATCAACTGCTGCGGTTCGGCGACCAGCGCAGCCGCCAGGTCGCGGAGTCCGCCGAGCATACCCACGATGAGGCTCGGCGCTGGGTCACCATCCTGGTGGTGGGGGGAATCCTGCTGGGGCTCTTCTTCTGCACGCTCATCGCGATGCGCATCTCGCAGCCGCTGGCCGAGGCGGTGCGGGTGGCCGACCGCATCGCCGAGGGCGATCTGACGGTCCGCATCGAGGCGACGAGCGAGGACGAGACGGGCCGGCTGCTCACTGCCATGCGCGGCATGGCGCAGCGGCTGGCGCTCGTGCTCAGCGAGATGCGCGAGGGCGCGGTGGCGCTGACGTCCGCGGCGGGCCAGGTCTCCTCCTCCTCGCAGCACCTGTCCCTGGGCACCAGCGAGCAGGCCAGCAGCGTCGAGGAGACGACGGCCAGCCTCGAGGAGATGAGCGCCACCATCGAGCAGAACAGCCAGCACAGCCGGCGGATGGAGCAGATGGCGCTCAAGGGCGCCCAGGAGGCCGGCCAGAGCGGGCAGGCGGTGACCGAGACGGTCGCGGCGATGAACGAGATCGCCGAGAAGACCGACATCATCGAGGAGATCGCGTACCAGACGAACCTCCTGGCGCTGAACGCCGCCATCGAGGCGGCCCGGGCCGGGGAGCACGGCCGGGGGTTCGCGGTGGTGGCCACGGAGGTGCGCAAGCTGGCCGAGCGCAGCCAGGCGGCGGCCAAGGAGATCAGCGCGCTGGCCAGCCGGAGCGTGAAGGTGGCACAGCGCTCGGGCGAGCTGCTCGAGGCGCTGGTGCCGTCCATCCAGATGACGGCCCAGCTGGTGCAGGAGGTGGTGCTGGCGAGCGCGGAGCAGGCCTCGGGGGTGAAGCAGATGAACCGGGCGATGCTGCAGGTGGAGCAGGTGACGCAGCGCAACGCCTCGGCCGCCGAGGAGCTGTCGGCCACCGCCGAGGAGCTGTCGGCGCAGGCCGAGACGCTGCAGCAGCTGGTGTCGTTCTTCCGCGTGGCCGAGGAGGACTGGAGGCCGTCACGGCCGCGAGCGCCCCGAGACAGCTCGGCCCCGCCGGAGCTGGGGGAGCAGGGCAGGTCCTCCACGCAGCTCCTGGCTGCCGCGGTCCACGACACGAAGCCCACCGGCCAGGAGACGCCTCCCGCGGGGCGTGAGCAGGGCCCCGCCGCGCTGCCGGATGAGGACCGTGAGTTCAAGCGTTTCTAGAAGCCCGCCATGAGCCAGCCCGTGCCCGAGCCCCTCGTCCAATACCTGAGCTTCTTCATCGCCGGAGAGGAGTACGCCCTGCGCATCCTCCAGGTCCGGGAGATCGTCGAGTACGAAGCGGTGACGCGCGTGCCCAGCGCTCCCGAGTGGATCCGCGGCGTGACGAACCTGCGCGGCAGCGTGCTGCCGGTGGTCGATCTGGGCATGAAGCTCGGCTTCCCGCCGAGCGTGGTCCATCGCCGCAGCTGCATCGTCGTGGTGGAGGTGACGTTCCAGGGGGAGCGGCTGGTCATGGGCGTGCTCGTGGACGCCGTGGGGCAGGTGCTGGAGCTCGGCTCGGGAGACGTGGAGCCCCCACCCGCGTTCGGCACTCCCATCCACGCCGACTACCTGGTGGGCCTGGGACGAGCGGGCAAGAAGTTCATCCTGCTGCTCGACATCGATCGCGTCCTGAACGCCCAGGAGATCCGGGCCGCCAGCGCCGTGACCACCGAGCCGCCGCCCGAGTCACCTCCGCCGCCGGAGGCTCCTCCCGCGGGAGCCGAGGCGGGCGAGCCCCAGGCCTGAGGACGGAGCACGGCCCATGATCCAGGACGCCCTGTCGAAGCTCCCCTCGGGCGAGCCGGAGTTCCCCTCGAGCCCCTCGGAGCTCCCCGACCGCGTCTTCCAGGGCTACCAGCGGCTCATCTACCGCGAGGCGGGCATCTACCTGGCGCCGACGAAGAAGGCGCTGCTGGTGGGGCGGCTGTCGCGCCGGCTGCGCGAGCTGGGCGGCCCTTCCTTCGGCACCTATCTGCGCCAGGTGGAGGAGGATGCGGAGGAGCGGCTGCGACTGCTGGATGCCATCTGCACGCACGAGACGCGCTTCTTCCGCGAGGCCCGGCACTTCGAGTTCCTCGAGCAGGAGGTGCTGCCTCGCTGGAGGGCGCAGGGGCATCCGGGCTCGGGTGCGCGCAGGGTGCGGGCGTGGAGCGCGGGGTGCTCGACGGGAGAGGAGGCCTTCTCGCTGGCCATGGTGCTGCGCCTCCACCTGCCGGCGGAGGAGGGCTGGCAGATCGAGATCGTCGCCACGGATCTGTCCACGCGGATCCTCGATCGGGCGCGCCAGATGCTCTGGCCGGTGGAGCGGGCGCAGGAGATCCCCACTCGCTACCTCAAGGCATTCATGCTCCGTGGCACCGGCAGCCAGGAGGGATGGATGAAGGCCGGCCCCGAGCTGCGTCCCCTGGTGCGCTTCCAGCGCCTCAACCTCAACGACGAGCGCTACCCGACGCTGGGCCGGTTCGACCTGCTCTTCTGCCGCAACGTCTTCATCTACTTCGACGCGGCCTCCAAGGGCCGGGCCCTCGACCGGCTCGTGGATCACCTCTCGCCGCGGGGCTTCCTCTTCGTCGGCCATGCCGAGAGCCTGGGCGGACTCACCCAGCGCGTCCGGCTCGTCCAGTCCACCATCTACGCTCCGGGCCTGGCGGGCTGAGCGGGTTTGCTGGTTTTGCTTGTTCGGGAGGGAATGCCGCCCTGGCTTGATGTTTCTGTAAAATTCTCCTACTGTGGAATTATTCAATCGCGGTGCATGAGTTCCGCGAAGACAGGAGCCAGGACGATGCGTCTTCCGCTGCTATCCCTCTCCTTGGTGGTGGTTCTTGGGGTTGGTTGTAGTAATCCCTCTCAGGAAGACGCACCGAAGCCTACCTCTCAGGCCCAGGTGAAGAAGCGCACCCAGGCGCTCAGCACCGTGGCCCTGCGGGAAGTCCCGGTCAGCGCCGAGATCCAGCAGGCCGCCGCGGGGCACGCCACCGTGCGCGCCTTCGAGATCGAGACTCCGGAGGGCGAGTTCACCCCGGAGGAGCTGATGGCCGCGGTGCTCCAGCAGGGCGCGTCGGATGCGGTGAACCTGCCGTGGCAGGCGGGCGTTGGCCGGAGCCGGGAGGAGACCCGCACCTCGCTCCAGTACCTGGACCAGGTGATCCCGGCCATCGAGGCGGAGATGGGCGCGGAGCAGGAGTACAGCACCGGCAACTTCCACTGGTTCCGGACGAAGACGGAGGACACCTGCGACCACGGGGACCTGTACATCCCGAGCTTCCCCAGGAAGGTGTTCGTCATCGAAGCCACGGGCACCACCGAGTGCTGAGCCGCTTGCCTGGCGCGTGCTCCGCGCGGCCAGGGCGGTAGAGTGGGGCAGGCGACCGTGCCGGAGCAGCCCGGCCCGGGCGTTCTTCAGGAGGAGCCCCCCATGGCGGAAGCGCGAAGCACGGAGCAGGTCGTCCCGGAGGAGTCCCCAGGTGCTCCGGTGACGCTCGTCCCGGGGCTGCCAGGCGCGCAGCCGCCGCTGGAGCCGAAGGCCCCGGAGGTGGGCCCCGTGCAGGAAGTGGCCGGTGGGGTGCCCGCGGTGATGTCGTCGCTCCAGCACGCCTGGGGCGAGATGGGGCCGATCCGCGGCACCCAGCTGCTGCTCCAGGTGAACCAGAAGGACGGCTTCGACTGCCCGGGCTGCGCGTGGCCGGATCCGGACGCCGAGCGCTCCGTGGCGGAGTTCTGTGAGAACGGCGCCAAGGCGGTGGCGGAGGAGGGCACGAAGGCGCGCGTGACGCCGGAGTTCTTCCGCCAGCACAGCGTGGCGGAGCTGGCCCAGCAGTCGGACTTGTGGCTGGGCAAGCAAGGGCGGCTGACGCACCCGATGGTGCTGCGCGAGGGCTCCACGCACTACGAGCCCCTCACGTGGGAGGAGGCGGTCGCGCTGGTGGCCGAGGAGCTGAACGGGCTCGGCTCGCCGGACGAGGCGTGCTTCTACACCTCCGGGAGGACGAGCAACGAGGCGGCGTTCCTCTATCAGCTCTTCGTGCGGCAGTTCGGCACCAACAACCTGCCGGACTGCGCGGACCTGTGCCACGAGTCCAGCGGCACGGCGCTCAATGAAGTCATCGGCATCGGCAAGGGCACGGTGAAGCTGGAGGACTTCGAGAAGGCCGAGGCCATCTTCGTCATCGGGCAGAACCCGGGCACCAACCACCCGCGCATGCTGACGTCGCTGCAGGCCGCCGCGCGGCGCGGGTGCCAGATCGTCAGCATCAACCCGCTGCCGGAGACGGGGCTCAACCGCTTCAAGCATCCGCAGGAGCTGATCCAGCTGATGGGGCCGGGCACGGCGATCAACCGGCTGTGGCTCCCGGTGCGCATCAATGGAGACGTGGCGCTGCTGAAGGGGCTGGGCAAGGCGCTGCTGGAGGAGGAGGCCAAGCGGCCCGGGCGGGTGCTGGCGAAGGACTTCATCCGGGAGCGGACGACGGGCTTCGAGGCCTACGTGGAGGCGCTGCGCGCCGTCTCGTGGGACGAGGTGGTGGAGCAGAGCGGCGTGGCGAAGGAGCAGATCGTCGCCGCGGCGGGGATCCTGGCGAGCTCGGAGCGGACGATCTTCTGCTGGGCGATGGGGCTCACCCAGCACCAGAACGCGGTGGCGAACATCCAGGAGATCGTCAACGTGGCGCTGCTGCGAGGCAGCGTCGGCAAGCCGGGCGCGGGGCTGTGTCCGGTGCGAGGCCACAGCAACGTGCAGGGCGATCGGACGATGGGCATCGTGGAGAAGCCGAGCCCGGCGTTCCTGGAGGCGCTGGGGCGGGAGTTCCGCTTCGAGCCGCCTCGGGCTCCGGGCCTGGACACGGTGGCCACCATCCGGGCGATGCACGAGGGGAAGGTGAAGGTGCTGTTCGCGCTGGGGGGCAACTTCCTCTCGGCCACGCCGGACACCGAGTTCACGGCCGCGGCCCTGCGGCGCACGCGGCTCACGGCGCATGTGTCCACGAAGCTGAACCGGGCGCACCTGGTGCACGGGCGGCGGGCGCTCATCCTCCCGTGCCTGGGGCGGACGGAGCGGGATGTGCGGACGGGCGGGGAGCAGTTCGTGACGGTGGAGAACTCGATGGGCGTGGTGCACACCTCGCGGGGCGCGGTGCAGCCGGCCTCCGAGCACCTGCGCAGCGAGCCGGAGATCGTCGCCAGGCTGGCCCAGGCGGTGCTGGGCTCGCGCAGCCAGGTGGAGTGGCTGGGGCTGGTGGAGGACTACGATCGGATCCGGGAGCGCATCTCGCGAGTGGTCCCGGGCTTCGAGCGCTTCAACCAGCGCGTGCGGGAGCCCGGAGGCTTCTACCTGCCCAACGGGCCGCGGGAGGGGCGCTTCACCACGGGGGACAGCAAGGCGCGCTTCACGGTGCACCCGCTGCCGCGCATCGAGCTGGGGCCCGGGCAGCTGCTGATGATGACGATCCGCAGCCACGACCAGTACAACACGACGTTGTACGGGCTGGACGACCGCTACCGGGGCATCCGGAACGGGCGGCGGGTGGTGATGCTGAACCCGGAGGACATGCGCTCTCTCGGGCTGTCCGAGGGCCAGGTGGTGGATCTGACGAGCCACTTCCGGGGCGAGAAGCGGGTGGCGCGCCGCTTCGTGGTGGTGCCGTACCGGATTCCGAGGAGGTGCGCGGCCACGTACTTCCCCGAGACCAACGTGCTGGTGCCCATCGACAGCTACGCGGAGAAGAGCCGCACGCCCGCCTCGAAGTCGGTGGTCATCAGCGTGGCGCCATCGGAGGGCGCGAGCGGCTGAGCCGCTGCCTCCGCCAAGCGCACGATGAGCAGGGCAGGGCGCTGTCCACATCGCCAGCGCCCCGAGCCTCGACTCACGAGTGGAGGTGTCCCGTGTCGCCCCCGAGGGTGACTTCGGACGCCTGGAAGCCCTCGCGGTTCACGCGGATCTGGTTGTGCACGTCCTGCACGCCCAGGACGGACTCCGCCACGTCCTCGATGCCCCACTTGTCAGCCCGGCTGCGCACCGTCCCCGCCAGCGTCACCTCGCCGCGGCTCACGGTGATCTCGACGTCGCTGGCATCGTAGGGGCTGTGCATCAACCGCTCGCATACATCCTCGTGGATGCGCTCGTCCGAGCGCGTGTAGCTCCTGGGCCCCTTGCCAGGGCCGCGGCCCCTCGCCGTCCACTCCATGGCGCGAGGCTCCTGCCGCGGGCGCTCGCTCCGGGAGTGCTCGAAGCTCATCCACTCGTCACTCCAGGGCTCCCCGCCGAACCCCACCGAGGGCGGCATGGGCCGGTGCGTGTACCAGTCTCGCTCGTCTTCGTCCCGCTCCCAGCCGTAGTCCGGGTTTCCACGCGCGGCGTGGTAGCGCTCGGTCGCGTCGAGCAGCCGGTCGTAGCTGCCGGGCCTGTAGCCCTGCTCGTAGCTCCCCATGCCCCCGTGGCCGCCCATGTTGTAGCCGCGCTCGGCGCCTCCGATGCCGTAGCCGCCTCCGGGGCGCTCGCCGACTTCCCGCTCCTGCCAGGGCTCGCGGTCGGCGCGTCTGCCCTCGTGCCAGCGCCGGGGCTCATCCTCGTAGCCATAACGATTCGCCATGTTCGAAGTCTCCTCGTGAAGGTGTGTGCCCAACGTGTGCCGCGTCACGAGTGCAGCGAGGTGTCTCCCGGCGGCCGCACCGACGTCTGCTCCTGGTCCCCCGCGCGCCGCTCCTCGGCCTGCCCCCGGCGCTCCTGGGCCTGGGGCCGATCCTTGAGGTTCTGGGGGGGCGGCATTGGCTCGCCGCCGAGCTCGGGCCGGGCCTCGGCGCGGACCTGCTCTCCGCGCTCGACGCGCAGGGCGTTGCTGATGTCCTTCACCCCGAGCACGGACTCCGCGAGCGCCTCGATGGCCCGCTTCTCGTCCCGGCTCTTCACCGTGCCCTGGAGGGTGACCTCGCCGTTGCGCACCAGGATGTCGACGTTCTCGGCGTTCATCCAGCTCATCATCAGCCGGTCGCAGATGTCCTCACGGATGCGGTCATCCGAGCGCTGGTACCCCTTCGGAGCGCGCCCCAGGGGACGCTGCGGGCCCGCGCGCCAGGTGTCACCGATGAAGCCGCCGTGGCCCAGCTCGCGGTCCGAGGGGTCCCGCCGCGTCATGCTGGTGCCGTACCCCACCCGCGGCGCCTCCATGTTCTCGACGCCCGGGCCGTGGCCGTAGCGCGGCTCATGGTCCCGCTCGCGGCGGCGCTCCCGGTAGCGCTCGCGGAGCTCCGACAGGTCGTCCATGTCATGGAGCCCGGCGAGGTTGTAGTGCCGGTGTCGGCCCTCGGCATCCGTCACCTCTCCAATGTCCCGGAGGTCGCGGGAGCGGTCGCCGTAGCCCCGAGGACGGGCGCGCTGCTCACGCCTCTCATCATGGAAGGCGCCGCTCGGGCTGGCCCGCCGGTCGTCCCGGGAGAGCTCGCGGTAGCCGTGGTCCGGCGGCTCCCGCTCGTAGTCCGAGTACCGGCGCACCTCCCGCTCATGCCCGAGCTCGCGGACCCTGCGCTCGCCGCGCTGTCGGGGCGAGCGCTCCTCGACGCCTCTTCCTCCCCAGTCGAAGCGCTCCTCGTCGGTGCTCCGGAGGGACTCGCCCCGCCTTGAGCGCTCGGGGCCACCCGGATCGCCGCGTTCCCACTCGCGGCCCAGCCGCTCGCCACCGCCGTAGCCCCGCTCATCCGAGCCCCGGTAGATGTCTGCCCGCCGCTCGATGCGCCGCTCGGTCTCCGGATCCCTTCGCCACCACTGCTCTCGGTCGTCACGCCTGTCCGCCATCTCGGCCTCCCAGGGGCTTGCACCTGGCCCCATGCACGAGCCCTCGCCCGGCCCCCTGGCCGGGTGGGCGTTCCCCGCGGAGGCACTGGTGTGAGCACGTGGAGGCCGCCAACGCGGGCGCTCTCCGCGCTGCCGACCGGACTTCCCCCCGCGCATGTGAAGGTCGTGACCGCGCTGGCCACCGGCAACGATGTCCCGACCGCCCGAGGAGGAGGCGAGGAGGCTCGGGTGGGAGGGGCTTCAGCCCGCCAGTTCCACCTGCTCCATGTAGCGGGGCACGGCGGCCTTCCAGCCCTTGGACTCGACGCGGTTCTTGAGGGCCTGGAGCGCCGAGGGCTCGCCGTGGACCAGCAGCGTCTGCCGGGGCGGGGACTCGAAGCCCTCCATCCAGCGCAGCGTCTCGGTCCAGTCCGCGTGCGCGGAGAAGCCGCTCACCACGCGGATGTCCGCCGCCACCGGGATCATCTGCCCGTGGATCTTCAGCTCCTTCTCCCCATCCAGCAGGCGGCGCCCGCGCGTGCCCTCGGACTGGTAGCCCACGAAGAGCACCGTGTTGCGCGCATCCGGCAGCCGGTGCTTGAGGTGGTGCAGCACGCGCCCGCCCGTGGCCATGCCCGACGCGGAGATGATGATGCCCGGCCCCTCCAGCTGGTTGAGCCGCTTGCTGTCATGGGGCGAGGTGACGAACCGCGTGCGCCGCGTGGCCAGCGGCGTCTTCCCGCGCTCCACCAGCCCCTTCATGGCCAGATCGTGCTCCTCCGGGTGGGCCAGGTAGATGGGGGTGGCGTCGCACGCCATGGGCGAGTCCACGAACACATCCACCTCGGGGATGCGGCCCGCCTCCTCCAGGTTGCGCAGGTGGTACAGCAGCTCCTGGGTGCGGCCCACGGCGAAGGCGGGGATGATCACCATGCCGCGCCGATCGAAGGCCCGCTTCACCGCGTTGCACAGCGCCTCCTGCGGCTGGGTGTCGCCGTGCTCCCGGTCCCCGTAGGTGCTCTCCACCACCAGGGTGGTGGCGGAGGGGACGCCCTGCGGATCCCTCAGGATGGGCGCGTTGTAGCGGCCCAGGTCTCCGCTGAACACCACGCGCTGCCCGCTGCTCTTCAGGTCGAACACGCACACCGCCGAGCCGAGGATGTGGCCCGCCCGGTAGAAGGTGAGGGTGATGCCGGGGAGGATCTGCTTGGGCCGCTCGTAGCCGAACGACTCCATCAGCTTCACCGTGCGCTCGGCATCGACCACCGAGTAGAGCGGCAGCGCCGGCTGGTGCTTGGAGTAGTGCTCCTTGTTGGCGTAGCGCGCCTCTTCCTCCTGCAGGTGCGCCGAGTCCGGCAGCAGCAGCGCCGACAGATCCCGGGTTCCGGGCGTGCAGTAGACCGGGCCGTCGTAGCCGTCGCGCACCACGCGCGGCAGCCCGCCCGTGTGGTCGATGTGCGCGTGCGTCAGGACGATCGCGTCCAGGCTGCTGGCTGGAACGGGTAGGGGCTCCCAGTTCAGCCGCCGCAGCTCCTTCTTGCCCTGGAACAGCCCGCAGTCGATGAGCACGCGCCGGCCGTCATGCTCCAGCAGGAACTTCGAGCCCGTGACGGTGCCCGCGGCACCGAGGAATTGGATGGAGGCCATGGGCCCCAGTCTAGTCGCGCACGTCCCTCAGGTCAGGCAGCGTGTCAGGGTCGAGCTTCAGCGCCACGCAGATTCGAGTCAGCGTGGAGACGCTCGGCAGCAGCCGGCCACGCTCGATGCCGCCGTAGGTCATCGGGTGCAGCTCGATCCGGCTGGCGACCTCTTCCTGGGTCAGCCCGGCGCGCTCGCGGGCCGCCCGGATGGCGCCGCCGAGGGCCAGGGCCCGTTGTCGCTGGCTCAAGGGAGGGCCTCCATGGGGGAGGCCAGCCTATGCCAGGAAACCCCGGCGCGTCTTTCCCACCCGATCTTCCCCGCTGGGGCTACTCTCGACGTAGAGTCGCGGAAAATTTACCCTTTGGGTTGTCTCCTGGGGGAAGGTCCCCAGCCCCAATCGAACGAAATGAGGAGCCCCTTCATGTCGAGCACCCCCTCGGACCGTCCGTCGGCCACAGGTCCTGTGCTCCTGCAATCCGGCCGTACGACGTACGAGCTCATCCAGCCCCTGGAGCAGACCTGGCACGGAGAGCTGCTGCTCGCCCGTCGGCGCTTCGATACGAACACGGGGGACTATGTCGTGCTCAAGCGGCTGGCCCGGGACTGCCGCGAGGAGGACTACCGGCGCCTCATGGAGGAGGTGGCCATCACCGCGCGGCTGAGGCACCCGGGCATCGCGGGCATGCACGACCTGGAGGGCACCGCTGGAGACCCCTACCTGGTGCTCGAGTACGTGGAGGGGCACCGGCTGGACACCATCCTCGAGTTCGCCGCGCAGGCGGGCAAGCCGCTGTCGGAGGCCTTCGCGTGCTACCTGGGCGCCGAGGCCGCGGACGCGCTCCACCACGCCCACATGCTCACCACGGAGCAGGGGCGCTGGCTGCGCCTGGTCCACCGCAACGTGTCGCCGCGCACCCTCCTGGTGGGCACCCGGGGCGAGGTGAAGCTCTCCGACTTCGGGGCCGTCTGGGCCTCGCTGCCGGAGCGCCAGCCCACCGAGGATGACGTGCTGCCCGGCAACCTCGCCTATGCCTCGCCCGAGCTGACGCGCAAGGGGCTCATCGACGGGCGCGCCGATCAGTTCTCGCTGGCCGCCGTGCTCCTGCACCTGCTCACGGGCCGGCCGCTGATCGAGGGCTCCGATCGCGTCACCCAGGAGCTGCACGAGCTCCGCCGTCGGGTGGAGGAGGCCTCCGCGCTGGGGACCGGGGATCGCGCCGCGGTCGCGCTCGTGATGGATCTCCGGGCGCGGATCCGGAAGCTGACGTGGGGCTTCGTCAGCAAGATCCGGGAGCTGACCTCGCGGGACGTGGCCGAGGCCACCCGCAACCTCTCCGCCGGCCTGCGGCCCATCCTCCGCCGCGCCCTGGCCCCGCGCCGGACGGACCGCTACGCCTCGTGCGAGGAGTTCGGCCATGAGCTGCGCCTGCACCTGTGGCGCATCGGCCAGCTCTATGGCCGGCGGGAGGCGGAGCGGGAGGTGGCGGCCCTGGTCCGGCTCACGTCTCGCGGGAAGGCCAAGGGCGCCTCCTCCCGAGCGCTCCCTTCCTCGAGTGCCCAGGCGGCCCACAAGGCTGCCGGGGGCCCCTCGGGACGCCGGGGGACCGCCGCGGGGGCGGGGCGCCGCAAGCGGGAGGCTCCCTCCCGTTGAGAGGGGAGGGCAGGCAGGGGTAGCGCCCCTGCCCGGACGTGCACAGGCTTTGACGGTGATTGGCGCCGGGCGGGTGCTGTGTTAGGCCGCCCCTCTCCCCTCCGAGGAGACAGGAGAACGTATGGGTCGCCGTCAGATCCGCGTCGTGGGCGCGATGCTGCAGAACGACGAAGGGTGCTACCTCATCACCCAGCGACCGCCCAAGGCGTCGCTCCCGCTGCTGTGGGAGTTCCCGGGTGGCCGCGTGGAGGAGGGGGAGACCGATCCCCAGGCGCTCGCGCGGGAGATCCGCGAGGAGATGGGGGTGGACGTCGTGGTGCTCGAAGAGGCCATGCACACCCACCACGAGTATCCGAAGTACGACATCGACTTCCGCGTCTTCCGCTGCCGGCTGCGCGATTCGAAGGCGCCCATCCAGCACCTGCGCGTACACGATCACCGCTGGGTGACGCTGGAGCAGATGTCGCAGTACCAGTTCCCCGACGCGGACGCGAAGACGCTGGCGAAGCTGCTCGACCTGGAAGCCTGACGTGCGACGCCTGGCCCTGGTCCTGCTCGCGGGCCTCGGGTGCGCCTGCTCGAGCTCCAAGCCCGCCACGTCCCAGCAGGACTCCACCCCGGACGCCGGAGCCCTCTATCCCCCCGCCGTCGGGGTGCCCGGCTGCACCCTCTATGGTGTTCCCCGGAAGACGGGCGAGGTGCCCGTGGAGCTGGCCGAGCTGTCCGGGCTGGCGGCCAGCGCCCGGCACCCCGGCGTCTTCTGGGCCCACAACGACTCGGACAACGCCTTCCGGGTGTATGCGGTGGAAGACAGCGGGAAGATCCGTGCCACCCTCACGCTGACGGGCTCCACGCCGCGGGACATCGAGGACATCGCCGTGGGCCCCTGCGAGCCCCGGGCCGACGCGCCGCCGTGCCTGTACCTGGCGGACATTGGAGACAACTTCCAGAAGCGGGAGCAGGTGCGCGTCTTCCGCGTGCCGGAGCCGGAGCAGCTCGTGGATGCCACCCTGCCTGTCGAGGCGCTGGCGTTCACCTACCCGGACACCCCCCACAACGCCGAGTCGCTGCTGATCGACGCCCGCACGGGGCGACTGGCTGTCATCACCAAGACACCCGACTCGCTGGGGGACGTCTACGCGCTGGATGGCCTGGGCCCCAACGAGCGGGTGAAGGCCAGGAAGCTGGGGACGCTGCGCGCGCCGCAGGACGTCGATCGGCTGACCACCGGTGCGGACCTGAACCCTTCGGGCGAGCGTCTGCTGTTGCGCACCTATACCCGCGTCTGGGAGGTGCGGCGCGCTCAGGCAAAAAGCCTGGAGGAGCTGATCGCCGGAGAGGTGGCCGAGGTGCCCGGAGCCAGCCAGGCCCAGTCGGAGGCCGTCACCTTCACGCCGGGGGGACGGGGCTATCTGCTCGGGTCTGAGTTCACTGGGCAACCCTTGTATCGCACTGACTGCCGTTGACTCGAAGTTCGGACGCGAACACCTAGAGAAATGCGTCGGGTTGACGGACTGGAGGTGGTGACCATCTTTGGCCGACAGGTGTGACGCCTCGGCACATGTCGTCCGAGGCCGGGGAGGGCGAGCGTGCCGACGATGAAGCAGCAGGATCCGATTCCTTCTGGGGGACCGGGCCCACGGGCCAGGAAGCCTGAGAAGCCAGCAACGCCAGGCAAGGGTTTCAAGCTGGGCTCACCGCTCGGCTACATCCTCCTGCTCGTCCTGGGCTTCCTGCT
This sequence comes from Hyalangium gracile, assembly GCF_020103725.1. Lineage (NCBI taxonomy): Bacteria > Pseudomonadati > Myxococcota > Myxococcia > Myxococcales > Archangiaceae > Hyalangium > Hyalangium gracile. The sequence continues at coordinate 273,821 of NZ_JAHXBG010000005.1, read as the reverse complement.
GTTCCGGAACGTCTTCCAGGACGCGGGGGTCCGCCGCGTCAGCTACAGCCAGTTCCGTGAGGCCATCGACAACGGCCAGTTCAGCCGGGTGCAGATCTCCCCCGAGTGGGTGAAGGGCTTCCTCAAGGACAACGCCCCGCCGCCGGCGGAGCAGCCGGGGCAGGATCGAGCGCTGCGCGGCGAGCTCAACGCGCTGCCGTGGATGGCGTACACGGTCCCCGGCGACGAGAAGCTGGTGGAGCTGCTGGAGCAGAAGGGCATCCAGTACGAGGCGGTGCCCCAGTCCGGCTTCTCCGAGGTGCTGTGGATCTGGCTGATCCCCATGGGGCTCGTGCTGCTGTTCTGGAGCTTCATGATGCGGCGAGTCACCGGCGGCATGGGCCAGGGGCCGCAGAGCGTCATGAGCTTTGGCAAGACGCGCGCGAAGGTGCAGGCCGAGGCCGACACCGGCGTGGGCTTCAAGGACGTGGCCGGCGTGGACGAGGCCGTGGACGAGCTGCGGGAGATCGTCGAGTTCCTCAAGACGCCGGAGAAGTTCCGCCGTCTGGGTGGGCGCATCCCCAAGGGCGTGCTGCTGGTGGGCCCGCCAGGCACGGGCAAGACGCTGCTGGCTCGCGCCGTGGCCGGCGAGGCGGGCGTGCCGTTCTTCAGCCTCTCCGGCTCCGAGTTCGTGGAGATGTTCGTCGGCGTGGGCGCCGCCCGCGTGAGGGACTTGTTCGCCCAGGCCAACGCCAAGGCGCCGTGCATCATCTTCATCGACGAGCTGGACGCGATCGGCAAGAGCCGCAACGCGGGCATCGCTGGCGGCCATGACGAGCGCGAGCAGACGCTCAACCAGCTGCTGGCGGAGATGGACGGCTTCGACGGCCGCACCGGCCTGATCATCCTCGCGGCCACCAACCGGCCGGAGATCCTGGACAGCGCGCTGATGCGCCCGGGCCGCTTCGATCGGCAGGTGCTGGTGGATCGGCCGGACAAGCGGGGCCGCGAGCAGGTGCTGGTCATCCACTCGCGCAACGTGAAGCTGGGGCCGGACGTGGACCTCAAGATCATCGCCTCTCGCACGCCGGGCTTCGCGGGCGCGGACCTGGCCAACGTGGTGAACGAGGCGGCGCTGCTGGCCGCCCGGCGCAACCGCGACTTCGTCATGCGCGCGGACTTCGAGGAGGCCATCGAGCGCGTGGTGGCGGGCCTGGAGAAGAAGAACCGCCGGATGAACGAGCGCGAGAAGGAGATCGTCGCGCACCACGAGGCCGGCCACGCCGTGGTGGGCTGGATGCTGCCCCACGCCGAGCGCGTGACGAAGGTGTCCATCATCCCGCGCGGCCTGGCGGCGCTGGGCTACACCATGTCGCTGCCGCTCGAGGACCGCTACCTCATGTCGCTGGAGGAGCTGCGCGACAAGATGGCGGGCATGATGGGCGGCCGCGCCGCGGAGGAGCTCTTCATCGGGGAGATCTCCACCGGCGCCTCCAACGACATCAAGCAGGCCACGGAGATCGCCCGGCTGATGGTGCGTGAGTACGGCATGAGCACGCTGGGGCCGGTGGCGCTCGGCGGCGATCACGGCTCGGCGTTCCTGCGCTCCGCCGGGGTGCCCGAGTCCCGCTCCTACTCCGAGCAGACGGCGCGCATGGTGGACGAGGAGGTCCGCAAGATGGTGTCCGAGGCGCTCGACCGCGCCCGCGAGGTGCTCTCCACCCACCGTGACAAGGTGCAGGCCCTGGCCGCGCGCCTGCTCGCCACGGAGGTGGTGGACGAGGACGCCATGGTGGCCATCCTGGGGCCCAAGGTGGTGGCCGAGCGCGGCCTGATCCATCCCGAGGCCCGTCAGGTCGTCGCCGCTCATCCCGCCGGCGAGCAGGAAGGGAATCCTCCCACCCAGCACGCGAGCGCCACCACCGACGCCTGATCGCCTGCTTCCCTGTGGGACAGGCGTCGGAACGTGCCGCTTCCTGCGGCGTCAAAAACAAGAATTACGTTAGGACGAAAAGGAGGCGGCGGCCGTGGAGAACAGGATTGGGAAGAGCTACATGGCTCGAAAGGCGCTCTTCGCGAAGGGGCTTCGGGAGGGCCGGCTGACGGTGCAGGAGATCGAGAGCGCCCTGCCGGCCGGGACGCTCACGGCCGCCGAGCGCTGGCTGCTCTACTACTCGCTGCGAGCAGCCCAGGTGGAGATCATCGACGAGGTGACCGGCCAGGTGGATCACGGCTTCATGCTCGAGGAGCAGGAGCCGGCTCCTTCCGAGCACTAGAAGCACGCCGCGCGTTGACAGACCCGACACGGCGGTTACGTTCGGGCTGTTCAGGGATGTAGGAATTGGACGACACCCACAACGGCGCGTACTCCCGCGTCAATGGATCGACGCAGGTTCGACATGGACGGCAATCCCCGTACTGAGGACAAGAGCCAGGATCAGTCCCGCACCGCCGAGTCGGTGGCCTCGCAGCAGGGGCAACCGCCGGAGGGCACCACTGCCGAGGAGTCAGCTCCTCGGCAAGAGGCTCCGCCTGGGCAGGACGCGGAGCGGCAGCGGCTGGAGGCGGAGCTGGATGCGGCTCGCCGCCGCGTGGATGAGCTGGCGCGGGCCTACCAGGCGGTCAACAAGGACCGCGAGGAGTTCAAGCAGCGGCTCACCCGCGAGCGCGAGCGGATGATGGACGTGGAGCGCGGCAACGTGGCCGTCTCGCTCCTGGAGGCCATCGACGAGCTGGACCGCTGCCTGTCGATGAGCGGCCAGGAGGCCAGCTCTCCGCTGGGGCAGGGCGTGAAGATGATCCGCGACGGGCTGCTCTCCAAGGTGCAGTCGCTGGGCATCGAGCGGCTCCAGGTGGTGGGCCAGCCGTTCGATCCCAACACGGCCGAGGCGGCCGACATGGAGATCACCCCCCAGCCGGAGGACGATCAGAAGGTGGTGGCCGAGGTGCGGGCCGGCTACCGGATGAAGGACCGGGTCATCCGTCCGGCGCGGGTGAAGGTGGCCAAGTACGTGGCCCCAGCGCAGGCTTGACCGGCTGCCCGGCGGGAAATAGGCGAGGGGGGTGTCTGTTGCCTCCGTCGCCATGACCCGAACGATGGTCTCTCTCCGCTCGCTCCGCTGCCTGCTCCTGTCGAGTCTGGTGCTCGCCTCGTCCGCGATGGCGGACCCGGGCGTGGACGCCTGGCTCCAGGCGCGGGCTCGGGAGCAGGCGGCCTTCCTCAACCCTCCCGTGGAGCGGCCTTCCAGCCCGGGAGTACCCCTGGGACTGTGGCGTGAGCGCGCCGCCGACGATCCGGGCATTCCCCACTTCGTTCCCCCCACCTCGCTGGCGCCGCTGATCCACGCGGTGGAGGCGGGGGTCGTCAACATCACCACGGCGAACGTGCCGAAGATGGGCGTCTCGGGGCGCTCCACGGGCTCGGGCTTCGTGCTGACGCCGGACGGGCTGGTGGTGACCAACAACCACGTGGTGGCCCAGGCGCGGGCCATCGTCGTGCGCCTGGCGGACGGGCGCGAGTTCGATGCCCAGGTGGTGGGGCGGGATGCGTCCACGGACGTGGCGCTGCTGCGGCTGAGCGACGTAGGCCCGGAGGTGCTCCCGGCGGTATACCTGGGAGACTCGGACCGGCTCGAGGTGGGGGACTGGGTGGTGGCCATCGGCAACCCGTTCGGGCTGGATCACTCGGTGGCGCACGGGATGATCTCCGCCAAGGAGCGCGTGCTGGGGATAGGCGTGTTCGACGACTTCATCCAGACGGACGCGCTGATCAACCCGGGAAACTCGGGCGGCCCGCTCTTCAACATGCGTGGCGAGGTGGTGGGCGTGAACACCGCCATCATGAGCCAGGGGCAGGGCATCGGCTTCGCGGTGCCCATCAACATGGTGAAGGATCTGCTGCCCAACCTGCGCGAGAACGGCCGGCTGGAGCGCGGGTGGCTCGGGGTGGACATCGACGATGCGTACCCCGGCACGGATGCGCGCAATGACGGGCGCGCGCTGGTGGTGAAGGACGTCTACCGCAAGAGCCCCGCGGCCAAGGCGGGGCTCCGTCCGGGAGACCGCCTGCTGGCGGTGAACGGCAAGGCCATGGCCTCCTACCAGCAGCTGCTGCGCAAGGTGGCGCTGATGGCACCCGGCACCGAGACGAAGCTGACCCTCATGCGTGGGAGCGAGACGCGGGAGGTGTCGGTGACGCTGTCCGTGCGTCCGGCGCCGGAGACACTGCGGGCGCTCTCCAGCCCAGGGAACGTGGAGGAGCTGGGGCTGGTGCTGGGAGACTTGTCGCCGGACGTGGCCACGCAGATGGGGTACGAGCCGTATGCGGGCGCGCTGGTGACGGGCGTCGTGCCGCGCAGCGTCGCGGCGCAGGCGGGCCTGATCGCCGGGGACGTGGTCACCGAGGTGAACCGCCGCCGGGTGAAGGACGTGGCGGGCGTGCGCGCGGCGCTGGAGAAGGGCGCGGGCGCCAATGTCCTGCTGCGGGTGCAGCGCGGCGAGGTTCAGCAATACGTGGCGCTCTCACCCTGAGCCCGGGTACGTGGACTCGGTGAGCGTGGACGTTCAAGCTCTAACCCCGCGTCCGGTCCGTCCCCCTGCCGGGCGAATTCGGTCCGAACTGGTCTGCTTGTCATACCAGTTCGGTACCGGTTCGCTGACAGGGCGCCTCCCTGGCCAGGCAGCTGCCCTGGCACGGGAGCCGGCTACTTCTTCTTGGGGGCGTCCTTGCCGTCCAGCCAGAGCCCCAGCTCCTCGCCGGTGCGCCCCTCCGTCAGGAGGATGGCCTCCACGCGGGCGGCCACGCCGAACGTCTTCCCGCCCGAGGGCTTGGGCAGGCTCCAGATGTCCAGCGGGGTGAAGACGACCTGGACGCGGATGCCCTTGGAGGAGAACAGCCGCGCGAACATGCCGCCGGTCCACCCCTCCGGCGTGGTGCCGGACACGCTCAGCAGCGGGAGCACGGGGTTGCCCTGCGCGTCCGTCTTCTTCGGCGTGCCGTGTGTCAGCGCGTACTTCCCACCGGGGAAGAAGGGCAGGATGTTGATGATGAAGTTGCCCGTGGCTGGCTGGTACGGGCCCGGGGACACCATGGTCGCCACGTCCTCGGTGACGATCATGTACATCTTCTTGCCCCGGTAGTTCTTCCGGAACTCGTCCGCCTTCGTGCGGCAGTCGCTGCTGGCGAACATGTCTCCGCACTCGCCGATGTAGCGGTTGAGGAAGGCGCTCAGGCCTCCCAGCGGCTCGGCGGCGTCACGCATCCGAGCGAAGCGGGGATCCACGTCCGCCAGGGCGAGCGCGGGCAGCAGCAGGGCAACGGTGACGAGGAAGCGATTCACGGTGGCGACAACTCCGGGAAGGGTGGGGCGCGGATCGTGCCACTCCCGATCGCTGAAGCCACCTCTTCTTCAATGGGTACGCACAGGTAGCGAGGAGTAGATATTTTGACTACATGAGCCCACCATGTAGTTTGTGTGCCTCACCTCTTGGAGGCACCACCGCTTGAACGAGCGCCGTTCACATCTTCGGTTCGACAAGGTCTTCACCGTCTACCTGAGCACGCGGGATGGGATGACGCGAGGCATCGGGCGCAACATCAGCGCGAGGGGGCTCTTCGTGGAAACGCGCGAGCCGCTGCCGCTGGGCGAGAAGCTGAAGATCACCTTCGCGGGCGAGGACGGCACGGAGATGACGTGCCTGTGCGAGGTCCGCTACCAGGTAGCGCTGGCGTACGGGAAGCAGGACGGGCGCGAGGGCAACAGCCGGGGCGTGGGCCTGCGCATCGTGGCGTACGAGACGCAGGACGAGGCGCCGCTGCTGCTGGTGGATCGCGAGCGGGTGATGCACTGAGGAAGCACGAAGGGCCCGGCCCCCGGAGCGGGGAACCGGGCCCTGTCTCACGCCGGCAGGCGCGGGACGGTTACTGCGAGAAGCCCTCGAGCAGGTAGTGGGCCTCGATGCGCTTGAGCGCGAGGATCATCGCGGCGCAGCGCGGGTCCACCACCTTGCCGATGGTGTACTGGCGGCTGTCGTGCATCTCCGTCTTGCGCGACTGGTTGCGGGAGATGTCGCGGATGATGCGGTAGTTGCGCTTCATCGCCTTCTCGAGGCGCTGATCCACCTCGGCCTCGCTCCAGCGCTCCATGCGCTTGTTCTGGATCCACTCGTAGTAGCTCACCGTGACGCCGCCGGCGTTGGCGATGATGTCCGGGATGAGATCGATGCCGCGCTTCTGCAGGACGCGGTCGGCCTCGGGGGTGGTGGGGCCGTTGGCGCCCTCGGCGATGAGCTTGACCTTGAGCTTCTCGGCCACGTCCGCGGTGATCTCGCCACCGAGCGCGGCGGGGATGAGCATGTCGGCCTGGATCTCCCAGAGATCCTTCTTCTCGATGCGCTGGGCGCCGGGGAAGCCGGCCACGCTCTTCTTGAGGTTCTTCGGATCGTTGACGTAGGCCATGAGGGCGGGCACGTCGATGCCGTCGCCGTTGTAGATGGAGCCGTCGGCGTCATTGACGGCCAGCAGGCGGGCGCCCAGGTTGCAGAGGATGGCGGCGCAGTGGGAGCCCACGTTGCCGAAGCCCTGCATGGTGAACGTCTTGCCCTTGAGCGTCTCGCCGCGGTCGGCGTAGTAGTCCTCGATGCAGTAGACGACGCCCTGGCCGGTGGCCTTCACGCGGCCCTCGGAGCCGCCGATGCGCACGTCCTTGCCGGTGACGATGCCGCGCATGTTGTGGCGCTCGCGCTCACCGTCCGAGTACTGGCGGTACATGAGGGCCATGATGTCCCCGTTGGTGCCCACGTCCGGGGCGGGGATGTCGATGTTCGGCCCGATGAGGCTCTTGAGCTTGTACATGAAGCGCAGGGTGATGTTCTCCAGCTCCTCCTTGCCGTACTGGCGCGGATCGATCTGGATGCCACCCTTGCCGCCGCCGAAGGGGACCTCGGAGATGGCCGTCTTCCACGTCATCTCCGCGGCCAGGGCCTTGAAGAGATCCAGGGACACCTCGCGGTGGTAGCGGATACCACCCTTGTAGGGGCCGCGGGCCTGGTTGTGCTGGACGCGGTAGGCCTTGAAGCGCTGGGACTCGCCGGGGACCAGCTGGTAGACGCCGCCATCGGGCAGGCGCAGGTGGCCACGGCGGATGGATACGTCCGAGCCCAGCAGGGCGCGGCCATTTAGGATGATCTTGCCGTCGGCAAGGCGCTCAAGTCCGTCGGGGTTGCGCACCTGGGTGACGGAGAGATCGGAGAAGGCCTTGGCCTCCTCGGGGGCGAGGGGGACCAGACGGTCCTTGAGCTTGGTGGTGACGTAGAAGATGTGCTCGTAGTCGGGCTCTTCGAGCTCGAGCCGGACGCGCTTGTCCAGACCGATGAGATCGGCGGCGCGGTGGAAGATCTCCATCGCCTCCGTGTAGATGGTGCGCTTCGGCGTGGGCGCGGGGGCGCGCATGAAGTTCTCTTCGCTAGCCATGTGGCAACAGCTCCTTGCGTGAGGCGAAGGGGGGTTCAACCGGGGCCGTTATGCTCACAGGCTCCACGGGGAATCAACCGGGCCCGGCCTCGATCTGTGTCAAAAACTAATGAGATCTCGGGCACTTAGCCGACGCAGTGTGTCACGGATGACCTCACGACCGGTCGGTAGGTGAGGGGTCGGCAGAGGGGGCTCGAACAAAAGACGTTGCCCCACAGAAGGGTGCATGGTATTCGCGCCGCCACGGTTCGCCGACATAGCTCAGTTGGTAGAGCAACTGATTCGTAATCAGTAGGTCTCCGGTTCAAATCCGGATGTCGGCTCAGAGAAATCAGGTGTTTGAGGGCCGGTTGCGAGAGCAGCCGGCCCTTTTTCTTTGGGCCGTGTTTCCAGCGGAGAATCGGGCTCCCATGCGCTGCTCCGTAGCCCTGTCCGCGTGTCTGTCGCTCCTGGTCCTCGTGGGTTGCACGGCGAGTGAGAGGAAGGGGCGGAGAGAGGCGGCGGGGCCTGGAGCGGCCGCTTCTGCCTTTGCCCGCACGGGTGTCTTCGTGGAGTGGCCGAGTGTGGAGGCTGAGCACCGGCTTCCGGGTGCGTTCCTCCCTGCCGAGTGGTGGGAGCCTCTGGATTGCCGACGGCGTATCACAAGGCCATCACCCAGGCCTTCCGGCAGAGGTGGCCCTATGGTCAAAGAAGGCCCGACCCGCAGAGGCTCTTCGAGATTCTCATGGAGGTCTATGCAGAGCACCCCACTCCCCAACTCATTGGCATCCAGCCGTAGCCATGCGTGAGACCTTCGAGTTCCGTATTCCGGAGCGCCACGCGGCTCGTTTCCTGGAACCCGGGCTCGGGGTTACCTTGCCAGGGGGGAGCGTCCGAAAAGTCGTCCTGCCTCGCAACGATCGTCGGGTGCAGCAGATCAGCCAGCTCGACCATCGCTTCACCGAGGAGGGAGCGTCCTTCTTCCTGGGATGGGACATCCACCGCCACTACGAGGAGGACGAGCTCCGGTCGGCGGAGCTGCTGCACCTGGTGGTGCGCGCGCATTTCGAGCCTCCGGGCGCCATGTGCGGCACCGAGTACGATGATTCGGTCGCGTGCGGGCACTGCGGCGCGGGTGCTCGGCAGGTATCGGATCTCATCCTCAACACGCGTCGCATCCCCAAGGGCAAGGACATCGCTCAGACGATTGCAGGCGAGGTCGTCGTTTCTCCGCGAGTGGTTCAGGCCTGTCGTGATCAGGGGCTCCACGGGGCGGAGTTTCGTCCCGTACGCCATCGGGGCCGATCAGGCCTCGCGCCAGCGGAGTGGAGTCAGCTCGTCATCACCTCCAAGCCGCTGAAGCTCCATGCTCGTACGGTCACCGGCAACCACCCATTCGATCTGGATGAAGGGAACAGGCACCGCTGTCCCAACGGGCATGTCGCGGGGCTGAACCAGATTTCAGAGCTGTACGTGCACCGGAAGGGCTGGGACGAGAGCGACTGGTGTCGCACGGACAAGCTGTTCGGGATGAGGCAGGGAGAACTGCGTCCCGAACCGAGGCTGCTCATCTCGCAGAAGCTGCGCCAGGTGTTGGTGGGGATGAAGGCCAGAGGCTTCGAGCTGGAGATCGCTCACCTCGTGGAGGGCCCGGGGCGCAAGGGCTAGCGGGCAGCGATCGCGGACCCGGAGCTTCGGGAGGGCGAAGCCCTGGACGCATCCTCTGGGGCCCGGGGCAGACCGATACTCCAGCGGAAGGCGCGGTTCCTCTTGAGCAGGAGGTAGAGGCTCAAGGGCCCCAGCAGTCCCACGATCGTACCCAGCACCAGATGCAGGGCGAGCGGCGCTTCGGGCTGCACCCGCACCAACACCAGCCTGAGCCCGGACACGAAGTAGATGTGGAAGAGGTAGAGCGGCATGCTGATCGAGCCCAGGTACACGATCCAGCTCGCCAGCCCCTTCCTCCCGGAGTTCAGGCGCCGAGCCACACCCAGACAGAAGACGGCCAGGGTGAGCTGCATGCAGAACCCCAGCGGGCCAAGGAGCAGGCGGAGCTCTCCATGCTCCTCGCTGGACCTCGAGGCCTGGAGCCAGACCAGCACTCCCAGCAGTCCCCCTGGCAGCAGTCCCTGGAGAGACAGGGGCAGTCGGGACAGCCTTCGGTGCGCCGTCGCCAGCCAGGGGGCAAGGCTCATGCCCAGGCCAAAGAAGCAGTTCGAGAAGAGGATGAGCCGGAGGTACCTCATGCCAGCGCCATCCAAGGCGGAGCCCCAGCTCTCGGCGACGGCATGCAGCACGACGGCCCCACCCAGGTAACCGAGCCCCTCCCATCGGCTCGGGGCGGGCACGAGGCGCTTGTACACCCACGCCAGCCAGGTACAGCCCACCAGCGCGTGGATGAACCAGAAGATGGCATAGGGAGGGAACCACGCGGTCGGGAGCCTGCCCAGCAGCGCCAGCCACCCTTCGAGGGTCTTCGGGCATGCCTGGGAGAGTTCGTGGACTCCGAGGAAGACAGGGGCCCATACCAGCAGGGGGACGACGAGCTTGCGCAGCTTCTTGTGCGCGAACTGCCGGAAGGAGGTGTCCGGCTCCCCGAAGAGCGACACCGCCGCGCCCGAGCTGATGAGCATCACCGCCATGTTGAAGCTGTGGATGAGGCCCGCGGCGAACCGCAGTGCCTCGGGCTCCGGAGAGAGCAGCTGGCGGACTCCCTGAGAGGGCTCCACTCCCATCACATGGATGAGCACCACGAGCACCAGGCTGGTGCCGCGGACGAAGAACAGGTCATCAGAGAGCACCTGGCGAACGGTCTGGTTGCGCATGCTTCCCGCCCAGGGCCTTCGAGAAGGGCGGCCCGGCTCCACCACCCCCATGCATGGATCGTGCTCCCGGCGGCACAGGTTCACCGCCCTCTTGCCGTCCCGGCTGTCTCAGTCTGGGACGTCCGCTTGTCCCGCTCCGCGACCCGCCCGGGAGGCGTGGGTGGCCGGACGAGGGCACGATGCCTGCAACTCAGCCATGGATGGAGACCAAGAGCCTGGTGTTCCTGGCGCTGTGCTCGGTCGCCGTTCCCGTGGGCGTTGCCCTGGTGAGGAGGTATCCACGGCTCAAGGACTTCTGTGCGGCCCTGATGGTCTTCGGGACCACCGAGCCCGAGCTGGTGTCCATCAACTTCTACAGCCGCGAGTGGTACCGGGGCACCACGCGGGGCTTCGAGCTGTGTTGGCTCGACTTCCTGTGGCTCTTCATCCTGGTGGACGAGTGGAGGAGCGCGCGGCCAGCGTGCCCTCGCCAGCGCCCCGTCAGCCTGATCAGCATGCTGGTGTTCTTCTCGTACAACGCCCTGAATGTCGTCCTGTCGGAGCCCCGGCTGTTCGGCCTCTTCGAGCTGTCGAAGGCCCTGCGCGCGATCATGGTGTTCCTGGCGTTCGCGCATTACGTCAAGAACGAGAGGGATCTGCGCCGGCTCGTCTGGGCGCTGTCCCTGGCGGTCATCTACGAGTGGTCCTGGACGATCTACGCCCGCCTCGTCCTGGGACACGCACGGTCCGAGGGCACGCTGAGCCACCCCAACGCCTTGTCGATGTACAACCTGATCGCGGTCCCGCTGCTGCTGGCGGTGGCGCTCTCGGACGCCGACCAGCGGCTGCGGAGGCTGTGCGGGATCGCCGCGTTCCTGGGCACGACGTCCGTGATGTTCACGGTCTCGCGAGCGGGGTTGTTCTCCATCGCGCTGCTGCTGCTCGCCGTGGGGCTGACGTGCGGTTCCTGGCGCATCACCCCGAGAAAGCTCGCGGTAGCGGGCCTGGTCTGTGTATCGGGGGCGGTGCTCTACGCCAGGCTGGCCCCCGCTTTCGAGGCCCGCTTCGCCTCGGAGGGTGGACTCCAGGAGGAGTTTGGGGGCGAGGCTCACGAGGGGCGCGGTTCGTACCTGGTCCTGGCGGATTTGATGTCCGCCGAGAACTTCTGGGGATGCGGGCTGAACAACTGGTCCTACTGCGTCTCCAATCGGTATGGCCCGATGATTGGAGCCCATTACCTGCCCTATCGCGGGACGGACGAGCTGCCGCCAGACGGCCCCATCCCGGCGGACTCGAACATTGATGATCCGCAAGCGCCCCCCGGCCACAGCCTCTATGCCATCACCCTGGGCGAGACAGGCTGGCCGGGCGTCATCCTCTTTACCTGGGTCTGGCTGTGCTGGCTTTGGATGGCCGGGAGCTTTCTTTTCAAGCGCTCGCCCGCGTTTCGCTCCCGCTTCGGCGTGGGAGTCTTCTTCGGCCTGGCTGGCGCCTTCTCCCAGAGCATCGTCGAATGGGAGTTTCGCCAGACGCCGCTGCTGTTCTTGCTTCACATCCTGATTGGCGCGCTCGCAGCCGTGTATCCAGCGCGGCCCTCCTTGAGTCCGAGCCACGCACCGGCAGTGCGAGTTTCATGTGTCCCTTCTCGAATTCGTCGCCCTGGGTAATCCCTGACACCCAGGCGCAAGCCCTATGCAGACGAAGCAGTTGGCTATCCAGCAAAACACTTGCGGTATTCACTCGAATTAGAGCACTGTACCGCGCGAAAGCAGACAAGGGGCGGGTCGTGATAGCCCCATGAAAGTGGAGCTGTCATGCACGTCGGGGAAATGAGCCGGGCCCTGGTTTGGGGCCTGGTATGTGTTGCGTTGGGCTGTAGCAGCAAGGCGCCGGAACAGCAGACGGTGGCCAGCCATACTTCCGCGCTGGTGGTGGGTTGGGAGGCAACAGGGGCGATGGGCGAGGCGCGCAAGTACCACGCGGGAGTGGTGCTGCCGTCGGGGCAGGTGCTGGTGGCGGGTGGGTACAACGCCAGCGGGTTTCTGTCCTCTGCGACGGTGTACGAGCCGGCAACGGGAACCTGGACAGCGGTGGCCGCGATGCCGGTGGCCCGGCAGGCGCATGCGGCGGTGGTGTTGAGCAACGGCAAGGTGCTGGTGGCCGGAGGAGAGAATGCCACCGGCCGCCTGGCTTCCACAGCGGTGTATGACCCGGCCACCAACACGTGGGCCTCCACGGGGACGTTTGCCTCGGGAGTGGCACGTGACTGGCTGACGGCGACGGCGTTGAGCAACGGCAAGGTGCTGGTGGCCGGAGGAGGGAACGCCGGGGGAGCGCAGAACAAGGTGGATGTGTATGACGTGGCCACGGGGACGTGGGCGGTGGGGCCCGCGCTGAAGACCGCGCGGCGCAGCCACACGGCGACGGTGCTGGCCGATGGGAAGGTGCTGGTGGTGGGAGGGTGGAGTGGAGGGGTCATCGGAGCGTCGGAGGTGTACGACCCGGTGACGAACACGTGGAGTGCGACGGGGGCGCTGGGCACGGGGCGCTACGAGCACACGGCGACGCTGCTGCCCTCGGGCCAGGTGCTGGTGGCGGGAGGGCGTAGCAGTGGCGGAGTGGTGGCGACCGCGGAACTGTACGACCCAGGCACGGGCCAGTGGAGCGCTGCGAGCGCGATGAGCAGCGCCCGAGTGCAGCACACGGCGACACTGCTGAGCACGGGGAAGGTGTTGGTGGCCGGAGGGCTATCAGGGAGCGCGGCGACGAGCGCGCTGGCGAGCGCGGAGGTGTACGACCCGGGCACGGGGCAGTGGAGCGCGGTGGCGCCGATGGGAAGCGCGAGGTTCCTGCACGTGGCAGTGGGGCTGGAGGCGCAGGGCAAGGTGTTGGTGGTGGGAGGGGTGAGCGCCAGCAACTCGAGCCAGAAGACAGCGGAACTGTATGCGTATGACGCGTGCGCGGGGGTGGTCTGCACCAGCGCGCCAGGGGCGTGCTACGAGGCGGCTGGCACGTGCAACAATGGGGTGTGCAGCTACGCGCCGAAGGCCGTGGGAGCGAGCTGCGATGACGGGGATTCGTGCACCGGGGCGGACGCGTGCAACGGGGCTGGAGTGTGCGTGGGAAGTGCCACCAGCTGCGGCAGCCCGCCCGGGCAGTGCTACGAGGCGGCGGGGACGTGCAGCGGAGGGACGTGCTCCTACGCGTATAAGGCCGCCGGAGCGGAGTGTGACGATGGGGATGCCTGCACGGTGGAGGAGGTGTGCAACGGGGCCGGAGGGTGCGCGGGAACGCCGGTGAGCTGTAACAGTCCTCCGGGGCAGTGCTACGAGGCGGCGGGCACGTGCAGCCAAGGGGCTTGCACCTATGCGCCCAAGGCCGCGGGCAGCGCGTGCGATGATGGCAATGGGGGCACGCTCAACGACGTGTGCAACGGAGCGGGAGCGTGCGCTGGCGTGGTGGCGTGCACGACGCCGCCAAGCGCGTGCCACGACTCGCCAGGGACTTATGCCAACGGGGTGTGCACCTACCCGTTCAAGGCCGGGGGAACGCTGTGCGATGACGGCAATGCGTGCACCACGGGAGACACGTGCAACGGGCAGGGCAGCTGCGCAGGAGCGGAGGTGGTGTGTAACAGCCCGCCCACTGCCTGTTACCGAGCGGCTGGAGTGTGTGGTGGCGGCACGTGCAGTTATACGCCGGAGCCCGCGGGCGTGGCGTGTGCCAGTGATGGTGACGCCTGCACCCAGGACGTGTGTGATGGATCCGGGGCGTGCGCCCACCCGCTGGCGCCCGCTGGTACCTCGTGCGGCTCGGGGCAGGTGTGTAACAGCGCGGGCCAGTGTCTGAACGGGTGTTGGATCGCCGGTGCGTACTACGCGGCCGGGACGACCAACCCCGCTGGGGACTGCCAGCAGTGCAACCCAAGCGTGTCGACGAACAGCTGGAGCTTCAAGCCGGCGACCACAGAGTGCCGGGCTTCGGGCGGGGTGTGCGACATGGCGGAGTACTGCACCGGCAGCAGTGCCAGTTGTCCCGCGGACAGCAAGCAGCCGAGCACCACGTCATGCCGGGCCTCGGCAGGCAGCTGCGATGTGGCGGAGTACTGCACCGGCAGCAGCAATGCCTGCCCGGCGGATGGCTTTGCCTCCAACTCTACACAGTGCCGCGCCTCGGCCAGCGAGTGTGACGTGGCGGAGAGCTGCACGGGAACAAGCGCGAGCTGCCCGGCGGATGGCTTCAAGGCTTCAGGAGCAGCGTGCAGCAGCGACAGCAACGCTTGCACCAGCGACGTGTGCAATGGCGCTGGTACCTGCAGCCACCCACTGGTGTCTGCTGGTACCTCGTGCGGCTCGGGACAGGTGTGTAACAGCGCGGGCCAGTGTCTGAACGGGTGTTGGATCGCCGGTGCGTACTATGCGGCCGGGACGACCAACCCCGCTGGGGACTGCCAGCAGTGCAACCCAAGCGTGTCGACGAACAGCTGGAGCTTCAAGCCGGCGACCACAGAGTGCCGGGCTTCGGGCGGGGTGTGCGACATGGCGGAGTACTGCACCGGCAGCAGTGCCAGTTGTCCCGCGGACAGCAAGCAGCCGAGCACCACGTCATGCCGGGCCTCGGCAGGCAGCTGCGATGTGGCGGAGTACTGCACCGGCAGCAGCAATGCCTGCCCGGCGGATGGCTTTGCCTCCAACTCTACACAGTGCCGCGCTTCCGCGGGCGTGTGCGACGTGGCCGAGCACTGTACAGGCAACACGGCCACGTGCCCCGCGGACGCCAAGCAGCCCAGCACGACGCAGTGCCGCGGCTCGGCTGGAGCCTGTGATGCGGCGGAGTACTGCACTGGCAGCAGCAACAGTTGCCCTGGGGATGGGTATGCCGCCAACGGGACGAGCTGCGGCACTCCCAGCACCGGCTCCTGGAGTGGCTGCGATGCCGACGCGTGCGGAGGCTCGGGCACGCAGTCGCGCTCCGTGACGCGGTACACGTGCTCCAGCGGCACCTGCGCTCAGTCCACCTCTACCGAGACGCAGAGCTGCACCACGCCTACCGTCTCGTGCCCCTCTACCAGTTACGGGAGCTGGGGCTCCTGCGATGCCGATGCCTGCGGGGGGTGGGGCACGCAGTCGCGCTCCGTGACGGAGTACGAGTGCTCTGGCGGTGGGTGCCAGCCGTCCTCCTGGACGCAGACGCGGGATTGTTACAAGTCCGAAGTCTCATGCCCTGCCACTCAGTACGGCTCCTGGAGTGGCTGCGACGCCAACGCGTGCGGAGGCTCGGGCGTCCGGTCGCGCTCCGTGACGGATTACTCGTGCTCCGGCGGTGGGTGCCAGCCGTCCTCCTGGACGGAGTGGCAGTCGTGCACCATTCCTACCGTTACCTGCCCCCCCACCGATTACGGCGATTGGAGCAGCTGTTATGCCGACGCGTGCGGTGGCTCGGGCCAGCAGTTTCGCTGGGTGTCGACCTACGGGTGTTCCAACGGCACATGCTCGCCGTTCAGCCAGGCGGAATTCCGGAACTGCACCGTTCCTACCGTCACCTGCCCGGCAACTACCGAGAGCTGGAGCCAGTGTGACTACAGCGACTCCTGTGATCAGGAAGCCACCCAGACTCGGACTGTGACCAGCTACAGCTGCTCCTCGGGACAGTGCGTGCCGTCCTCCACGACGACGACGTACGAGTGCGCACGCTCCACCGACTACACCAGCTGCGGCCCCAACTGGAAGTTCCAGTGCTATCAGGGCGTTTGCGAATATATGCCCTGACATGCACTGCCAGGCCGGGTGGATGCATCCTCACCCACTCACGAGACTCCCGGTGACATTCGTCAGCACCGGGAGGGCTACGGAACGGCAGACCTGCAGCAGCCCCTCACAGGTCCGTTCCCAGCCTCGCAACCGGGCGTAGGCGGGCCCCTCCCGCCGAACCCGGGCTGAGAAGGCTGCATCGCTGGCGGCGCGAGTCAGCGCTCGCGCCATGTCCTGGGCATCGAGCGGATCGCAGAGGATGCCGAGCTCCCCGACCACCTCGGGGAGCGCCCCGGCACGAGTGGCCACCACGGGACGGCCCGCGGCCAGTGCCTCCAGGGCTGGCAGGCCGAAGCCCTCGCAGAGCCCCACCGCGATGACCGCATCCGCGCCCGCCATGAGTGCGGGCAGGAGCTCCTCCGCCACGTAACCCAGCAGCCGGACGCGGTCCGTCAGCCTGAACCGCTGGATCTCGGCGCGGATGAGATCCTCTGCTCCCCAGTCCGCGCCCACGAGCACCAGCTGGTGGCTGTCGCGGGCGGAGGACGCGGCATAGGCGCTCAGCAGCCGCAGGTGGTTCTTCCCCGGGTGCTCGAGGCGAGACGGATACAGGAAGTAGGGGGCCTCGAGGCCCAGTCGGGCGCGAGCCTCCGCGACACGCGCGTCCTCCATGGGCGCGAAGCGCTCGGTGTCCACCCCATTCGCGATCATGTGGATCTGATCGACCGGGCGGCTCATGACACGCGCCACGTCCGCACGCGTCGCGTGGCTGACGGCCACCAGGGCTTCGAGCTCGGCGAAGGCCTTCGGCAGGAGGTAGCGCACGTAGCGGGTCCTCAGCCCGTCGTACTTCCTGGGGACGTTGAACTGAGCCAGATCGTGGATGACGCCCACGGTGGGTAGACCGGGGCGCAGCGCCGCACGGCGGTTGGCCGCCGGGAGCAGCAGCACATCCGCTCCCGCGGCGCGTGCGCGGGCCCCAGCACGCGCCAGGTACCACGAGGCACCCAGGGCGGGATGATCCGCGTACGCGGGCACCCTCACGCGCTCGGTATCCCCGAGGACGTCGGCATAGGCCTCGAAGTCCCTGGCGGTGCCCATGGCGATGAGGCTGCCCCCCGTCTCGGAGAGCCCGCGGCGCAGGCGAGGGAGCAGGGCCCGCGTATACGTGCCGAGCCCGGAGCGCCCCCAATCCGTGCCTCCCAAGGTGATGGCGAGCCTCATGGCGCGACCTCCCCAGGACGGGTGGCTCGCACTACGCGTGCGGGGGCGCCCACCGCCACGGAGGCAGGAGGAATCTCTCCACGCACCACGCTGGCCGCGCCGATGAGGCTCCCAGCTCCGATCCGGGAGCCCGCCAGAACGGTCACCCCATTGGCGAGGAACACTCCCTGTCCGACACGGGTGCCAGGCCCATTCTGGAGCGTCACGCCATGAAGCAGCGTGCAGGCAGGTCCAATCTCCACGCCCTCTCCGATGATGATGTTGAAGGGGTGGGGCAGCCGCAGCCCGGGGCCGATGGCATCGCTCCACACGTCGATGTGAAAGCCCAGCCGCAGCAGCGTCGACAGCCCCAGCGAGGTTCCCAGCATTCCCCGGAACCCGGCCCCGAGCCTGAGCAGGGCCAGGGCCCACAGGGACGAGTCGAGCGCGGCGGAGGCTCGCGGGAGCAGGGCCCCCCGGGCGCGGCAAGCGTCGATCAACCGCGTGCCGTCCGCCTGGAGGGCCAGCAAGGGGGCACGAAAGGCATGGAAGGATTTCAAGAGCGAGTCCATGCCACCGCTCTTGCGATCGGCGTTCCAACCGTTTTCAGCGTTGGATGGTGCAAATGTGTTTCACATCGAGACGATCGAGGCGTCTCATTTCAGGACGTCTCGGAATGAGACGGCTCCTGGGCGATCGGCTCACTCTGAGACACCCGGGAACGGGATGTGCAGCAGGAGCCAGCCGGAGTCAGCACGAGCCGGGCAGCCGACCGAGAGCAGCCTGTACCACGCGCTGCTTCAGGAGAATGCCAGACGTGATTGACGACGTGAGCTGTCATCAGAGCCGTTGCGTAGTGATTGTGAGTCGTGATTCCACTCTTCGCGCGCTGCTGCGCACCTGGATCGAGGTCGAGGGTTTCGACGTGCTCGAGTTCGAGCAGGGGCGAGACGTATTGCAATGCGAGACATCCGAGTGGGCCGCTGTCTGTCTCGATCTCGCGCTCGAGGACATGGGGGGAATGGATGTCCTGAGGCACCTGCGGGCACGAGATGCCCTGCTCCCCATCGTGGTCCTCGCCGCGGACCAGGACATCAACGCGGCGGTGCAGGCGGTCCGCCTGGGAGCGCATGACTACGTGACGCAGCCCCTGGAGGGTCCCCGCATCATCCGTTCGCTGAGGGAGGCGGCCGAATACCGGTGGGACAGCTGGCGGTCGCGGCAGCCCGAGCAGGCCGCCGAGGAGGAGCTGCTGATGGGTCGCCTCATCGGACGCAGCCCTCCGATGCGCGCCCTGGTGAGGCAGCTCCAGCGGGTCCTCCAGGCGGAGGTGCCCGTGTGCATCTTCGGTGAGACGGGAACTGGCAAGGAGCTGGTGGCTCGCTCCATCCATGAGGAGGGAGCGCGGGCCCGGGGGCCGCTGGTGGCCGTCAACTGCGCCGCCTTCGCGGAGTCCCTGCTCGAGTCGGAGCTCTTCGGACACGACCGGGGCGCCTTCACCGGCGCCTTCGCCACCCACAAGGGCTGCTTCGAGCAGGCGCAAGGGGGCACCCTGTTCCTCGATGAGGTGGGGGAGATGAGCGCCTCCACGCAGGTCCGGCTGCTGAGGACGTTGCAGGAGCGAACCATCCGCCGGGTCGGCGGAACGACGGAGATCCGCGTCGACGTCCGGATCATCGCCGCCACCCACCGGGATCTCCTGGCGGAGGTGAAGAGCGGGCGGTTTCGCGAGGATCTCTATTACCGGCTCGCCGTCTATCCCATCCAGGTTCCTCCTCTCCGGGAGCGGACTTCGGACATCCCGCTGTTCATCAATCACTTCCTGAGGAAGTCGGGTTGGGGCGACAGGAGCCGCCCCAGCCGCGTCAGCCACGAGGCGCTCACGGCGCTGCTTCGCTATCGCTGGCCTGGCAATGTGCGCGAGCTGGAGAACGTCCTCCAGCGGGCCGCGCTCTCCTGTGATGGGACGCAGATCGAGCTCGCGCACCTGCCGGCGGAGCTGCGCGCGCTCGTGCTCCCCGACATCCCGAAGGGGTTTCCATCCGCAAGGGCGGTGGCGGCCGAGCCACTGCCCGAGGTGGGGGCGGTCGTGCCCCTCCGGGAGCTGGAGCGCAGGGAGATCCTCAAGGCGTTGACGGTGACGCATGGGAGTGTGGCGAAGGCGGCCAGGCTGCTGGGGCTCGGGCGAGCCACCCTGTACCGCCGCTTGGGGGAACTGCACCTCTCCTCGGCCATGGACGATCGCTCAGGGGGGTATCCGCAGCCCATGCGGGGCCTGCCAGAACCCTGAGACGTCTCCCAGCTGATCCGGGCTGGCGGCAAACCCGGTGCCGACTCCCAGGAGGACGAACCCGATTCGATCCTCCCGCCCGAGCAGGTGAGGGAGCGCCATGAGCTCGAAGACGGAGTGGGCACCGGACTCGACGAGCACCAGCACCCGGGAGCTCTGGCGGGCCAGGCGACGAAGCGCCTGAGGGCGTTCAGGCTTGTCCCAGACCAGGAGCGCACCGTCCCGGAGCGAGACCTCTTCCCGAAGAGAGACCGCGGGCTTCAGCTCCGGGTGCGAGGCGAGCTCGACGGCGCGCTCCGTCCTCGCTGGGGAGAGCGCCAGCATGAGCGTGGTGCCACGAGCGCTGCCGAGTGCTCCCCTCAGGTCCAGGGCGAGATCCTCCAGGCCTTGGGGGCTCGCTGGCCAGCTCGACGCGGCGACGACGGGGCCGCGCCCCCAGTAGGCGAGCTCGGAGGCCGTCCAGATCTTGAGCCCACGCAGGGAGCGTGCGGCACAGCTCAGCGCCGTGAGTGTGCCCAGGAGGAGGGGAAAGGCGAGCGCTACCAGGCGGTAGGAGCGCTTCGGACGTGAAGGAAGCTCGGCTGCGTCCAGCACCCGGAAGCCGGGAAACGGCTGGTTCATCACCGCTTCGATCATCTTCTGCTCGGCCTTGAGCTCGCTCAGTCGTTTCTCCGCCAGGCGGAGCTCATCGAGCAGGAGGCTGGCCCTTCCCTGTATCGAGGACAGCCTGACCGTGCGCTCACGCGCGGAGAGCTCCAGCTGGGTGAAGGCCTGCCACTTGCGCTGAGCCGCCTCCCGCTCCGCCTTGGCCTCCATGAGCCCTTGCTGGAGGAACATCCACTGAGGGTTGGTCCCTACTGTCTGATCCGTGAGCGTGGGTGCGGTGGAGGAGTGGCTCGAGAGCGCCTCCACCGCGGCCGCGAGCCCCAGGGTCTCGGGGTGCTCCTCGGACAGACTGGCCCGGCGGGCGACGAGCTCCGTCCGCAGCTCGGCGAGCTTGCGCTCCTCGGGGAGTGCCTGGGTCTCGGAGAGGACCACCTTCGGGCTCTCGTGCCCGGCCGCCGTGTGGAGGAGGCTGGCCTTGGCTTCCGCCGACTCCATCTCGATGCGGCTGCGGTCTGCCTCGGTGCGTAGGAGCACGGCCGCTTCGAGCGCCGCCCGCTGGTCGATCGTGAGGTCCGCGATGCCGTTCTCCAGCCTAAAGGCATCGTAGCGCTCCCAGGCTGCCGTGAGCTGTGCCTGCCCGCGCTCGATCTCGTGGCCGAGGGTCTGGAACTGCTCCTCCGCGCGTTTCCGCTCTGTCGCGGTGCGGCCCTCGAGAAACACCTGGGTCACCGTCTCCGCGAGCCGCAAGGCCTCCTCGGCGCTGCCGGCTCTCACCCGGACGGTCAGGACGTTCGAGTCCCTGCCAGTGCTCGCATCGATCCTGCGGCCCAGTGCCTCGAGGGTGGACGTCAGCGCCGTCCGCCGGCGGACCTCCGCGAGGAGGGTCGGCAGCTTGAGCGTATCGACCTGGGTCTTGAACTCTCGCAGCGAGTCCACGCGAGAGGAGGAGCGTGGAGGCTCCCATACCAGCACGGCCTCCGAGACATATTCGCGAGGCAGCAGGGTCTTGACCACGAGCACGCCCAGGGGAACGCCGAGCAGGGAGGCGAGGGTGATCAGCCGCCAGCGCAGGCTCACGGCCCGTACCACCCGCATCACATCGACGGGCCGCCCCGGTCGCGGGCCGGAGGGCCCGGTGGCACTCCGGGAAGGGATGGTGGAGCCTTCATCACCTGGAACGAACACCTCCCGTCGAAGTGCACCTGGTGTGCCAGGAAGCTCCGTGGCGCGGCTTTTGCGATGAGGCGCCTGCATGAGCCGCTTCACTCTCCTCTGCCTGTGCACGCTGGTGATCTGCTCCGGCTGTCGCACCCACCTGGGCGTTGCCCCCACGAGGCCCACGGAGGACCCGGACTTCACGGTCGAGGCCATCCCGGCGCCAGCGGGAATGGCTCCTGCGCCCGCGTCTCCCTTTCGGCTGCAGCCAGGGGACATCTTGAACTTCCGGTTGATCTCCCTGGCTCCACTGGAGGTGCCGCGCTTGAGCGTGGATGACGCAGGGTTCCTCCATGCTCCGCTGGCTGGGGCCATTGCGGTGGCTGGCGCGTCCTTGGAAGAGGCCGAGGCCCTGCTCCAGGAGCGGTTGCGTCGCTATGATCGCTTCGGAGCCGTCTCCCTCACGGTGGCGGAGCCGGCCGGGCACCGGGTCAGTGTCCTGGGATCCGTGGCCAGAACCGGTACATACGTTCTCAGCGGTCCCACTCGCGTCGCCGATCTCCTCGCGATGGCAGGCGGCGTCCAGCGGGCCGATGGAGAGCCCGAGAGCGTCGAGCTGGGTGATCTGGAGGCTGCGCGCCTGCTCCGCGCTGGCGAGCCGTTGCCCATCAGCATTCCGCGGGCATTGGCGGGGGACCCGAGACACAATGTGCTGCTGGCTCCCAGGGATGTCTTGTTCGTGCCCGCGCTCCAAGGCGCCGCGGTGCGAGTGCTGGGGGAGGTGGGGAATCCTCATCTCGTCCCGTGGCGCCCACGGCTGCGGCTGAGCGAGGTGCTCGCGCAGGCTCAGGGAATGAGCGCTGGCGCGGACGAGGCCGACGTCAGGATCGTTCGTGGCCCGCTCTCGGCGCCGAGGGTCTACCGGGCGAGTCTCAGGGCCCTGAGCCAGGGACAGGCCACCGATGTGGAGCTGGCCCGCGGTGACATCGTCTACGTGACGAAGCACTGGTTTGCCTCGGTATCGGACGTGATCCAGCGCCTGGTTCCCTTGCTGGTCGTCTCGCCCGTCCCATGATGAGACGAAGCCGTGTCCAGCAATGAGGCGCTCGTACCTGGGCCCGCTGCCGGAGCGGGTCTCGGCACTCTTCGTGCAACCGTGAGGAGCGGGAAGAGTGTCCATGCACAGCCGAGTCCTGATCGTCTTCGTCGATGCCCTCGGGCCCTCCCAGCTGGAGGAGGCTGGCGGGTTTGGAGGTCTGCCCTATCGCGGCCAGCTGCGCGGCATTCTCGGCTATTCGTGCGGTGCCTTGCCGACACTGCTCACGGGAGCGCCTCCGGCTCGTCACGGGCGGATGTGTCTCTTTGCCCATGCCGCCGAGGGGGAGGGGGTGCTGGCTCCGTTGTCCCTGCTGGGCCTGCTCCCTCGGGTGGTGCACGAGCGGGGCAAGCTGCGCCGGCTTGCGGCGAAGGTCCTGGCCCGTCAGGCCCGGCTCACGGGCTATGTGGAGCTCTACCGCGTTCCTCCCGAGGTTTTCCGCTGGTTGGACCTGCCAGAGCGGGAGGATCTCTTCGCCGCGGATCGGATCGGCGGCTGCGAGACGTTCCTCTCGTCGGCGAGGCGAGCGGGCCTCCGGGTCTTCGCGGCGCCCTGGCAGCTGCCCGAGGACCAGCGCTGGGCACATACCGAAGCCGTTCTCCGCGATCAGCGTCCCGATCTGGTCTTCGCGTACGCCACGGAGCTGGATGGTGCTCTCCACCGGGCAGGCAACGGGAGCACCGAGGCCCGCGCAGCCATGCGGCGGATTACCACCCGGATCGAGCGTGCGTGCGAGGCCATGCGGAGCGGGGGCGGTGAGGTGAGCACCATCGTGGTGGGCGATCACGGCATGGCGGACATCCGCCGAGCCGTCGATCCTCGTGGACTGCTGCGGCAGCTGCGCGGCGTGCGTGCCTTCGTGGACAGCACGATGTTGCGGTTCTGGGGGGATGACCGGACGCTCGCGCGAGCGCGGGCCACGGTGGAGCGCGCGGAGCTGCCGGGGCGGTGGCTGGATACCGGGGCCCTCGACGCGAGGCAGGCTCCTACGGACGGCGCTCCTTATGGCAGAGCGCTCTTCCTCCTCGAGGAGGGGAGCCTCTTCGCGCCCAGCTTCGTGGGAGGCGCGATGCGCGGCATGCACGGCTATGACGTGGACAGCCCCTCTGCTCTCGCGGCCATTGCCTCGGACATGCCGATCCCCGCTGACTGCCGCGCCCTGTCGGATGTCGCCCCCTGGGTCCGCTCACTCCTGGGAGTGAGCGCATGAGGATTGCGTGGATCAACGAGTTCGCTCGGCCCACCGGGGGAGCCGAGCGGTACGTGCGAGACACCGCACGGGAGCTGGCGGGCCAGGGTGTGCGCTCCGTGCTCCTCTATGATGTGAATGCGACGCCGGATCCCGCGCCGTCCATGCTCACCCCCTTCGAGGGTGCCTTTCCGATCGTCGATCTCGGGCGGCAGCTCCGGGAGCTGGCACCCGACGTCGTCTACGTGCATCGCCTCCACGAGCACAAGGCGCTCGAGGCGCTCGCGGCCTCGCCGTTTCCGGTCATCCGCTTCTTCCATGATCACCGGCTGTTCTGCCTGCGCGAGCACAAGTACACGGCGATCTCCAAGACTCCATGCTGCCGGACCATCGGCGCGGCCTGCTATCCGTGCCTCGGTTTCGTTCGCCGCTCCGAGACGTGGCCGGGAGTGCAGCTCGCCTCCCTCCGAGGGCTCCGCGCCGAGCAGGATCAGGCCCGCCACCATGCGGCCTTCATCGTGGGCTCGCGGTACATGGCCAACCATGTCGTTGCTCACGGCTTCGAGCGCTCTCGCATCCATGTCATTCCGCTCTACGCGAGTGCCCCGCCCAGGCTCGGCGCCCATGGGCAGCGTCAGGAGGATCTCCTGCTCTTCATCGGGCAGCTCACCACGGGCAAGGGGCTCGATGTGCTGCTCCATGCGCTCCCGAGGACCGCCCGCCCGTGTCGGCTGATCGTGGTGGGGCAGGGGAGGCAGGAGGTGAAGCTGCGGGCCCTGGTACAGGCGCTGGGGCTGGCCGCGCAAGTGTCCTTCGTCGGGTGGCTGGAGCCCGAGGCGCTCTCCGCGTACTACCAGCAGGCCTCGTGTCTGGTCTTCCCCACCCGGGCTCCGGAGACCTCCGGCCTCGTCGGGATCGAGGCCATGGCTCATGGCACTCCGGTCATCGCCAGTGCCCTGGGCGGGATTGAAGAGTGGCTGTCGCATGGCAGGACGGGGCTCTGCGTGCCGCCCAATGAGCCTGCCGCGCTCGCCACGGCCATCGACCACCTGCTGGGCGATCCCACTCTCCGGAGCCAGATGAGCCAGAACGCCTTGCGGACCTTCGAGGAGCGCTTTCGCCCCGAACACCATGCGGATCGCTTGCTGGCTGTCCTGGAGGCTGCCGCGGGCGTCGGCAGGTTGGCCGGATGATGGAGGGACGCTTCACCCTACGGGGCTCCGCAGCCGTGGAGGCACTGATCGCTGGGATTGTCAGGCAGGCCGCCGGGGTCATTGGTGGACACGTCCGGCCTGATGAGCTGCGAGCGCTGGCCCTCATCGGAGGCTACGGACGCGGTGAGGGCGGAGTCGACCGGAGCGGAGGAAGCGAGAGGCCTCACAACAACCTCGACTTCCTGCTGGTGACCGACAGGACGATACGTCCCGGGCTCAAGGAGCTGCTGGATCGCTCGCTCGAGCCGTTGCGCCAGCAGCACGCGGTGGGGCTCGACCTGGGCATCGTCACGGCTCGTGCCCTCCGCCGGGCTCCCTGCCTGGTCATGTGGTACGACATGCGGTACGGCCACAAGACGGTGCTTGGGGACGCCTCCTTCCTTCCCTCGCTCACCCACTTCTCGCAAGACGCCATCGTTCCTGGCGATGTGAGGGATCTGCTGGTCAACCGCGGGACGCTGCTCATCATCAACGAGGCCTTGTTGGAGCAGGGCGGGGCGGACGACGCTCGGAGGCGCGCGCTCGTCCGGCATGCGGCCAAGGCGATCATCGGCTATGGCGATACCCTGCTGTTCTTTCGTGGCAGGTATCACTGGAGCTACGTCGAGAAGCGGCGTCGGGTGGCGGAGCTGCGTGACGTGTCGGCGGGCTTCCGCCAGCTCTACGAGGAGGCCAGCGCCTTCCGCTTCGAGCCGGACTACGACGCCCTGGGAGGGCGCGATCTGGTCTCGTGGCTGGAGGAGGTGCGAAGGCAGCTGTCGGAAGTCCATCTGGCCTGTGAAGCGATCCGGATGGCTACCCCGGGGCTTCAATGGGACGGCTACTTCGAGCGAGGGCTCCGCTCCGCGCTGATGGATGGTGGCCTGCGAGCACGGGTGTGGCTCAGGAAGGTGCGCAACGCGGTGCGCTTCAGGTCCTCCAGGCTTCAGAGGTTGGGGTGGCGCGAGCAGCTGGGGCTCCAGCTCGGGGGGAATCGAGGGTTGCTGGCCACGATGTTCCCCTGTGTTGCCTATGGGGTGGGCGGGGAGCGTGATCGGGAGCTGACACGACACGCGCTGAGCGCGGGGGGGAGCGCCTCCGAGCTGCGGCGCGCCTATCTGCGGTACTGGGGAGCCAGCAGCGACCCGAACTTCATGCTCGTGGCGCGCAGGCTCGGGCTCGACCTGGAGGCTCGCGGACGATGAGTCGAAGAGTCACGAGTGGAAGCGTCTCGGTCATCATGCGCTCGAAGAACTCCGCCTGGGTCATCGGACAGGCGCTCTCGGGCCTCTTCTCGCAACACCGCAGGGACTTCGAGCTGCTCCTGGTGGACTCGGGCTCGACGGATAGCACGCTCGACATCGCCCGGCGGTTCCCCTGCCGGGTGATCCAGATCGCGGCCACGGAGTATTTCCCGGGGGCCGTCCTCAACAAGGCCATCCAGCAAGCCCGGGGAGACATCCTGGTGTTCCAGAACTCCGACGTGGTGCCGCTGGCGCCCAATGCCCTGGAACTCCTCCTGGCGCCTCTCGAGACAGGCAAGGCGGATGCGACCTTTGCCCGGCAGCTCCCGCGTCCGGAGGCTCATACCTGGGTACGGCGTGATTACGCGCAGGCCTTTCCCTCCCAGGGCGTCCCCCCGTCGTGGATGGTGTACTCGCTGCCCTTCGCGGCGATGAAGCGGGCGGCCTGGGAGCGGCATCCCTTCTATGAGGATGCCTGGGGCTCAGAGGACACGGAGTGGGGCCACTGGGCGCGGCAGAACGATGTTGTCGCGCGCTATGTGCCGGAGGCGTTGGTCATGCACTCGCACAACTACACGCTCCGGCAGCTCTACGGGCGACGCTTCATCGAAGGCGAGGCGGACGCGTTCATCCTGCGGGACACCGTGTCGATCCCGACGTTCCTTCGCCGCGTGTGCAGGTCCTGGGCGCGCGACGCCGGAGCCCACCTGGTGGCGGGGGATCTCCTGGGGCTCATGCTCTCGCTGCCCCGACGGTGGGTGTACCACTGGGCCTACTTGCGGGGACACTCGCTCGGGGAGCGAAGGAAGAGGACCGGAAGCAAGGACAGCAGCATCGGCCAGCGCGTGGTCCTCGACCGGGGATGAGCGGTTCAGCGACGCCTGGGCGTGCGCGGGTATGGGGGCCTGGTGCTCAGGGCCCGGTGCTCCCGCGCGCGGCATGGCGCAGCTGGCCTTCCAGGCATCGGACGTAGGCATCCAGGCTGGCATGGGCTCTCACGACTTCGAGGGCTCGCTGGACGATCGCCTCCTGGGCCGCAGGATCGCCGCGCAGGGCGGTGAGCGCATCCGCGAAGGCCTCGCCCGAACAGGCGGGGACCAGGCGCGCGGCGTCGTGCCGCTCGAGGAACTCGCGGGCTCCACCGCTGGGCCAGGCCACTACGGGGAGCCCACAGGCCATGGCCTCGAGATAGGTGAGGCCTTGCCCCTCGTGCTCGAGCCGCGAGAGGAACAGGAGCGCATCGGCTTCGTGATACAGGGCAGGGAGCTGCTCGCGGGGATGTTTTCCTGCCCAGGTGACGAGAGGCTCCAGGCCCAGCTCCTGTGTCCGTCGCTGGAGATGGATCTGGAAGCCGGGCTCGCCGGCCTCGCCCACGAAGGTCAGTGTCGCGGGAACACCTCGCTGTTTCAGCGCGGCCAGGGTCTCGAGGGCAACCTCCGGGGCCTTGCTCGGGTGGAGACGGCCGACGCAGAGCAGCCGGAGCTTCGCGCGCATGGGACGAAAGGCTCGCGGGGTGAACAGCGAGAGATCTACTCCCTGCGATTGGACCACTCCGGAGGCCAGCGGGGCGCCGGCATTGCGTACCTCGCGGCGGACCGCCTCCGAGAGATAGAGGACCCTGTTGACCACGAGCCCACTCCAGGTTCGCGCGGGTACCAGCACCTCATCCAGCCACTGTCCGAACCTGGTGTGTCCCCGAGGGCTCAGGCCCGCCGCGTAGGCAACGGGCCAGTCGTCGTTCACCGTCAGCACGAAGGGGATGCCTGCTTGCTGCAGCACCCGAAGCGGGGCGAGTCCCAGCCGGCGCAGGCTCATGACGAGGGCGACCTGCGGCTTCGCGTGGGTTCGCAGGTACGCTCGCGTCGCGGCCCGGTTGCGCAGGCCCGCCCAGAAATGGCGGAGTCGATCGCGGCCCGCGGGACGCCCGAAGGGACGTGCCAGGCGCAAGGTCCGTATCACCGAGGCCTCGCTGGTCCGGGAGCCTGTCGTGAGGACCTCGACGGTGTGTCCTCGGTGCGTCAGCACCTCCGCCACATCCCGGGCGAGGAGCTCGTAGCCGCCGAGGATGTCGGGAGGGTAGAGGTTGCTCAGGAGGAGGATGTGCACGTGGTGCCTTCCTTGCGAGGGGGGCTGTGCAGCCACCAGGAGAGGAGCGCCGCGGCGGTCCCCAGGAGCGTGACCCCGCCGCAGATGAGCGCGCTGGCCAGGGCTGTCCTCATGGCTAGCGGAGCCAGCGCCCAGCCCACGCTCAGCGAGACCAGTCCGGCCGCTCCGATGGGCGCCAGGGTCCAGGCCAGCTCCTCGGCGCGCCAGCCCACCAGTGCGCGGGCCTTGCTCCAGATGAGCAGGGCGATCAGCACATTGCCGCAGACCGTGCCTCCCGCCACCCCCCAGACGCCGAGGTACCTCGCCCCGATGAGAGACACAGCGATCTTCAAGGAGTGCCCCAGGAGCATGGGGCGTGCGACGTCCCAGGTGCTGGCGCTGCTCACCGTCAGGGTGGCGGACGCGATCTCCTCGGCCGCGGCGATGATCGCGGCCGTTCCCAGCAGTGCCACAGCCACCTGGACGACGCGATCCTGCGCGAGCGGGCCCACCCACGCCTCCAGGATCGCTGAACCATCCAGTGCCAACGTCACGACACCGCTGGTGGTCAGCCCTCCCAGAACAGCAGTGCCGAGCCGCAGTGCACCTGGGCGCCCATCCGGATCTCCCAGGCGATGAAGGAGCCACCCGCTGGCCTGCTTCGCCAGGGAGAAGATCTGGTCGATGGAGCGGGAGGCGACCTGGTATGCGCCTACGGCGCTCAGGGGCAGGTAGGCCGAGAGAATGAAGACGTCCGCGCGGATGGCCGCTGCAACCCCGACGTTGATGGCGAGGGCTGCCGTGCCCTGGCGAAGGGCGTCACGGAGCTCGGCCGGCTCCTTGGGCCAGCAAGGGCGAAGCTCGAGGCCTGGGGCGGAGTGCCTCACGGCCCTCGTGAGGACCAGCGCCTCGATGCTGGCGCTGGCGAGCAGGCCCAGTGCTGGCACGAGCAGGGAGGGGTACATGGCCAGTCCTCCCGCGGTCAGCGTGACCTGCGTCGCAGAGGCTGCCGCCCGGGACCAGGCCAGCGAGGTGAAGGCTCCTCGCATCAAGAGGAGGGAGCGAAGCGGTGCTCCGAGCGAGCCAATCAACCCCGCCGCAAAGGCTGGGAGCGCTGCATGGGAGAGCTCCGCCTGGAGCATTCCCAACTCGGACGGCAGGCGGAGCAGCAGGAGATAGGCGCCCAGGCTCAAGCAGGGACACACGATGAGGACTACGCCCATCGTCAGGCGAACGAGCCTGTAGGTAGCGGCGGCGTCCGGCCGGGCCGCGGCGCGAAGCACCGCCACGCTGAGTCCCAGGTCGGACAGCCCCACGAGGAAGCTCGTCGTTCCGAGCAAGGCCCAGGCCCCCAGTCCCTCGGGGCCCAGCGCGCGCACCACCAGCGAGACCGTGAGCAGGCCCGCCACGGTCTGGGCTACATGCCTCGCGCACACGGAGAGGAAGTCGGCCGTCATCCCCAGGGGGGAGCTGTTGCGTGCCATCGTCACGGAAGGCATGTGCAGAGCACATGCCGCTCCTCCCATGGGCATCTCCTCGGGTGGCGTCCCTCGGAGCGTCTCGCGTGTCTCAGGCTGAGATGGGCCGGGTCCCTCCATGAGGAGCGCTCGCCAGAGCGAGGGCTGTTGGCTGGTCTGGGAATTGCCTGTCTTGGGGACATGGTCACGACAGCGGGGAACGGGCGGCGCGTCGTTCACGTGCTGCGCAAGTACGATCCCGGGGAGTGGGGAGGCACCGAGACGCATGTCGTCGAGGTGACGCGGCAGCTGGCGCGGATGGGCTGGGGGTGCGAGGTGCATGCCCCCCGCGGGCCCCAGGCACCCGATCGCTCGCTGGACCCCTGTGTCCCGCTGGTCCGGTACGGGAGCTTCAACCCTTTTCTCGGATCCGCGAGCAAGCGGCGAGCCCTGCGCTCCACCGCGGGTAATCTGGTGACGCTCGATGAGCCGCTCCGCCTCGCGCGCGATCGCGGCATCGCCCTGGCACATCTCCACACGGCGGGGCGTATCGGTGGCGCCGTGCGGACCGCCATGCGCTTCACGGGGCGGCCCTATGTCATCTCGGTCCACGGGCCACTGCTCGCGAGGCGTGCGTGGCTGGAGGCGGAGATGACGCAGCGTCTCTCGGGGCTCGTCGATCTCGGCCGTCCCTTTGGAGCGCTGCTGGGGGCTCGGCGCGTGCTCCAGGACGCCTCTCGGGTGATTGTCTTCAACGAGGAGGAGCGCGTGGCGCTGGCCGGCCTCATCGGTCATCGCGTGGTCCGGCTCGAACAAGGTGTCAATGTCGAGCGTTTCCAGTCCGGGTGCGGCGATCGTGCTCGCCGGCGCTGGCCACGGTGGGCCGGACTGCCGATGGTTGCTGTCATCGGACGGCTCCATCCTCAAAAGAACCAGCTCCTGGCAGTGCGGGCCTTTGCCAGCGGTGCGCCCTCGGACCATCACCTGGTGCTGGCCGGAGCGGTGGTGGACCCTTCCTACCGAGTCGCTGTCGAGAAGGAGATCTCGGAGTGTGGCCTGGCGTCACGGGTGCACGTGCTCGGAAACCTGGACCCGGATGAGGAGGTCCCGGACCTGCTCGCGCTGGCGAAGCTCGTCATGGTGCCCTCGCTGCACGAGGCGTTCGGGCTGAGCGTCCTGGAGGCCTGGGCAGCGGCTCGTCCCGTGATGGTCGCGAACCGCTCCGGGCTGGCGGACCTCGCGGAGGCCATCGGAGAGGACGGGCTCCAGGTGTCCACCCTGGATGTTGAAGCGTGGGCCGCGGCGCTGCGCCAGTGCCTGTCCAGCCCTGCTCGGCTGGAGGCCGCCGCGCGGGCGGGTTCCGCGCTCGTGCGCCAGCGCTTCTCCTGGGAGGCAGTCGCCCGCTCCCTTCACGGCATCTATCAGGCCGTTCTCGAGCAGAGGAAGACGGGATGAGGAGACAGGAGCACCTGCGGAGTGTCTCTCGAAGTCTTCAGCGGTTGGCCATGGCTCGCCTGGCGACGCCCCTGGACGATGGTGAGCTCCGGCGCTCGGCGATGGTCTTCGCGCCACATCCGGATGATGAGACCCTGGGATGTGGGGGGACCATCCTCCAGAAGCGACGCTCAGGCGCTGACGTGCGGATCGTCTTCATGACGGACGGAGCGGCTTCGCATGCGCACCTGATCTCGCGTTCCGAGCTGAGGCTGATGCGGCGGAGAGAGGCTCTCGAGGCCGTGGAAGCCCTGGGACTGGCGCCAGCGCGGAGCTCCTGGTTGGATTTCCCAGACGCGGAGCTGAGCCTGTGGCGCGCGGAAGCCGTCACTCGGGTGAGCAGGCTGCTGGAGCAGCACCGCCCCCAGCAGGTGTTTCTTCCATATGCTCGGGGCGAACATTCCGATCATGTCGCGACCCACTCGATCGTCTACGAGTCCATCGCCCGGTTAGGGCTGGCGGCGACGCTCCTGGAGTATCCCGTGTGGAGCTGGCGGCATTGGCCCGTGGCAGGGGAGGGCAGTTCCTGGGGAAAGGCGAGGGCCGTGCTCGCGGGATGCCGCGCGACGGTGTGCGGCGTGAGGTTCCTGCGGGAGCTTCGGACCTCCGTCGCCATCCAGGATGTGGTGGCTCAGAAGCGCGCCGCCCTGGAGCGTCATGTCTCCCAGATGCGACGCAGGAATGGAGCTCCATGCTGGCCGACCCTGGGCGATGTCGACCAGGGAGAGTTCCTCGCCTGTTTCTTTCAAGAGTATGAGTACTACCGCCGCGTCGACTTCCGGGGCACAGCGCGCGGATGAAGTCCTCCAGGAAGCTGCGGGTGTTGTTCGTCGCGTGGTTCCTCCGCCCGGATCGCCGGTGGCTGGGCGAGTTCCTTCCACCGGAGCGCTTCGAGTGCTCCTACGTGGGGCTGGAGGATCTCGTCGACTCGACGCGGAAGCGGACGGACGGGAAGAAATGGTGGCAGCTGTTCCGGCTGGCGCTGAAGGCCCGCTGGTATCTGGCTCGCCATCCTCAGGACTTGATCGTCACGGCCTTCCCGCAGGGGGGCTTCACCCAGGGGCTCGTGAATCTGCTGAGCCTGGTACTCACCCCGCATGTCGTTTGGTACTTCAACTGCGGCCACGAGTACCACGGGCTTCGCAAGTGGCTGTCGCGGCTCGCCTACCGATGGGTGGAGCGGTTCATCGTCTATACGAAGCACGAGCGCTCGGCCTACGCACGCACCTTTGCCTTGCCGGAGTCCCGCTTCCACTTCACGTACCTGACGGGGGCGGAGCTGAAGGTGGAGGACTTCCGCGGGGCGCGTGAGCGCTTCGGGCTGGCGCCGCGCTACATCGCCGCGCTCGGCTCCTCGGGCCGCGATTACGGCACCCTGTTCCGCGCGGTGGAGGGGCTGCCTGTCCAGCTTGTGGTCGTGGTGCATCCGCATGGCCGACCGGGCGGCCCGGTTCCTCCCAACGTCAAGGTGCTGACCAGCATCCCTCAGGAGGACTACCTGCGCGTCATCGCGGAGGCGGAGCTCGTCGCCATTCCCGTCAACAACCGGGAGACGGCGAGCGGGCAGATGACGTTGATCCAGGCCATGTCCCTGGGCGTCCCGGTGGTCGCCACCCGGTGCATTGGCACCGAGGACTACATCCGCCACGGGAAGAACGGCTGGTTCGTCGAGATGGGAGACGTGGAGGTGTGGCGGCGGACGCTGCGGTCAATCCTCGATGAGCCCGACACCCGACGTCGGCTGGCCATCGAGGCGTTTCGCTTCGCCCAGGAGCGCTTCACGGACCGAGCCGGTGCCCAGGTGCTGGAGGCGCTGGCCGAGGAGCTGTGTCCGGCGGCCAGGCCGAGGCCGCCGGTCTGACTGTGGACGGCTCAGTCCTCACATCTCGACGATGCGGATGGGACCGCGGAGGCCTGCGGGGACCAGGCCGTCCTTGCGCTCGAGGAAGTGCTGCATGCGCGGGTCGCCATCGATCGCACGCTTGATCATCGCGTTGCGGGACGAGGGCCGATACTCGATCTCGAGCGCGTTGCTCCCCGCCCGGAGCGCGCTGGTGATGTCGATGCGCCAGGGTGGGAGGCTGACGCGGCCCACAGCCACCCCGTTGACCCGGACGGCAGCCATTCCAGGAACAGGCCCGACGTCCAGCATGTAGCGCGAGCCCTCGGACAGGGCCGGAGCATCGAAGGTCGCGCGGTACACTCCCGCCTGGCTCTCGTGACGCAGCGCCTCGTCCTGACGCCAGTCGATGAGTCCGGAGCTCCGGCTCTGTTGCCCGACCGAGAGCGACCACTGCGGCAAGGCCCACGTATTGAGTATTCGCGAGCCGAGGTGGGCACTCACCTCGGGGCGAGCGAGGCGCTGTGGCATGGGGATACCACGGATGAGGAACCGCGACTCATACGGCTGCAACGCGAGCCGCAGCCCTCCCTGGCTGTCCGTCGCCACCGGAGTGGCGCCACCGGTAGCTGCATCGAACCACCAGGCCGTGTTCCCTTCGCTTGCCTGGAGAACCACGGACTGGGGCTCCGAGGTCGGATTGACGAGGAAGTCGATGTGGCCCCCGCCCTCGAGGCGACGGCCCTGCCGCCAGAGCGGACTCGCGGACGCAAAGCGGAGTGACGGACCCGGCCGGGCCGCGAGCGCATCCGCGAGCGCGCCAGGGCTGGTCAGCGCCGGCTGCCCGGCCAGGATGTCTCTCGCCAGGCTCTGGACGCGTGCGTCCCCCTCCGCTGCTTGGTGGCGTCCCGGCTGCCGGCGGGGCGGGGGGCCAAGAATGAACACCGGCACGCCTCCGCTCTGGAGCGTACGCGCTGCCGCGAGATCCTCCGGCGCCACTGCCTCGACTTCCGGGAAGACGATGGCGCCGTAGGTCGCGCCCCCCTGGATCTGTCCCCCGGGCAGCAGGCGGCTGTGGAGCGCGTCCCCGTTCACCCAGCTCCAGGTCAGCCCTCGACGGTCCAGCTCATCGAGGAGCGGCCGGACGCGCCGCAGCCACTGGATGCGCTCGTCCACCGTCTCGCTGCTCGGGCCCGGGTCCGGGGCGAACCCCGCTGGGTTGCTCAAGGGGAAGGTGCCGCCGATGAGTGGGAGGTGCGCCTCGCTTTGTCCGTACCCCAGCGAGCGGTACCCGAGGAACGGGTAGTAGATGAGCACGTCCGCCACCGGCTGCCCCTGCCTCAGCAGGTGCTGTGCGCGCCCGATGTACGCGTTGAGTGCCGGGATGTCCTCCCACAGCGAAGCACGAGGTGAGTAGTTCCCGGAGAAGAGCGCGAAGGGGTTCGAAGGCGACGACCATGGGTTCCACCCCGCCTCCCCGAACAGGGCCTCGCGCTCCTCTCTGCGCCAGTCGTATGGGAACCCGTGGTAGATGATGTGGTTCACGCCAGACACCAGCAGCTGGTCGGCCGCCGCCTTGAGCATGGAGGGATCGACGGCGTAGTCCAGTCCCGCCCAGACGAAGGACTCAGAGCTCACCAGCTGGCGGCCGTAGAGCAGCGCCGCGGACGACGCCATGCGGAAGAACTCGCGAGTGCCACCCGCGTAGAGCTGCTCGGTTTCGGGGATGTGGTTGCTTCCCTGGGCGCGGAGGATGTCGAGGTCCAGCCCGTAGCTCTGCTGCCGCGAGAGCAGGCCGCGCGCCTCCGCCCACTCGCGCGATGGATCGCCGAAGCGCTCGATGACCAGGTCCGAGAGCGTGAGCTGGTAGTCGTAGCGGACGCGGGGGTCGAGGTCGCTCAGGGTGAAGCTCGGCGCGCGGGGCGGCAGAAACTCGTTCATGGGCCAGTTGTCCGCCCCGTCGACATAGATCGCGGGAAGGTACGGGCGAAGGTCGTAGCCGCGCCGGCGCTGGAACTCGTCCAGGATGTCGATCGAGCCGAGGCGGTCGATCTTGTACTCGTAGCTGTCGTTGAAGATGCCGCGCAGCGACTTTCCGTAGTACGGCGGCAGCCCGGTGCGCGCGCCGAAGGCGTAGTTGTAGTGCGCGAGAGTCATGTCACCGCGCAGCAGGTCGAGCACGTACCCCGGAGGGTTCAAGGCAGCCAGGGACGGCTGCTCCCCGGTCGGCAGCAGCCACGAGGCCACGAGGACCCAGTCGCCCTCGGGGGCATCCCAGGACAGCCGGCCATCGCGCACCTGACCGTCGACCACCTGGACGCTGGCGGGATCCAGCCGGAGCGTGTCGCTGAGCGAGAAGCGGCTGTGGCCTCCTCCGAGCGGCCGCGCCACCACGACGCTCATCAGCCGCGCGCTGGCCGCGTCGAAGTCCGCGAAGTCCCCCTCGAACAGGAACATGCCGAGCATCGCGGAGGCGTAGGTGTTCAGTCCGGGAGTGGGCCGCGGGATCTCCAGATCCACGCGCCGCCCCCCGCTGAAGGAATGCTCGCTCCAGGCCAGGGTCTGGAGTCCTTCGGCGGGAGTCACCACGGGGCTGCCCGCCGGCCACCCGCTGTAGTGGGACAGATCGATCTGGAGACCGAGCTTGTCGGCATCCTCCAGCATCCCGCGGAGCAGGGCGAAGTAGCGTGGCGTATCGACGGAGAAGACGCGCTCCCGCGCGCTGGTGTCGTCCTTCACCACGCCGCTGGTGTTCATCGCGAACGGCTGCACCTCGGCTCCGCCAAAGCCGGCCGCGCGCAGCTCCTCGAGCTCGCGCCGCAGCTCCTGGGCCTCGACATCGCCACCGGGCCACCACCACCGGGTCCACGGCATCGCGGTTCGCGGCGGCGTGTCGATGGCGCTCCACTCGAACGGTGCCGCAGGTGGCGGTGAGGCTCGTTGTGGGGGCGCCTCATCGACGAACGCGGAGAGCGGCTGCTCCGGTCGGAAGTCGGATGGCTTCATGACCGCCTGGAGCCGCATCCAGACGATCCCAGCAGCGATGCCCGCCGCGATGGTGACGACCGCGATCAGCCCGAGGCCGATACGGAGCGACCACTTGACCCATGTCCGCCAGGTTCTCTTGCCGGGTGTCCCATCACGCGGTGGCGATGGCTGCGTGTCCGTCATGCCGCCATCTTCTCACGCCTGTACAGAGGGGAGGGCGAGGTTCGTCACACCCTCCTCGTCCCACGGTTCAGGGACTGAGCTCCACGCCGATGCCCGGAGCGATGGCCCACAGCCCCCGGTGTCCCGCGAAAGGCGGATACCACTCACCGATGAGCTGCACGCGGAGGCTCGCCAGGAGCGTCACTCCGACGAGCCCCTGGGCTACCGGCCGTGAGCACGAGCTCACTCCCTCGGAGGCGCAGTCCTGCTCGCTCGCGGAGCCCCGCGTGCTGAACTGCCAGCCGCCTCGCAGCGCGAAGAGCGCCTGCGCGAGCGGACTCTGGAGCGCCAGTGGGCGGAGCTCGGGACCCGCGACCGCGGCCACGGCGAAGGGCTCGCCACCGCCCGAGGAGAACACCCGCTGCAGCCCGCGCAGGCCGAGGGCGCCGGTGAGCCGAAGCCCCGGGGGAATCGCCGATGCATCGCTGCCGATGCTCGAGCCCAGCTCGGTGAGGGTGGGCCCCATCGCCAGGTGCAGCACGGTTCGCGGAGGTGCGTAGGCCACGCTGTCGGCGATGAGCTTGCCGGCGAACTGCACCGCACCGGCGCTCTCTCTGGGCTGCGCCTCGGCGAGCCGCTGCACGGCGCTCCCCAGGGCCTGCCGGATGCGCATGAGCGCCAGGTCTCCGCGCCCGGGGGGCGTGCCGAGGTCGCGGAAGTGGAAGCCATAGGCGCCCAGCAGCCGCGTCATGTGCGCGTGCTCCGTCTCGTGCGCTTCCCGCCGCCAGTCCGGCCATGGCTCTGGCGCGAGTCCCGGCACCCGTGGCGGCGACTCGCCCGATGCCGCACGCTCGCAGTGCGCGTTGCTCCAGTCTCGCGGGCCGGGCGTGGTCACGGCGGCGCTGCACGCGGCGTAGAGCCGATCGAGCGACACCTGGAGCAGCACGCGGAAGTCCGCCAGTCCTTCTCCCGCGCAGGTCGCCTCGGCTCCCGGCAGGCCGTCGTACACCGCGCGCATGCACGCGAAGGGCTCCCATCCCGTGCCCGTCTCCGAGGGCACCTCGAAGCGCCAGAGCCCCGCCGCGTCCGACTCCTGCAGCCAGCGCCGCGCGTCGTACATGCCCAGGTAGAAGTCGAAGCTGCGAAAGCTCGTCTCGAAGAAGCCGAAGAAGGCGGTCAGGGGATCGCTCGCGGCGGGGAAGTGCCGGCGCTGCTGCACCATGTGCTGGGCGATCTCCGGCTCCTCCTCCAGGAGGAGGGCGAGCTCCTTGGCGCGCGCCGTGTTCACGAAGGCCGACGCCACCCCTCCGAGCAGCTGCGGCAGGGGAGCCGCCTCGCTGGGGAGCTGGAGGCCGGGCGCGGATGGGTACTCGGTGGCGAAGGGGTCCACGAAGGTGAAGGCGACGTCCGTTGGAGAGCGCCGAGCGCCAGGCTCGGGCACGTCGCGCCAGCGCGGGGGGCCGCCGTCCGCTCCAGGCGCCAGCCCGTCGCGCGCCAGGCCCACGGCCAGTCTCAGGGGCGTGTTGTCGAAGATGCCGCCGTCGACGTAGTCCGCCGAGTAGGCCTCGGTGGCCAGGCACACTCCGGGGCGGGCGGTCGCGCCTGCCTCGCACGTGGCGAGCGGCTGGGGTGCGAAGGCCACCGGGAAGGCCATGGACGCGAAGATGAGGTCGCGCACCTGCGAGAAGGCCACCTCTCCTCGCTCGTCGGTGACGAGCATCGGCTCGCGGCGCGAGCTGCCGGGGGCCGTGTAGTTCGTCACGCGCGGTGGCTGTCCCCACCCGCGGCCCTGGATGCGCAGGGCGAACTTCTCCTCGATGCGTGGCAGCGCCAGCCGCCCGCCCGCCGCGTGCACGAGGCGCGGCTCCACGCGGGTGGCCGACACCCCCAGCACCACGTCACAGGTCGGGGCGAGGCCGCGGCTCCACGCCTCCTCGATGCGGCGCGCCTGGGCCTCGAGCCAGCCGCGAGAGAAGACGCCCAGGGGCGTCACGTCCTCGGGGATGAAGAGGCGGTCGAAGCCGACGGGAATCCACGTCTCCCAGAAGATCGACTGGGTGAGCCCGGGCGCCGCCTCGCCGCACGCGGCGAGCACGGCCAGCAGCACGTTGAGGCTGCCGGCCGAGGTGCCCGTCAGCAGACCCACGTGCTCCACGCCGTGCGCGCGGACGGCGGCGGTGGCGTACGCGAGGAAGCCCGCCTCGTAGGCGCCCAGCGACACTCCACCGCCGACGGTGAGGGCGTGGGTGGATGCACGGGGAGCCGTCTCGGGTGTCGATGGCCCGGCGGCACCGGCCTGGGCTGCACCCGTGACGAGCAGGAGCGCGGCAAGCGCGGTCCGGTGACGCTCACGACCATGTCGCTCCTGTCTCTTCATACCAAGGCTCCTCATATACAGGCGCCAGCCGCATTAGCGAGCCGCTTCTGTCGCGGGGGCGGCCGGGGCGGGGGCGAAGTCGCCCACCGCGCGCGCCAGCTCGAGCCGGGCCAGGCGCACGTTGAGCGACTCGGCGACGGCCGCCAGCTCCGCCTGCGCGAGGGCCGAGTTGGTGTCCGACACCTCCAGGTAGGTCGCGGCGCCCAGCTCGAAGCTGCGCTTCACCTGCTGCGCGGACTCGCGCGCCACCGCCACCTGCTCCTGGGCCGTAGCCAGGTTCTTCTCCGTCGTCGCCAGATCGTTGCGGGCGCGGCGCACCTCGTCGCGAGCCTTCTCCTCGGATACGCGCAGCGTGGCGTTGGCCTCGGCGATGCGTCCGGAGGCCTCTCGCAGCTGCGCCTCGCGCAGGCCGCCATCGAAGATGGCCCACGACAGGCCCAGCCCCACGCTCCAGTTGCTGTTCTGGCCGGTGAAGCCGCCCGCGTTGCTCAGGTTGTAGGTGCCCGTGACGGCGAGGTTCGGCAGGTAGCGCGAGGCCACTGCGCGGCGCTGCCCGCTGGCGACGTCCACACCCACGCGCGCGGCGGCCACGTCGAGCCGTGCCTCCAGGGCGTGCGCCTCGGCGCCAGCGGCGTCCTCCGCGGCCGTCCGCACCGCTGCCTGCTGTTCCGCGGGTGTCTGCACGTCGAAGTCCACGGGGCGGGCCAGGAGCGCCGCGAGTGCACTCCTGGCGTTGTCGTACGCGTTCCGGCTGCGCACGAACTCCTGCTCGGCGCGCGCGCGGTCGAGCGTGGCGCGCAGCACCGCGACCTTAACGGGCGCGTCCACGGGAGGCGGCGGGGGGAGCTGGGCCGGGGCCTGCGAGAGGAGCAGCCCAGCGATGAGTGAGAGGGTGTTCATGATGGGGAAGTCCTGAAGCGTGGGAAAGGAGAGGGGAGCGGAGCGCCCGGCGTGTGGATGCGGCGCGCCGGGCGCGGTTCGGAGTGCGCGTGCCCCCCGGGGATGAGGACGGCTAGACGGCGCCCGGCACGGGGCTCGGATCCGGCTGGGCCTCGGTGGGCCGCGGGGCCTCGGCGTGGCGCTTGCGCGAGGCGAGGCCGTCCAGCAGCGAGTACACCACCGGCACCACCACCAGCGTCAGCACCGTGGAGGTGATCAGGCCGCCGATGATGACCAGCGCCATGGGCACACGCGTCTCGGCGCCATCACCGCGGGCGAGCGCCACCGGCACCATGCCGGCCACCATGGCGATGGTCGTCATGAGTCGAGAGGAAATGAGACCCGGTGACTGGAATGGTTTTCTGGTCAGTCCAGGGCGCACGAAAGCCTCATCCCCGCGCGCCACGACAGGTGTGTCAGCTCTTGTGGGAGGGCGATCCGCGAGGAGGCACAAGACCGCGGATGAAGACGTCGAAGTACGCGTCCAGCGCTTCCCTGAACGGGGCACTGGAACCCAGCGTCAGCAGCTTGACGCTGAACGCCGCGAGTGTCTCCACCAGTCCCATGGCCACCGGGTGGGGGGCTGCGACAGCAAACACTCCCTGCGCATTGCCTTCGGTGAGGATGCGCGCAAGAAGCGCCGTCTCCTTCTCCTGGAGCTCGGGCATGAGGCGCAAGGCCTGCGTACCCATCTCGAAGATGGTCTCGACCTGGAGACGCTGCCCGTGCGCCATGCGCGAGGTCTGCTCCAGCTTGCACTGGATGAACGCCCGGACCTGGTCTTCAGGTGTCGTGGCCCGACGCACGACCGTCTCGAGCTCCGCAATCGCCTGCGCCTGGGAGAGCCGGAGGCATGCCTCGAACAGCTCATCCTTGCTCTCGAAGTGGAGGTAGATGCTGCCCTTGCCGACGCCTGCGCGGCGCGCAATGTCCTCCATGGAGGCCTTCTTGAAGCCGAAGCGGGCGAAGACCTCACCGGCGGCGTTGAGAATGGCTGAGCGAGGGTCGGAACTCATTGACCAGAATAGTAAATGGGTCAGTCAGTCAGCGCAAGCCTCCTTTTCCTCCAGGCGGGATCCCCCTCCCACCAGAGGGCCTGATGCCCGCTCGAGCGTCTGCCTGGCCGGGGCTTGGGTACATGTGCCGGGGCCTTCTCCTGCAATCCCTGGGACGTGGCCTGGCTTGTTTGCACGTGACCGTGGCCGTGAGGGCTGGCTGCGTACGCCTGCTGACTCACCTATCTTGTCCTCCTGGCCAGAAAGGACGACATGGCGCCATCGATGGAAGAGCTGACAGACGATCAGGTCTCCGAGCTCCGAGAGGCGTTCTCCGAGCACGACGGGAACGGCGATGGGCGCATCACCCTCCAGGAACTCCGACAGGCGCTGGAGCGTCTGGGCGAGGAGCCGACCGAGGCGGAACTCAAGGGCCTCCTGGTCAAGGCCGACGCCGACGGCAACGAGACGATCGACTTCTCGGAGTTCCTCGCCTTCATCCGCCGAAGGATGAGCTCCACGGGAGCGGAGGGGGAGATGCGCGAGGCCTTCGAGGCCTTCGACAGGAACCGCGATGGCCTCGTGTCGATCGACGAGCTTCTCCAGGTCATGGAGAGGCTCGGGGAGAAGATGAGCCGACAGGAGGCCGAGGCCAGCCTGCGGCGGGGGGACAGCGATGGCGACGGCCAGCTCTCCTACGAGGAGTTCGTCGCGTTCATGATGAGCCCGCGCTGATCACCCGGTTCGGGCTGTGAACCCGCCTTCCTGGGCGCTGGGGGCTCCAGCCAGTGCGGGCAGGGCGTCTGGACGGTCCCACAGGGGAAAGTGGCTGCAGCCGTCCAGCTTCACCACGCTCAGCCCAGGTCCCGCCCGCTGGGCGCTCTCCAGCATGGAGTGCATGTCCAACACCCGGTCCTTTCCCGGGACCAGCACCGTCCCACGCGGGATGTGCTGGTAGAGCGACGCGTCGCGCTTCCGCATCCACTCCTCGAGCTCTCGGAGGTTGGACACCATGGTGGCGACGCGCTTGGGGTTGAACGGGAAGGCCATGATGAGCTCGCGCTTCCGCTCGTTGTCCAGCGGGCCCCAGGCGCCCCGGTTGCGCCGGGAGATGGGCTCCCTGCGCCACATGGGGACGACGAACGCCATGAGCCAGAGCTCGACGGCCGTCGTCTTCACATAGGGACGAGCCTGCGGGAGCACCGGAGCTTCCAGTACCACCTCCACCTGCTCGAACAGGTCGGGCCGCATCGACGCGGCCTCCAGGATGACGGCTCCACCGCGTGAGTGACCGTGGACGCGGATGTTCCTCGTCCTGGGCAGGTGCTCCAGCGCCTGCACCAGCACGGCGGCGTCATAGGCGATGGAG
The DNA here is from genome assembly GCF_020103725.1 of Hyalangium gracile. Lineage (NCBI taxonomy): Bacteria > Pseudomonadati > Myxococcota > Myxococcia > Myxococcales > Archangiaceae > Hyalangium > Hyalangium gracile. The sequence continues at coordinate 232,156 of NZ_JAHXBG010000005.1, read as the reverse complement.
CCTTCCGGCGCGGTCGGCTCCTTTGCCCAGGGGGCGGACCTGTACCGCGGCTCGGTGATGGGCACGTGGTAGTCGCAGCTCGTCAGCAGGATGAGCTGGAGATCGGGGTCGCGGTAGTAGTGCGTGAAGTAGCGCATGTCGGCCACGAAGCCGTGCATGCAGATGACCGTGGCGCGAGGGTGCTCGCAGCGGCGCTCGGCGATCGCCGCCTTGCCCACCCGGTAGACGTCCCCGTCGAAGGGCTCGCGCCCGGGAGGGCTGCTCTCCCGGTGCAGCAGCCACTGTCGTAAGGCGAGGAAGAGGATGACGATGCCGGCGAGGACGCCGAGAGCCAGGTGCATTCAGTCTCCCAGGGACGGGGACTGGGAGGGTACCAGGGCCGAGAGGCGGGGAGGGGACTCACTCGGTGGGTTCGGCGACGCGTCCCGCATCCATAGGGGTCTGCCCCGCATCCGCGGTTTCGATCAGCCGGCACGCACAGGTGCCCGTGGGAGGCAGCCCGCCATCCTTCATCCTGCGGAACTTGCAGGACATGGTCAGCTCCTTCACCGGGCCCGCCTCCTCGCTGCGTACGTTGGCCAGCATGAAGATGAACCTTGAGTTGCGTCATACGTCTACAATCTCATAGGGTGTGCCTTGGAATATGGGACAAATGAAGACGTCCTCTTTGTATCTCCGAGGGTTGGTGATGGCTGATTCTCGCATACAAGTGTCTTCCAGGGTGCTCTCGATTCTGCGCGAGTCGGGTTGGTCTTCCGCGCGACGAGTAGACGTCACAGACACAAAGGCAAGGATCGAGAAGCAAGGGTTCGCGATTCACCCAGTTGCTCTCGAGATGCTTCAGTCATTTGACGGGCTTGTGCTTCGGGGTGTCACCGGACGTCCGATGCGTATGGATGGGACATCCGCCGCACGGGCGTTCGAGGATGATGAACTGCCCTATCTCAAGGCCCTGTTTCCAGGGCGGTTGTGCCCGATTGGGCAATCCGGTGGCATGATATATTTGGTGGCTGAGGATGGGCGGTGGGTGTCGCTTCATGAGGGGTGGACCGTCATTTATGTGATGAAGTCCATGGATGATATGTTTACGTTCTCTTTGTTGAATGAGAATCCGGGCGCATCTATTCGCGAGTTGAACAACGATGAGATCCCGTCTGGATATTAGCTGCCTCCTCCATTGATCGGGTGCCGCAATTGAGTCCATGGGAGTCATCCACGTGGCCAACTGGGGAAACATGGACGACCCACGCTCGACGCTACGGGCCTGAGTTCAGGTGAATCAACTCGGACACGGTCGAATTGGTGAAGGAGTTTGTGCCATGACAGGGCTTAGCAAGACGGGCAAGGCCAGCCGGCTATTGCGAATCTTTGAACGGTCCGGGCACGAGGGCCGATGGACTCGCGCGTTTGAGAGATTTCCAGCGGCCGCGCGCCAGCATATGCTGCAGATTGCCCAGCTTGCACCAGGAGAGCTTCCAGTTCTGGCATGTTTCCAAGACGAGACTCGGTGGATTCTGATCACTACGGATCGGGTCGTAACCAGCGAGGACGGATATGTCCGGAGTCTCCCCTGGGGCGAGGTCGCAGATGCAACGGTTGATTGGGGGCGTGCGAGCGCGGATCTCGTTTTGGATCCGCGAGGAAAGCTGGCCTTGAGTCGACTCACCATTGTGAGTCATGGCGGTGAATCTGTGGAAGTCGTACTTGAGCCAGGGCCTGCCTTCATGGGCGTTTGGAATGTGCTCAAGTCTGTATGCAACTTCCGCGCGGACTGAATCAAGAGGAGATCCTTTGTTTTGAAGTCTATTGCTGATGTGTTTGCGAGTTCGTTGTTGGATGGGAATCCGAGTATGCTCTTTCGTGAGTTGAAGAGCGATGAGGTACCGCCGGGCTTCTAGTTCCAATTATGCGAGGTGGCACGTGGCCTGGTCTTATGCGTGGATGTTTCGGCGAGCAGTGCAGTTCCCCGAGCAAGACTCGCCGCAAGTGTTCGATGTTGTCGATGGCGTTTACATGGGAGGAGCGCGGATTGTCTGGGCCTTTGTGGTGGATGCTCCCCATCGAGGCCAACTGGGGCTCGCGCGGAGTCTGGTGGAGATGCTCGCGCATGTGGAATGGAGCGGGCACGGGGGCGACCTGCTGGGGGTGCTCGATCGCTTGAAGGTGGCGATCTCCAACGATCACTATGGGGCGAAGACGGGGCGCGCGGGTGGAACCTTCGGCGGGGTCTCGTTAGCGGGGCTTGCCCTATGTGGCGATATGAGTCTCGTCGCGTTCCGGCGTGGCCGGTTCAGGGTGTCCATTGATGGCAGGGAAGTGCTTCCTGAGGAGACTGTTCTGCGGGAGAACGAGCAGTTGAGGCAAATGCCCGAGCGGTACCAAAGCGCAGTACAATTCCCATCGAGATGGCTTCCCGAGCACCCAATGAAGCAAGATGACATGGTGTTTCCCTCCACCGGGGTGGTGGAAGTGGTTCATGATGCTCGGTTTGGCTTCGCCGACGAGGGAAAACCTCGAGTGCTGATTGCGTGTCGAAAGACTGGGAGTGGCTAACAGAAGGCAAGCCACCGGTCCTACTCAGGTTGTCGGTGAAGGTCGCTGCATGCAGAGTTGGGGGTCATGTAGCTCGTTCCGCGGTCGCATCACAGGTCACCGGGACCCGTGCAGCACACACTTCATCCTGATCAGGAAGGAGGCATGGAGCGATGGGGAGGAGGACGACACAAAACACGGAGCGATTAGTGAGACTGGGAAAACTGTTGCAGGAGATCGAGGAGCTTACAAGAGAGCATTCGCTCTACATGCGCGGTGGACCGCCTTGGACGGCGGATAGCGAGGGGTGCATCCTCGAGTGTGACATCTACTCAAATGAACTTCCGGAGTTTGCCAAGGCAAACGGCCTGATTGAGATCTTGCCTGCCTCTGATGTCCTTGATGTCGTTGAGAATGCGCGTCTACAGAAGCCCAGTGTCAGTGATGGGGAGTTGGTAGAGGCATTGAGCCACTACTACAGTCGTGATGCCTTCATTGATCTCGGTTTGAAGTGAGTCGAGGGCAGGGTCGCCGTACTCAGGAGTCATGATTGAACTCCTCGTGAAGATGCTGACGACTCTGATGGACGACGACAGCGCAGCGTGGGGTGACGCTCTCCGCCTGGTAGAGGCCGATGATCACCGGCAGGCGCGGGGCGCCGTTCTCGAAGAGCAGCATGCCCCCTGGCGCTGGGCTACCGCGCGCTGTAGGGCCTGCGGTTCCAGACGGTGGTGCCCCTGGAGTGTGGCCATGTAGACTCGGCGAACCGGTCCACCCGCTGCTGCGCGAGACAGACACGTGGTCAAGTCGCTCTATCTGATTGAAGCGAGCGCGTGGTTGAATGTGGCGACCTGCCGTTCAGTGGGGGCCGTGGTGAAACTCCGAGAGATGGAGGTGGGCATGGTGTCCCCAGGTGAGTGGGGCATTTATGCTTGGTCTAGTCGCGACCAGAGACTGGTTCATCCTGATGATTTTGACGCGTTGGACAGGTTGATCCCGTATGGCAAATTGCTCCGCGTTGCGGGAGTCGATGGGCAATACTGTGTTTTGGAGTATGGCGAGAAGGTATTCCGTGTCGATCCTCAACGGTTTATGCCGAAGCCTGCGCCCCGATTTCGTATTGGCCAGTCTGTTGCCACGCGTGGAGCGGATGAGAAACATGGCGTTGTGGTTGATGTCTTCTGGCATTTCAATCGTGGCGAGCCTTACTACTTTGTGCGATTTGGAAACAAAGTGTCGTCGAAAAGATATTGGGGGGAAGACTTGGAGTCTGGGTGAATGGGCCTGCCCCGAGGCGTGTTGATGTCCATGGCGGTGGTGCATGAAATCGCTCAGGCACACCAAAAGGGCGCGGGCCGTCCATGTCCGTCCAGTCCAGCGCCACCAGGGCTTCGCTGCGCTGTCCCAGCACGTACGGCACCCAGAGTGAGCACAGGCTCCACACTGGGATCGTGGCCAGCGACAGCACTCGCTTGGCGTGCAGATCCTCTTCGAAGAGGCTGGAGAGGGGACTCACTCCGTGGGGTCGGCGACGCGTCCCGCATCCATGGGGGTCTGCCCCGCATCCGCGATTTCGATCAGCCGGCACGCACAGGTGCCCGTGGGAGGCAGCCCGCCATCCTTCATCCTGCGGAACTTGCAGTACATCTCCGCATCGTCGGCGCAGACGGCCTTGGCGACGGCGGGGTCGCAGTCCGAGTCCGCTCGGCATTCGCCTCCATAGGGCACTGTCCCTGCGTCCGGGACTGTCCCTGCGTCGGGCGCGGGGCCCGCGTCCCCTACGGCAGGTTCCGCTGGCGTGGCCAAGAGGTGCGCGTGCTGCCTCGCAGCCTCCTCATGGAAGTCGTCCTGCTCCACGCTCGCCGTGCCACAGCCTCCCGTCACCGCCAGGCCCCAGATTCCCGCGGCCGCGGCGAGCGCCACCACCGTCCGGCTCCTTCGTGCCGCGCCTGCCATCCGTTCCAGGATCATGTCCGTCACTCTCGCGCTCAGGGGGCGGACTCCGGCCCATTATCGCCCCGAAACAAGGATAGTCTTTAATCCTAGAAAGACGGGGTGAAGGACCCAGGGAGTTGTCTCCCGGCGTGGAGATGGCGGGAATGGCTCAGGGCGCAGGCTGGCTGGAGCCGACACCGTCGGCCTGGACGGAGACGCCGCCCAGGGTCTGGCTGTCGATCTCGATCTTCGTCTTGCCTTTGAGCGTGGCGAGCAGATCGTCCACGGCGCGCGCGCGCTTCTCCAGCAGCAGGCGGCTCTCCAGGCGCGGCTTCACCTGCTCGAGCGTCTGCTCCAGGTCCGGCTGGCGGCCGGTGAGCTTCAGCAGGTGCACCCCGCGCTCGGAGACCACCAGGTTCATGTCTCCCAGGGACTTCAGCCCGAAGGCCGCGTCCGCGACGGCCTGCCCCCACTTCGTGGTCAGCTCCTCTCGTGTCTGGAGGCCCAGATCCCCCGCCGCCGCCCGCGACTCCACGTCGTCCGAGCGCGAGCGCGCCAGCTCAGCGAAGGCCACCTTCACCGGGCCCGCCTCCTCGCGGCGCACGTTGGCCAGCAGCTTGTCCGCCTCCGCCTTCACCACGTCCCGCTTGGGATCACTCGCGGCCGAGGCCAGGAACACCTGGCTCACACGCACCTTCTCGGGGCGCACGAACTCGGACTGGTGCTCTTGATAGTACTTGCGCAGCTCCTCATCCGTCAGGGGCTGGGTGGACGCACTCTCCGAGTGCTTCTGGATGAGCTTCTGCACCATCAGCTTCTCCAGGGCGTCCTTGATCTCGGCATCCTTGTCCAATCCCTGTCGCCGCGCCTCCTGGACCAGCACTTCGAAGCGGATGAGGTTGTCAAGGAACTCCTTCTTGGCCTCCAGAGAAGTGAAGCGCGAGCGGATGAGAGGTGGTTGCTCCTCCAACTTTGCCTGGAACTCGCGGGCCGTGATGGTCTCGTCTCCTACCTGGGCCACCACGGGTTCACTCTTTCCCACCGCGCCTTCAGAGCCACCCCCTGAGCCCTTGCAGGCGGAGCAGAGGAGCAGGGCGACGGCAACGGCAAGAATGGCTTTCTGAGGGGTCATGGAGAGGGGTTCCAGCGGCGAGTCCCAAGGCCACAGCCCTGAGGGCGCGGCGTCGGGCGGCGCGGACCCTACCAGAAGGAAGCCCGGATTCAAGGCGTGGCAACTGTTCACTCCTGGAACGGCTTCGGGTAGATCTGGGCGCTCGAGCGATGGCGCGGGGGCCACCTCATGATCCTAGGACTCTCTTCGTGCATCGCTTGATAGGCATTGCGTGGGTGGCGGCGGTCTGGCTCTGGGCCTGTGGAGGCAAGCCTTCTCCAGAGCCGACGCCCCCCGCGAGCCCCGAGCCTGGCGTGCAGGGTGTCGTGGCACGCTTCAGGGGCGGCACCATCACCCGCGAGGAGATGCAGCGCGAGGCGTTGCGGCTGCCCCCCACGCTGCGCGAGCAGTTCGAGAGCACGGTAGGCCAGCGCGAGTTCCTGCTGTCCATGGTCGACAAGCGATTGATGGTGGAGGAGGCCCGGCGCCGGGGGATTGCCCAGCGGCCCGAGATTGCCCGCCAGGTGCGGGAGCTCGAGGAGCGGCTGATCGTCCAGGCGCTGCTGGCCGAGGAGGAGCGCGCGGCCGGGCGGGCGTCGGAGGCGGAGCTTCGGGCCTGGTACGACTCGCACAAGGCGGACTTCGCGCAGCCGGAGCGCGTGCGTCTGGGGCGGGTGCTGGCCGCGGTGCCGGCGGGTGGCACTGCCGCGGAGCGCACCCGGGCGCGTGCGCGGGCGGAGGAGTTCGCGCGGCGGCTGCGCACCGAGCCCCTGGCCAAGGTCCAGGCGCTGGGGGACGGGCCCGAGCGGGCGAAGAACGGGGAGCTGGGCCTGTTCGCGCGGGGAGAGCTGAAGGACCGGCGCCTGGAAGACGCGGCGTTCGCGCTGCTCAAGCCCGGGCAGATCTCCCCGGTGGTGGAGACGGCGGAGGGGTATGCCGTGCTCCAGCTGATCGAGCGGAAGGAGGCACGGACGCCTTCTTTCGAGGAAGTGCGGTCGGATGTCGAGGGGCGGCTGGGCCCGGTGCGCCAGCGCAAGGTCTTTGACGCGCTGAGATCGCAGCTCCGAAGCGCGGCGGATGTGCAAGTCGAGGTGTCGGCGCGTCCCTGACGCGGCGAAGGGAGAGGGGAACACAATGCAGCGACGATCCGCATCGCGCCTGTGGGCGCTGGGTGTCGTGCTGGCGCTTGTCTGCGCGGTCCCAGGCGCCGCGATGGCGCAGCAGCCTGCGTCGTCCGTGGTGGCCATCTTCCCCCTGCAGCCGATGCAGCCCGGCGCGCGCGCGGTGGAGCTGGGCTTCGAGGTGGAGGGGGCCGCCTCCCAGGTGGCGGTGAGCGTCAAGGGAACCTCCGCCTCGACCGGCACCTTCGCGGAGCTGAACCGGGTCATCGTGTCGAGGGATCAGGCCGGCGCCATTGCCTTCCACCTGCTGGTGCCGTTCACAGCGGGGCTGCCCGCCGACGGCAAGCTGGAGGTGCGGGCCGCGCCGGTGGTCGCCGACGAGGATCCGGAGGCTCCCCTCCGGCAGATCACCTTCGATGTGCGCTCGCCTCCGCCCGGCTTCGCGGCGGACGCGGTGAGCGTGAAGGCCTCGACGGACACGAAGCAGCTGATCGTCGAGGTGTCCTATCAGGGCGGCGCGGATCGCGTGGCGAAGGCGGAGCTGACGGTGATGGGCGCCTCCGCGCAGCTGCTGCGGACGGTGAAGGGCGATCTGGACGAGGCGGAGGCCCATTCCTTCGCCATGGGGCGCCGGCTGGTGGCGCACCCCCGCCTGGACACAGCGGGCAAGGTGAGCTTCTCCGTTCCGGTGCGCACCGAGACCATCCCGCCAGACGGCGTGGTCGTGGTGGACGTGGCGCTGGAGGATCCGTTCGGTCGCGCGGTGCACACCTCGACGGTGGAGTTCACCGACTCCACGGCCTTCGATCCGGTGCTGGATCTGAGCATCAGCCCTTCGCCGCTGCTGCTGTCCAAGGGGTTCGGTCAGCGCGAGCGCCTGCAGGTGAAGGCCATCTTCGCCGTCGCGGGCGAGGTGGACGTGAGCGGTGGCTCGCACGGCGCGACCTACAAGTCGCTGAACGAGGCGTTCGCCACGGTGACGCATGACGGCCTGGTGGTCGCGCGCGCCAATGGCGAGACGGAAGTGGAGGTCAGCTACGCGGGGCGGACGAAGAAGGTGCCCGTGGTGGTGGACTCCAATGCGGTGATCCAGTCGCTCTACATCGAGCCGGGTTCTCCCAGGATCGAGCGCGTGGGAGGCACGGTCCAGCTGTCCCTGAAGGGTGTGCTCGCCGGCGGCGGACCGTCGCGAGTGGTGGATCTGACGCCCGCCGTCGTCGGCACGGTGTGGTCCACGGAAGATGGCGCGCTCAGCCCGCTGCGCGTCTCGCCGGACGGCAAGGTGACGTCGCTGCGGCCTGGCGTGGACAGCATCATCGCCAGCATCCCGGCGCTGAACATGTCCGTCAGCGTGCCGGTGGAGGCGAAGGATGGCCCGCCCGAGATCCGACTGAATGCGCCCTCCACCGTGGTCGCGGGCGGCAGCCTCGAGGTGAAGGCGATCGCCTCGGACGACGTGGGCGTGACGCAGGTGGAATTCCTGGTCAATAACGTGCCCACCGTCGTGGACACCGAGCCGCCCTACGTGCTGCAGGTGAAGGCTCCTCCTCATGGGGGCAGCACCCTGAAGATCGGGGCGCGAGTGAAGGACACGGCTGGCGTGATGGTGACGGCCATGCCGGAGCTGCAGGTGAAGGTGGTGGGAGTGCCCCCTCCCAGCTCGCGCAAGGTGGTGTACGAGTCGCCGCTGGCGGGCCAGGTCCTCGTGGCGGGGCTCCCGCATACGCTGCGCGTGACGAGCGGCAACTGGCGCAGCGGTCTGCTGAAGCCGGAGGACTTCCAGATCGTCCGCTTCTCGGTGGATGACGCGCCGCTGGGCGCGTCGGAGACGCCTCGCTCCGAGGTGAGGATGCGAGAGACGGCGGAGGGCCTGGTGCCCGTGGTCGTCCCCCTCTGGGAGGTGAGCTTCATTCCGCCGAGGTCGGCGGCTGGCACGTCCGCCGTCATCCGCGCGGCGGCGGTGGATGGAGCCGGCGCCCTGGTGCCGGTGGAGGCCCTGGTGGTTCGCATCGCCGCGGACTCTCCACCCCTGCTGACGCTGAGTCGTCCGGTGGGGCCCCAGGCGGACGCCGCGGTGGGCGTCCCGCTCGTGGTGTCGGGCACGCTCGGAGACGATGCGCTGGCCTTTGGCGTGGATGTGAATCTGCTGGTGGATGGCGCCGTCGTCGCCAGCACCCGCCTGGCGAAGGGAGGCCTGGACGGCACCGCCGCGGGCTCCCAGGACTTCCTGTTCAGGTGGGTGCCTCCCGCCAGCAGCCTGGGGAAGCAGGTGAGGGTGGAGGTGCAGGCCATCGACGTGGGCGGCAACGAGCGGCGCGCGTCCTTCATGGCCACCGTCAAGGAGGATGCGCCTCCGCAGATCACCATCCTCAACCCCATCAACAGCACCACGATCATCGCCGGCTCGCGCATGCCGCTCTCCGCGACCGCGACGGATGACTCGTCGGATCCCGTGCAGGTGTCGTGGTTCGTCAACGGCACGGCGGTGGGCCTGTCCAGTGTGCCGCCGTATCAGGCTCAGTACATCGTCCCCTCCTCGGCCGCGGGGCAGACGCTCCTCGTCGAGGCGGTGGCCCGTGATTCCTCGGGTCATGAGAAGAAGGTGTCGGCCTCCGTGTCCGTCTCCCGGGATGTGGCGCCGCCTTCCCTGGCCCTCATCACACCGCTCGACAACGTGGAGGTGGTCAAGACCGAGGATCTGCTGATTGGCGTGGGCGGGTTGGACGACGTGGAAGTGGCGCGCGTGGAGATCTTCTTCGACGAGGTGAAGGTCTTCGAGGACACGGCGCCGCCACCCAATGGCAACACCCCGGGCTCGTTCGTCACCCACTACGTGCTCCCGGCGGTGAAGCTGCAGAGCGGGGCGGAGCACCGCATTCGCGCTCGGGCCTATGACAGCTCCGACAACGTGGGGTTCTCGCCCGAGGTGCGCATCAAGGCCGTCGCGGATGTGGCCCCCACCGGGGAGATCAAGCGTCCCCAGGCGAACACGGTCGCGACGATCGGCACGAAGCTGGAGGTGCTCGTCGATGCCCGTGACGACGTGGCTGTGACCAAGGTGGAGATCTTCCTGGATGGCCAGAGCAAGGGCTCGCGCACCGTGCCGCCATTCCGCTTCGAGCATCTCCTCTCCTGCGAGGACTTCTCCAGCCCCTGCACTCCACGGACGGCCATGCTCAAGGCGGTGGCCACCGACAGCGGTGGAAAGACGGCCGAGTGGACCGTGCCCCTGGCGATTCACGCGGACGAGAAGCCGCCACTCGTCGCCTTCCGCTCTCCCGGTGCGGGCGCTCGCGTCTTCGTGGGCCGCACGATCATGGTGGACGTCGCCGCGTCGGACGACGTGGCGGTCGACTCGGTCGAGCTGTTCATGAATGGCACGCCCGCCGAGCAGGTGGGGGGAGCCACGGGGGACGGGCTCTACAAGATCTATCGCTTCCGGGCCGTGGTGCCGTCGGGTGTTCCCGAGCCGGAGCTGCGCGCCGTGGTCGAGGACACCTCCGGACTGACGACGGAGCGGACACAGAGGGTGCTCGCGGTGCCGGATCTGCCGCCCACCGTCACGCTGCTCTCTCCTCCGCCGGGCAGTCCTTATAAGGAGGGCGAGGATGTGCGCCTGTCGGTCTCCATGGGAGATGACGACGGGGTGGTGGGGTGGGTGGGGAGGTCCGGAGGAGCGCTTCAGGGCCAGTGGCCGCCCGCCACCGTGAAGGACGTGACTTCGGCGCAGTGGGTCGTGGTTCGCGCGCCCATCGTCCACCTGGGGCAGGAGGACAAGGTCGGCGTCGCCGTGCGCGATACGGGAGGCAACGAGACGGTGCGCGAGGTGCGCCTGAGCGTGGCGCCCGACACCCAGCAGCCCTCGGCCGTGATGGTGACGCCGCCGCGCAGCTCGGAAGTGATGGAGGTGGCGCAGGGGGGATCGCTGGGCTTCCGCGTGGATGTGCGCGACGACGTGCGCGTGACGCGCGTCGCGTTGCTGCGCAGCGCGCTGAATCCCGACACGGGCTATGAAGACTACCGGCCGAATGGCGAGGATCCCCTTCGCGTCAGCTCCGAGCGCTTCGAGGAGATCAGCACGCCGGATGCCGATGGCTCGGACACCCTCGTCACCGGTCGTGAGTACGTTGGTACCTTCGCCGGGACCGTGAGCCTGCAGGGGTTCACGCTGGACAGGCAGTACAAGCTGATGGCGCGGGCCTACGATCCCGCTGGCAACTACTTCGACACCCATGTGGTGACCATCAAGGTGATGCCGGCGGTGGATCGCACCCCGCCTCACGTCTCCCTGTCGCTGTCGGGCACGCCGGACGCGCTCACGTGCGTCGCGGGCTCCACGGTGGAGCTCACCGTCTCCGCCAGCGATGACACGCAGGTGAGCTCCCTGAACGTCAAGGTGGATGGCGTGGAGCAGACGTTGACCTTCACGCCGGGCAAGGCCTTCAGCCAGAAGCTCACCATCCCGCTCCCGTCACTCCCCAGCGGCTCTCGGAGCCTCTCCTTCACCGCCAAGGCGGTGGACTCCACGAACAAGATCACCGAGACGAGCCTGACCCGGCAGCTGGTGCCGGACGCCCAACCCGTGGTGAGCCTGCTGCGTCCCTCCGCGGGCGCCTCGCTCACCGAGGAGCGGCGCGAGCCCGTCCAGGCCGAGCTGAAGGACGACGTGAGGATCGCCTCCGGCCTGATCGCGCTGACGACCCGGGCTGTCAGCCTGGCCGAGGGAAGTCCGGACGCCTTCGGAGTGGCTGCGCCGGACGCAGCGGCGGGTAGCCCGGCCTCGTCCGTGCTGTGGAGCTTTGGCGCGGCGCAGGCGTTCCAGGTGGAGGTGCAGCAGGGGGCCCTCAAGGTGCTTCCCCACACCTCCAATGAGCTGGGCGGTCAGCCCGGCCATGTGACGCTCGAGGTGGGCGGCTTGCCGTCCAGCCAGAGCGCGAAGGCGCGCATCACGTATCGCTATCGCATCAACGCGGAGCGCGAGAACCACCCGGATGTGGTGGCCTTCCTGGCGGACAACCCTGGCGGGCGCCGCGAGGAGCTGATCGGCGGCTCACACGACACGCTGGAGCTGTCGTTCCCAGCCGCCTACATGGTGGTGGACGAGATCGACGTGGAGCTGCTGCCCGAGTCCTCGACGGGGGCGCTGGCCGTCTCGCGCACGGGGATCGTGTACGACACGTCCGGCGTGCAGGTGCGTGCCAGGGCGGCGGGTGAGTGGCTCACGGTGGCCCGGCTGGACACCCAGCACTCGTCGCCCGGACGTCCGCTGCGCGCTCAGGTGGACCTGCGGCCCCCCATGGGCTGGGCGCCCCGGGCGGCGGAGCTGAGCGCCTTCGCGCGCGAGACCGTCAGCACGGGTGAGGCCCAGCGCTCGGTCGCGTCGATCCAGGTCGGCGTGCGCGCGGACACCCAGCCCCCCGTGGCGGCGGTGAAGCAGCCGCTCAACGGCAGCTCGGTGGTGGCGGATGCGGAGGTGCCGGTGACGCTGTCCTTCCAGGACAACGTCGAGGTGGAGTCGGCGGAGCTGCTCGTGGATGGCTCGCCGCGTGAGACGTTCGTGCGGCCCGGCACCACGGAGCAGCGCAAGGTGGTGCTGCGGACTCCCTCCAACGGCGCGCCCGTGTCGCTGTCGGTGTTGGCGCGGGACAGGGCGGGCAACGCCTCCCTGTCCAACCCCGTCTTCGTGGATGTGCGTCCGGATGGGGCGCCCACCGTGCGTCTGGTGAAGCTCGAATCGACCGTGGAGCGCATCTCCGAGGCCGAGCTGGAGAGTGGCTTCGTCCGGCTGCTCCAGGGCACCGAGGCGCGGCTGGACTTCGAGGTGAAGGATGACGTGAGGGTGGCCTCCATCGAGGCCAGGTTGGGCGATCTGATCGTCTATCCCCCTCCGAACTCGCCGCCGCCCGCCTCGGCGAGCGTCTCGGCCCACCTGAAGTTCACTCCGCCCGTCAGCCGAGATGGAGCGCCGTCCGTGCTGACCATCACCGCCAGCGACTCGCACGGCAAGACGAGCACGACGCGGCTGGTGGTGGAGGGGCGCCGGCCCAGCGCGCCCGCGGTGGCCATCGCCGTGCCCACGGCCGATGGCGCCACCATCACCGAGGGCAGCATCCAGTTCTTCCTCCAGGCCGTCGCCGGGGACGACACCCAGGTGAAGCAGCTGGAGTTCTTCATCAACGGCCAGCCGGCGCTGAAGGTGATGGAGCCCCAGGCCCGGCGGATCGAGGTGCTCTCTGATCGGCTCGGGTCCGATGGGCTGCCCATCGCCGCGGACGAGGACCTCCAGGCGGCGGCCCAGCAGATCGAGGATCCGACGTTCCACGATGTGACGCGGCTCAAGAGCTATGGCGGGATGGTGAGCCTGCCACCGGGCATGGTGGCGATGGGGCCGAACCAGTCCCCGGTCACGCTCAACGTCCGGGTGCTGGCCACGGACGTGGAAGGCCATCAGTCCACGGACGAGCGGGCGGTCGTGGTGGTCGAGGACACCACTCCCCCGGTGGCCCAGGTGCTGCGGCCCGGCTTCGCGCAGACCGTGGTGGAGGGGACTCCCTTCGTGGTGGAGGTGCTGGCGCACGACGATGTCTTCGTCAGGAACGTACAGATCCTCGCGGGCCCCACGCCGGCGACGCTCGTGCCGGTGCACTCGGCGGGCGGCTTCCCGCCGGTGAACGCCAACCCGGGGGCCTCGTTCGGCGTCTACGCACCGCTGGTGCGCCACGAGCTGGTGGCGCCGCTCATGCAGGGGGGGTGTCCCACCAGTGGGTACGTGGAGCACTTCGTCCAGGCCCGAGCCTGGGACGTGAACGACAACGCGGTCCCGGATGAGCTGCGGTCCACCCAGCTCCTCCACGTGACGTGCGACACCAGACCCCAGGTGTCCATCGTCTCCCCGCGCAACGGCCAGTCCGTCGTGGAGGGCAGCACCGTGACGGTGCAGGTGTCCGCCACCGATGACGTGGGCATGGACTCGGTGGTGCTCACCGCCACCGCGGGCTCGGTCGTGCAGACGCTCAGGCTGGAGCGGCCGCCCTTCGTCTTCCGGGTGCCCGTGCCGTCGGGTGCCTCATCGATGACGCTGAAGGCCGTGGGGAGGGACTCCTACATCCAAGAAGAAGGGCACGTCGGGAACAGCCAGTTGGTGACGCTGCAGGTGGTGGAGGACACTCCTCCCACCGTGGCGATTGCCCAGCCTCGCGGTCCCACGCTGACGGAGGGGCGTGACTTCGGCCTCGTGGTGGCCGCGCAGGACGACGTGAGCATCTCCTCGGTGGAGGTGCTCGTCGAGGGCGGGGTAAACGGGCCGCTGCGCTTCACGGGCACCACCCGGCCGTACTCCTTCCGCGTGCCGCTGCCCTACGGCTCGGCGGGCCGGACGCTCACCTTCCGCGCCGAAGCGGTCGACTCGAATCAGCAGAAGTCCGTCGCCCCCCTGCTGACGATTCCGGTGGTGGCCGATACGCAGCAGCCCACGGTGAGCTTCCTCTCTCCGAGGAATGGCTCGGGGATCATCCGAGGACAGACCCTGGAGATCGAGGCGCTCGCGGATGACAACGTGGGCGTGGTGAGCGTGGTGTTCTCCCTGGCGGGAAGGACGCAGCCGCTGGCGACCATGCCCGCGCCTCCCTACCGCTTCACCTATCGGGTACCCGCGGATGCCGAGGTGGGGACCCAGCTCACGTTCAACGCCGAGGCCACCGACACCTCCGCGCTGAAGAAGCTGGCGGTCCCCGTCACCGTCACGGTGCAGGAGGACCATCCGCCCCAGGTGAGCTGGGAGAAGGCGCCGGTCCAGATGGTGGAGGGGCTCACGCACACCTTCCAGGCGAAGGCCGAGGACACGGTGGGCATTGCCCACGTCTCGCTGCACGTGGGGCAGGGCGCGTCACTGCCCGAGGTGGGCCGCCGCTATGTGCTGCCCTATGACTTCCACTTCGTGGCACCGTCGGCGAGCGAGCCGCCGGTGCCGCTGACGGCACGCCTGAAGGCCGTGGACCTCGCTGGCCACGAGGCCTGGTCCGAGCCCCGGCAGATACTGGTGGTGAAGGACCAGGAGCCGGCGGTGGCGATCCAGGCGCCTGCCTCCGGCTCGAGCGTCTTCGCCGGGCAGACGGTTCGTATTCAAGCGGAGGCCACCGATCCGGATGGCGGCATCCGCCAGGTCATCTTCCTGGTGGACGGCAAGCGTGTGGGCGTGGCCAACCAGCCAGCGGGCATTCCGGGCAAGCCCAATGTGTACGTCGGCACCTTCGTCGCGCCCGTGGCCAGTGGCAACCGGACCCTGACGCTGAAGGCCGTGGCGGTCGATACGGCGGGCCACGAGAAGTCTTCCGCGGAGGTGGTGGTGGGCACCGTCCGCGACACGGTGGCACCCGAGGTGGAGCAGGTGAATCCACCGCAGGCCGACGTCGTCACGGAGGGTGCGCAGCTCGTCCTGACCGCCGCGGCGCGGGACAACTCCTCGATGAAGAGCGTCGAGTTCTGGGTGGCCGGCGAGAAGCTGGGGAGCACCTCGGCTCCTCGGGCCGGACCTCCCAACGCCTCCGGCCGGTACCTGTATGACAGCCCCGAGCCCTGGCTCGTACCCGGCGGCCTGGCGGGGCAGAAGATCCGCCTCTACTCCGCGGCGGTGGATGCGTCCGACAACCGGACGGAGTCGGGGATGGTCGACGTGGAGATCGGCCTGCGCCCCAGGGCCACCCTCACCCCGTTCGCGGGGTCGGCCGTGCTGGGGCCCGTGGCCTCGGGCTCCAATGGCCGCGTGGTGGTGGGAGGCTCGGGCCTCGATGAGCAGACCTCCTCGACCGGCAGCGCGCTCGCTTTTGCCCAGGTGGCCGAGGGGAACAACCCGATCCTCGGGCTGGGCCTGGTGCCGCTCGATGGGCCCCCTGGCGCCACCACCATCTCCGGTCCGTACGCCCTGGTGGCGACGGCGTCCCGCGGCCAGAGCGGTGGGACGTACGCGCCCCCGATGCTCTCCGTGGTGGACGTCGAGACGCGCATGCGGCTCGGCAGCGTGGACGTGCCCGGCAATGACGTGCTGGGCGTGGCCGCGAAGGATCGCGTGGCGTTCGTGGCCAACGGCTCCGCGGGAGTGGTGGTGGTGGACTTTGGCGCCCCGACGGCGCCGCAGCGCGTGCTGACCGTGGCCGTGGATGATGCGCGGGACGTCTTCATCTCGGGAGACCTGCTGCTCGTGGCGGCGGGCCCGGCCGGCTTGCAGGTGCGCGACCTGACGCATCCTCAGCTGAAGCTGCTGGGCTTCGTGGCGCTTCCTGGCGGGGCCAACGCCGTCTCGGCGGTGGGGCAGCGAGCCCTCGTGGCGTGCAGCGAGTCTGGAGCGGAGCTCGCGGTGGTGGATCTGTCGCGGCCCGAGGAGCCCCGGCTGGTGTCGCTGCTGTCGCATGCGCCCGCCCGGCAGGATCTGCTGGCCAGGACGGGGCTGGGCTCGGTGGGCGTCTCGGGCAACCTGGCGCTGGCGACCGCCCAGCTCGTCAATGCGGACAACCAGGGCGTGAAGGGCATGATGTCCGTGTCCCGCATCGACCCGGATGGCAAGGCGCTCACGCTGGTCCGCGCCAACCTGCCGTACCTCTCGGAGTCGGCGGTGCGCAGGGGTGGGGCGGACGTGGTGCCCTCGGTGGGCGGCGCGGTGACGATGGTCGGCAACCAGCTGGCCCACTACGCGCTGCAGCAGTTCGTGGTCGCGTCCGTGAATCCGGTGGATGGCGCTCGCCAGGTGCCTGTCGATCCCGCGGAGCCGGACGTGGCTGATCGCCTGCGCATCGAGGTGGAGCTGTCCGAAGCGCCGTCGGCGGCCAGCCTGCCCGGGGCGGTGGTGCTGCGCTCGGGGGACCCGGTGATCGGGCCTCCGGTCGCCGTCAATGTGACGATCGACGGCCGCATCCTTCGCGTCACGCCGACCGGCCCGCTGGCGGTCGCGACCGACTACTTCCTCAGGGTGGAGTCCACGCTGGCCTCCGCCACCACCGGCAACGAGCTGGACGAGCCCTTCGTCTCCCGGTTCAGCACGCGCCGGGTGAACGCGAAGCCGCCGGTCGTGTCCAGCGTGAGCCCTTCCTCGGGTCCGCTGGATGGCGGAACCCTGGTGACGGTGTCCGGATCCGGCTTCAAGACGGGCGCGCGGGTCTACTTCTCCGACAAGGAGGCGGTGGGTGGAGTGACCGTTGCCACCGATGGGCTGACCCTCCAGACGCGCACTCCTGCGCAGGTCGAGGGTGCCGCCACGGTCACGGTGGTCAACCCGGATGGCCTCGACGGCACGCTGTACGGCGGCTTCCTGTTCCTGAAGGTGCTGGAGCTGAACTTCGTGGTGCCGGCCACCGGCCCGGTCGCGGGCGGCAACACGGTGGAGCTGCTCGGCGGAGGCTTCCAGCGCGGCGCCAAGGTGACGGTAGGCACCCAGGAGCTGGCCGCGAATCAGGTGCGAGTGCTGTCTCCGGGCCGGCTCCAGGTGACGATGCCCGAGGGCACCCTGGGGCCCGTGGACATCGCCGTGCAGAACCCGGACGAGCGGCGCGTGGTGGCGCCGGGGGCGTACCTGTACTCGGATCTGTCGGTCTCGTCCGTGGTGACCCGCCACGTGCCGTCGGTGGATGGCCCGGACCGTCCTCTCCAGCGGCTGCCCATGATGCTGCCCGTGAAGGTGGCACTCTCGGGTGACAAGGCGTGGGTGCTGTCGCCAGCGGTGGTGGCGACGTCCGCGAGGGACATCACCGAGCTCGAGACGAGGAGCACACGCGGCGCGCTGTCCAAGGTGGACGTGAGCGACCCGACGCAGGCCCATGTGGTGGGCGGCGTGGATCTGCCGCCTCCGTACAATCCCGTGGCCCTCGTGCTCCAGGGGACGCGGGCCTATGTGGCGGTGAACGGCCCGGACCTGCCGTTCATCGACATGCTGGGCGAGGGCGTGCCGTCGCTGATGGTCATCAACACGGTCCCGGCCCAGCCCGCCATCGTCGCGACGGTGCCCGGTGTGGGGCAGGCCAAGGGCCTGGCGGTGGCGGGAGACCTGGCGCTGATGGCGGCGGGGCAGGGCGGCGTGGTGCGCTTCTCGCTGCAGGATCCGGATCGCCCGATGCTGCTCGGCGCGGTAAAGGACTTCCGTTTCAATGGAGTGGAGAAGCAGCCCTCCATCCTCGATGTGCAGGTGTCTGGCCGCTACGCGGTGCTCCTGGCGGAGCTGGGGCTCGAGCGCAGGCTGCTGGTGGTCGACCTGGCGTTGCCGGATCTGCGGGTGGTGGGTGAGCTCGCCTCGAGCGCGGAGGATGTGGCGCTGTATGCCCGCCGGGGCTTGTCGGTGTCCAACAACGCCCTGCGCACGCTGTCGATCTCGCCCGCGACGCGTCCCCACCTGCCGGCGGCGGTGACTCCGCTGGTGAATGGAATGAAGTTCTCGGTCGGGGCCGCGGCGCCGCAGCTCGGCGCGGTGGCGGGCTATACGAGCTCGGCGCTGGTGCAGGTGCTGGTCAACTCGGATCCGGCTCGGCCGCTCTCCGTGGATGCCGTGGACCTGTACCCGGCCACCCGGCTGTCCGATGTGGCCGTGGGCGGGGATGTGGTGGTGGCGGCCATCAAGGAGACCGTGTCGCAGGCGAACGGGCCCGTGGTGAGACACGCCCTCTCCGTGGTGGGGCTGCCCTTCCCGGTGGTGACGGCCAGTGTCCCCGCGGATGGGGCCGAGGGAGTCCTGGTGGGCCAGCCCATCCAGATCTTCTTGAGCAGGGCCATCAAGACCGAAGACATCAAGGCTGCCAACGTGAAGCTGGTGCCGCTGAACGGCAGCGCGGTGGGCGTGGAGGTGCCCTACACCTGGTCGTTCGCCGCGTGCACGACCGAGTGTCCGACCCCCACCTCCTACAAGCTCACGCTCACGCCGACGGGGGCGCTGACCCCGAACACGGCCTACCAGGTTCGAATCCAGGGGCTGCGCGCCGAGGCGGATTCGGTGTCCATGCAGGGGGCCTTCCTGGCGGAGTTCACCACGGCCACCGACGCCATGTCGGTCCCCGTGACCCTCTCCCGGCTGCTCCCGAGTCAGGGGCCCTCGGCGGGTGGCAATGACATCGTCCTGGAGGGAACCGGCTTCCTGGACGGCATGATGGAGGTGCGCTTCAACAACGTCCCGGCTCAGGTGCTCTCCACAGGCCTGGGTGGCATGAGCGCCACCGTGAGGGTTCCGGCGTCGGCTCAGGGTGGCCCGGCCACCGTTACAGTCATTGGCAAGGGAGGCGTGCGCGTCGACCGCGTGGGCGCATACCTCTATGTGGATCCGATCCGCATCGATGAGGTGACTCCGTCGCGAGGGCCCAGCACGGGCGGCACATCGGTGCTCATCTCGGGCGCGGGCTTCGTGCCCGACGGCGACGTGAATGTGAAGTTCGGTGACAAGGACGCGCTGCAGGCGCGGGTGCTCGGGCTGGGGCTCATCCAGGCCACTACTCCTCCCGGAGTCCGGGGGACGGTGGACGTGACGGTCAGCTACCCGTCGCAGCCGGGCCTGTCGGCCACGCTGGCGGATGGCTTCACGTTCGACCAGCCCTCGGACTCGTCCGTGACGCTGGGGCATGCGCTGCGCGATGCGGTGGTGTGGGGCGACGTGGCCTACGTGGTCGGCGGCTCGACGCTGGAGGTGGTGAGCCTCTCCGGTCTCCATCGCTTCATAGAAGGCAGTCCCGCCATTTCCGACGAGGACCGGCTCCGGCTGGTGGACGTGAACAAGGACGGCACCGATGACCGGATCATCGCGCGCCTGATGCTGCCGGGTGAGGCCACCTCCATCACCCTCCCGCCCAGCGAGGAAGGCGCCATGTACGTGGGCCTCGTCTCCCGGCGGGACGAGGACGGAAACGCAACGGCGGGCGCGGTGGCGAAGGTGAATGTGGATCTGGCGCATCCGGAGAGGATCCTGGCGCTCAATCCGCAGGTGCAGGCCGTCCCGGCGGGCTCGAACGGAGTGTATGGCGTGGATGTACGCGGGCACCGACTGCTCGCGGCGGCGGCGGCCAGCGGGCTGCGCTCCTTCGACGTCTCGGTGGAGCCGTTCCCGGTGCACGCCGCGGCGGTGAGTCCGGGGGCGCAGACCGTGGCCGTGTCGGACGCTCGCGCCGTGCTTGGCACGGGGACGCGAGGCAACGACTTCCGCGTGGGCTCGGGCGCGCTCCAGGTCTGGTCGGTGGAGCATGCGCCGACCCAGACGAGCGTGTTGCCGGAGGCCATCGCCGCGCAGCGCATCCGCCTGCTCGACAACGTGGCCGTGGTGGCCGCGGGCGCCGAGGGGTTGGTGCTGGTGGACGTGTCCGAACCCCAGCCTGAGCGGATTGCCTCCGTGGATGTGAAGGGCTTCGCCTGGGATGTGCGCCTGGCCGGGAAGCTGGCCTATGTGGCCGCGGGTGCGGCAGGCGTGGCGGTGGTGGACCTGAGCGATCTGCTCAACCCGACGCTGCTGTACCACGTCACCGGCACCCAGGTGGGGGAGACGCGCGCGGTGGCGTTCGGCGACGGGCGGCTGCTGAGCATGCGGGATCGAGGAAACGTGCGTGGCTGGTCGCTGGACTTCGGAGATCCTTCGGAGCTCTCCGTCATCCGGACGAACGTGGCCGAGGGCGAGCTGGTTCCGCTGGATCTGCCGGACGTCACGATCTTCCTGTCGACGATCATCAACGCGGCGACGGCCCAGGCGGCCTTCTCCATCACCACGGAGGCGGGCGTCGCCGTGCCGGGGACCCTGGAGGCGGGCAGCCCCAGCACTCCGACGAGCACGATCGTCTTCGAGCCTTCGCAGCCGTTGCCCGCTGGCGAGAAGCTCACGGTCTCGCTCTCCACAGCGCTCGAGACGTTTGATGGCAAGGGCGAGCTCATCGCGCCGTTCTCGCTCTCGTTCCGGACAGCGGCGCTTCCGGGCGTACGGCCGACGATCTCCCAGGTGGTGCCGCGCGTGGGCTCCATCGCGGGGGACAGCATCGTCGAGGTGCTGGGCAGCCGCTTCGAGCAGGGTGTGGAGGTGCGGATCGGTGGAGCGCTTGCGCCGGTGTTGGCGTTCTCGCCCACGCGGCTGACGGTGCTGACGCCTGAAGGAGAGGTGGGCCTGGCGGACGTGGAGATCATCCAGCCGTCGGGGCTGTCCGCGCGCCAGCCGGGTGGCTACCTGTACGTGGCGCCGCTGTACGCCAGCAGCGCCACGCCGCGCTTCCTCAACCCGCGCGGCGGCAGCGTGATCACCGTCACCGGTGACGGCTTCCTTCCCGAGTGGGCCGATGCGCTGGGGTCCACGCGCGTGCTGGTGCGAGGCCTGCCCGCCACGAACGTGCGGGTGAAGTCCTTCAACGAGCTGGTGGCGGTGGCTCCGCCGGGCTCGTTCGGCGCGGCCGATGTGACCGTGGTCTCGCCGGACGGCATCTCGCGAGGCACCGCTCCGAGCGAGGTGGGTTACGGCCTGCCGTTCCTGGGTGAGGAGCGGACGGTCGCGACGGCGCCTCGCGCGCTGGTGGCCAATCCGTCCAGCCCGCTGCAGGTGTTCTCGGCGGCTGGTGCCAGCGGCAACGGCAACAAGTTCACCAAGACTTACCGGGGGGGCTACTACACCCAGCAGGGCACGATCCCGGTGTCCTACCGCACCGTCTCGTACGACGCGACCAAGCCGGGTGAGCCGCGCACCTCCGTGAGCTGGATGGTGAATCCGGAGGATGAGCTGGTGGACCGCTTCTTCGCGGTCCGGCTCGGCATGCTGCCGCCCACGGAACTGCCGGACATCGAGGTCATGCCGGACTCGCTCGACGTGGCCATGAGGGACGGTCGGATCTACCTGGCCAGCGGCGAGAGCGGCCTCGTCCTTCTGAATCCCTCCAGCCCTCCGACCGAGGTGCTGGGCCAGGCCTCGTTTGGAGCGGGAGGGGGCATGCTGGCCACGCGCGTGGTGCCCACGCAGACCGGGGCCTGGCTGCTCGGGACGACGCTCTCCAAGGAGCCGGCGGCGCAGTGCCAGGGCGGAAGCCTGCCCGCCTATGGCACCGCTGGCACCATCGCCCTGTTCGACACGCGCGTCCCGCAGGATCCGGTTCGCATTGGCGAGCTGATGAGCGGTACCGATGTCTTCGGTGCCGCTCTGGCGGATGGTCGTGCCTTCGTGGTGACGGGCGCGCACGAGGGTATCTACTTCTGTCCTCCGCAGACGGGGGACCCGCGCGCCCTGCCGCCACCTCCGCAGAGCTCGCTCACCGGCCATGCGCAGGGAGATCAGGCCCATGTCGCCAAGGGGGCCACGCCCTCGGGCAAGCTGATCATCTACAGCTCGGCCAGCCCCGGAGCCATGGTCGAGGGGGAGATCTCCTATCCCTACACCCTCACGGACGTGGTGGTGGTGCGGGGCGTGGCCATCGTGGCGGCCGCGGAGTTCGGCCTGCTCTTCGTGGATGTGTCCAACCCGTCCGATCCGAAGAAGCTCGACTCGTTGTCGATCCCCTTCGACACGACGCTCTCCAACGTGCCGGGCCACCCGCAGCGGCTGCGCCTGCTCGGCGACATGCTCTTCGTGGCCGCGGCCGATGGCGGCGTGGTGCTGGTGGACGTGTCGGATCCTCGAGACCCGAAGCGCGTCAGCGGTGGCAACCCGGAGCGCGCCTGGGACATGGTGGCGGTGAAGGATCGGTTGCTGCTGGCCGGCCGCGATCGGGTGACCGAGCTGTCCGTGCCGTTCCTGTACGTGACGGGCTACAGCCCCGCGCGCGAGTCGCTGGTGCCTCCCGAGAACGTGGAGCTGGCGGTGCGCTTCAACCGTCCCCTGCACGCGCCGAGCTTCACGGACACCAGCGTGCAGCTGCTGGGGCCGGGTGACACGGCGGTGGACGTGGAGCTCGAGATCTCCGACTCGCAGCTGGTGGTCCGCCCCGATGACCCGCTCGTGCCCGGCACGGCCTATCGCCTGGTGGTGAGCACGACCGTGACGGATCAGCGGGGCGGAGCGCTCCTCATTCCGTTCGAGCTCGAGTTCGAGACGGCGGCGGCGGGCAGTCGCGTCCCGGAGCCGCAGGCCGTCTCGCAGTCCATGGTCTCCCGGGCTGGCGGTGCGGTCATCACCGTGACGGGCAAGGGCTTCACGGGCACCTCGCATGTACGCGTGGGGGGAGTGGAGGCCGCCTTCCAGCTGGCCGCCGCGCCTGACACCGACACGAGCATGAGCGTCACCGTGCCGGCGGCGGCTCAAGCGGGGCCCGCCGATCTCGAGGTGGAGAACCAGGGTGGGCCTCGGGGCGTGTTGCCGGCGGCTCTCCTCTACCTGGACCCGCTGGTAGGCGCGAATGTCTCCATCTCGCCGGACCATGGGCCCGTGAGCGGGGGCACGCGGGTGTCGTTGACGGTGCCTGGAAAGCGCGTGCTGGCGCCGGGGACGCAGGTCCGGATTGGCAACGCGAACGCCCTCGATGTGGACATCCGCGATCTGTCGTCACTGCGCTTCACGACGCCGGCAGTGGCGCAGGCCATGCTGGCTCCGGTGGAGCTGGTGCGGCCGGGGGAGCCCGCGGTGCAGGTGGGCGTGTTTGCGTACGACATGCCCGTGGGCACCACGATGGATCTGCCGGGCTTCCCGCCGAGGGTCGCGTCGGAGCTCCGTTTGCAGGGGGACACGCTCTACGTGGGTGTCTCCAACACCGGCTACACAGGCCTGGAGATCTTCGATGTGAAGATCGAGGAGCGGCCCATTCGCCTGGGCGGCATGCGCACCGAGACGCCCGTGCGCGGACTGGATGTCTCCGGCTCGCTGGCGTTCCTGGCCATCGACGCGCAAGGCCTGGCGGTGGTGGATGTGTCCAACAGCGCGACTCCTTTCGAGGCGGGCCGGGCGTCCACGTCGGGTCTGGCCACGGGTGTGCGAGTGGAGGGCCAGGACGCCTATGTCAGCGTGACGGAGTCGACGGGCGGACCGGGAGCCATCCGGCGCTTCAGCATCGTAGGCCCGCGGGTGGCACCGGCGCAGGCCTGGCCGCTGGACGCGGACACGGACGCGCTGGCGCTGGACCTCGGGCCGACGCGCTTCTACGCGCTCACCTCTCGGGTGACGGAGAACACGGGAGATGGCCTGTCCCTCTCCATCTATGACCGCGAGGACCCGGCGCTCGCGCTTCGGGGCCGCATCAGCATCCAGTCGGGCTTCCAGCCCTACGAGAAGCTCGTGGCGAGCCGCCTGCTGGTGCGTGGCGGTCGAGCCTACGTGACGGTGGGGAACAAGCTGTATGTGTACGATCTGAGCAACGAGGCCCAGCCCCAGCTGGTGCTGTCGACGGACCTGGGGGCTCCCGCCGCGGGCCTGACCTTCGTGGGCGGCGCGTTGCTGGCCGCCACCTCGGGGAGCGCCACGGTCATCGAGGTGCCCCCGACGGACCTGGTGGTCGTGGAGCTCGACCCGAAGCCGGGCAGCCTCGCGCACAGCAATACGATCATCCAGGCACGCTTCACCCTGCCGGTGAAGAAGGAGTCGGTGAAGGCGGAGACCTTCCAGGTCAGCACCTTCGATGGGCAGACCTGGCATGCGGTGGCGGGCGAGTATGACGTGGTGTTCGCCGTCCGCGGCTCCACGGCCATCTTCCAGCCCACGGGTGGCCTGCCGCCAGGGCAGCAGGTGCGGGTGAAGATCACCCAAGGCGTGGAGGGGTTCGATACCCGGACCCTCGTCGCGCCCGTGGAGGCCATCTTCTTCGTCGCGCCTGGCACGAACGCGGAGCAGCCGAAGATCACCAGCATCGTGCCTGCCTCTGGACTGGCGACCGCGAGCACCGCGGTCGAGATCCAGGGCGCGGGCTTCCGGCAGGAGACGACGGTGAAGGTGGGCGGCCAGGCCGCGACCGTGGAGTCTCGGACGTGCCCGAATCAGCAGCCGTCGTGCACGGCCCTGCAGGTGACGGTGCCTCCGTCCCTGCTCTCGGCCGCCGGGCCCGCGCTGGTGGAGGTGATCGACACGCCCTCCGGGCTGTCCGACCAGCGCGTGGGCGGGTTCTTCTACCGCGATCCATTGAACCTGCTGACGCTGTCTCCTACCCAGTCGCCGCAGCAGGGCGGTGGGTACCTCACCCTCAAGGGCAAGGGCTTCATGCCCGGGATGAAGGTGTTCTTCGACCAGACCGCTTCCTTCGAGGTCCGCGTGACTTCCACGGAGGATGCGGTGGCGAAGATTCCTCCGCACGGCCCGGGGTTGGTGGATGTGAGGGTGGAGCTGGCGGGCCAGGTGGTGACCCGCGAGGACGCCTTCCTCTACGGCGCGGGCGCGGTGGCCAGGCTGCCCACGCTGCCCGTGGCCCACGCGATCGTGGACAACGGGGTGGTGTATGCGGCGCTGGGCGGGGAGACGGCCATCGTGGGCCAGGATGGCACTGTCTACAGTGCGTCGCGTGCCACCTCCCAGGGCGGGCTGCTCATCGCGTCGCTCTCCGAGCTGCCCACGATCCGCGAGGAGAAGACGCTCACCTTCACGGCGCAGGGCGGTGCACGGCGGCTCGCCAAGGCGGGCAACCTGCTCTACATGGCGGCGGGCAAGGCGGGAGTGAAGATCTGGGACGTGTCGCTCCCGGCGGCGCCGAGCGAGAAGCCGTCGCTTTCCGTCACCAACGCCGCGGTCGACGTGGTGGTGAAGGACAACCTGCTGTTCGTCGCGGATGGAGAGGGCGTCTCTCTGTACCGGCTGGGGGAGACGTCTTCGCCGCTGCTGATGAGCAAGCGGGCGCTGCCGGGCGGGGCGGGGGCGCTGGCGCTGCATGGCAAGTACCTGCTGGCGGCGGACCTCCACGCAACGACGCCTCGCGTCCACGTGCTGGACGCGACGAAGGGAACACTCCCGGAGGTGAGCTCGGTCTCGGTGATCGCCCCGGCTCGCCACCTCACGTCGAAGGGGACTCGCGCGTATGCCTCGCTGGGCGCGGCGAAGCAGGTCGCGATCATCGATCTGTCGGATCCAGAGGAAGAGGGCCTGTCGCTGGACGGTCAGCTGGTCCTGACGCATCCGCAGAACAGCAGCTGGATGTCCGCCGAGCAGACGTGGGTGGGCGAGGGGGTGGCCTACGTGGCCGCCGGAGGTGGCAAGGTGCAGCGCTTCGAGCTGCCCGCGCCGGACACGCAAGCGGTCGCGCTCGAGAGCGCCCAGGTGGTAGGGGATGCCAGGACGCTGGTGTTCGCGGACAACTACCTCCTGGTAGGCACGCTGCTTCTGGACGTGGGCAATCGGCAGGTGGAACTGCCGCTCCAGCAGGAGTCGGACAAGAGCGGGGAGCTGGCAGGCACGCTGACTTCGGTGCGCCTGGATCACCTCGAGCTGATTGGCACCACGCCCGCGAGCAACGACAAGGTCCCCGTGGACACCACGGTACGGGTGCATGTCTCGGCGCTTCCGGACAGCAACACGCTCGGAGAGGTGACGCTGGCGCTGGATGACGGGACGAGTGCTCCGGTGAACGTGGCCCGCCGTGCGGAGTCGACGCCGGATGGCGCGGATGTGGTGCTCGAGCCCTACGCGCCGCTGACCGTGGCCACGGGCTACCGGCTCCGGGTGGGTCAGAACCTGGCGGACCTGGAGGGAGGAAAGCTGGGGGTGGATGTGGATGTTCACTTCGCCACCGCCTCTACTTCGACGGTCGAGCGCCCGATCTTCGAGAGCGTCACTCCGGCCTTTGGCCTTACCCAGGGCGGTGACACGGTGACGGTGCGCGGCGAGCACTTCCTGCCCAACGCCCGGGTGTTCGTCGGAGGCAACGAGGCGGCCGTGCAGACCGTGGAGGCTGACGGTCGCACCCTGAGCATCGTGGTGCCGCCGGGAGTCGAGGGGCCCGCGGCGATCGAAGTGGTGAACGTGGGTGGCCTGTCCGACCTGCGGCTGGGCGCCTACCGGTACCTGCCGGCGCCGGTGGTCAGCCAGGTGACACCGAGCACGGCGGCCTTCAACAGCCAGGAGTTCGTCACCCTCCAGGGGGCGGGCTTCTTCGGAGACACGCTGGTGACATTCGGCGGCAGGCCCGCGTCCAGCGTGGAGCTGCTGTCCTCTGGGGCGCTGCGGGTGAAGGTGCCCAGGGACGTCACCGGCCCGGTGACGGTGGCCGTCGCGACGCCCACGTCGAACGGGCCGCATATCGACGAGTGGGAGGGGACCTTCACCTTCACGCTCGAGCAGCTGGGAGTGCCTGGCCAGGGAGCCGAGGCATTCGCGAAGATGGGCTCCGTCCTGTTGCTGGCGAAGAGTGGCAAGCTGACCGCGCTGGACATGTCCCAGCCGGACAGCCCAGACGAGCTTGGCTCGTTGGCTCAGGGTGTCCCGCTCCAGGCCACGGCGATGGCGGTGAGCGGCAACGTGGCGTACCTCGCGGCCTCGGGCATCGTCGCGCGCTACGATCTGGAGAGCTGTGTCACGGGGGCGAGCGTGGACTGCGAGCCCCAGAAGATCGATCACGCGATCCTGTCGTCCGGTGGGACGCCGATCTCGATCGTGGCCACATCGGGCACGGCCTACGTGGCCTTCAGCAACAGCCGCGAGGTGGCGATCCTGGGCCGGGTGGCGGGCGAATTCCGGGTGGTGGCACGCACGTACCTGTCGGCAGGCACCATCCGCGCCATGCAGCGCGTGGGGAGCGCGCTGGCCATCCTGGTGGATCTCGGCACGAGGTCCCGCGTGGAGCTGTTCCGCCTCGATGAGGCTGCGCTCAATCAGATCGGAGTGTTGGACAATCAGCCGGCGCCGGCGTACGCGATGGCCGCGGATGGCAACCGGCTGCTGCTCGGCGTCAACCATGGGGTTCGCCTGGTGGACGCGACGGACCCTTGCGGTCCCCAATTGGTGGGGAGCTGGGACTCGAGCGATGTGAACAACAAAGCCCAGGATGTGGCGCTGTCCGGCCCCTGGGC
Source organism: Hyalangium gracile (assembly GCF_020103725.1). Taxonomy (NCBI): domain Bacteria; kingdom Pseudomonadati; phylum Myxococcota; class Myxococcia; order Myxococcales; family Archangiaceae; genus Hyalangium; species Hyalangium gracile. The sequence goes on along the minus strand of NZ_JAHXBG010000005.1, from coordinate 204,559 downwards.
CTGGGTGGGAGGCAGGAACCGGCTGTCGCTGGTGGACACCACTGCTACGCCAGGGTTCATGGAGCGGACGTGGGCGGTGCCTCCCTCTACGAGCCAGCAGGTGGTGATGGTGGGTGGCGCCGCGGCGTCGATCAGCACGACTCAGACGCGGGTATTCAACCTGCCGTACCCCGTGACGGTGCGCTCGGTGCCACTGCCGGGTGGGGTGCTGCCGCTCAACGGTACGGTCTCGGTGACGCGACCGGTCCGAGAGGTGCAACTGCCTCAGGGGAGTACCTTCACCCTGCGAGACCTGGCTGGGCAGGAGGTGCTCGGGACCGCGGACACGTCAGGCTACACGCTGACCTTCACCCCGCAGTCGGCGCTGACGCCGCACGAGCGCTACGAGGCCGAGGTGTCTCTTGCGCCCATGCCCTACGTCGGGGGCGCGCTGATGGGGCCGTGGCGCTTCCCGGTGGTAGGCGGCGAGGTGGTCTCGGAGCTCTCGGTGTCCACCCTCCTGCCGGACCACGGCGGGCTCGCGGGCGGCACGCTCGTGGACATCACTGGCAACAACCTGGAGACGGTATCCGAGGTGCGCTTTGGCACTCGAGCGGCCGAACTGGTGGAGCCGTCTGCCGCCTCGCTGGTGCGCGTGCGGACCCCTGCTTCGGACACGGCCGGCCCCGTCACCGTGAAGCTGATTTCCGGGCAGGGACAGCCCCTGCAGGTGCCGGGCGCGTTCGTCTACGTGGCACCGCTCACGGTGACGAACATCTCGCCGACGCAGGTGGACTACTTGTCGGGCGGCACCGTCACCCTCACGGGCACCGGCTTCATGGATGGCATGACGGTCAACGTGGACGGAGCTCCCGCCGCGGTGAGCGCGATGAGCAGCAGTACGCTGAGCTTCAACGTTCCCGCGGGCCCGCAGGGCGACGTGACGGTGATGCTGGTGAAGGCGGGTACCGCCCCGGTGGTGTTGGATCATCACGTGAGTCGCGTGGATGCCCGGCCGCCCACTGTGGTGGCATGGGATCCTCCGACGGTTGTGGGTGGCCAGAGCGTGCCACGCAATGCGCAGTTCACGGTCCACTTCAGCGAGCCCATCAAGGTGGAGAGCGCCGCCCAGGCGCGTCTGAAGCGCGAGGCTACGAATACGGACGTGGGAGCGATGGTGACGGTGGCGCCCAACGGCCTGAGCCTGAGCCTGGTGCCCAGCACCCTGCTGGTCTCCACCACTCGTTACGTGCTGAGCGTGGAGGGCGTCACCGATCTGGTCGGCAATGCCATCACCGGGACCGCGGGACGGGCGACGTTCCGCACGGTGGACGTCACGAAGCCGCAGGTGAGCCTGGTGGTGCGGAGCTCTGGCGCGGTGGTCGAGACGGGACAGCAGTTCACCGTGGAAGTTCCCTGGACCTTCGAGGTGAAGGCGACGGATGACTCGGGCAGCATCCATCTGCGAGAGCTGTACGTGGACGGAAGCCTGGCGAACGGCAGCAATGGTGTCTTCACGCACCAGTGGCCCTCCACGGCGGTGAACAACAACCCGCATGAGCTCCTGGCGGTAGCCGAGGATGCGGCGGGGAACAGGGAACAGATCCTGGTGTCGGTGCAGCTGGTGAACAACCTGCCGCCCACGGTGACCTTCGAGCAGCCGGCACAGTCCGCGATCGAGAAGGAGGAGGGCGAGGAGCTGTTCGTGCGGATCGCCGCGCAGGACACGACGACGCTGAGCCTGGTGGAACTGCGGCTGGATGGTGCTTCGATCAAGCGCGCCACCAGTCAGCCCGCTTCCTCCGTGATGGAGCACACCCTGCGGATGAAGCAGGTTGGCGCGTCCCCCGAGGTGCATCTGCTTACCGCGTTGGCCACGGACAGCGGCGGCCTGACGGGCAGCGCCGAGCATCCTGTGATGGTCACCATCAAGCCAGATGCCACACCGCCAGCGGTCTCCCTCCTGGCTCCCGTGCAGGGGGCCCGCGTTCCCGCCGGTGCGCCGGTGGAGGTGCGGGTGCTGGCCACGGACACCAACCCGGTGCGGTCGGTGGTGGTCACGATCGACGGCGAGGAGTTCACCCTGACGCAGGCGCCCTGGACGGTGCAGTGGACCCCGCCAGCCGTCACGACGGAGCGCACGGTGGTCGTGACCGCGCGCGCCACGGATGCGCGGAACAACGAGCAGACGTCGGCCCCCCTGTCGTTCATCGTGGAGCCCGCGACACCGCCCGTGGCACGCATCGTGTCCCCGAACTCTGGTGCCAGTTACGAGGAAGGCAAGCCCATCGACGTGACCCTGGACGTGGTGTCGGTGAGGGGCATCCGGAAGGTGAGTGTGTTCCTCGGCGACAACGAAGTGGTACTGAGACAGCCGCAGTGGAAGCACACCTTCACGGCGCCCGCGGTGGGCCCCGAGGGCGGGTATGTGATGCTGCGCGCGGTCGCGGAGGACGTGTCCGGCGCGTTCAGCTCCGTGTCCCAGCGGCAGCTCAAGATCACGAACGGCTCCACCTCGGCACCGACGCTCACCGTGGCGACGGTGCCCGAAGGCCCGGTGTTCGCTGGCGGCTCCAGCCTGGCGGTTCAGGCCTCTGCCAGCACCGGGGCAACCGTGAAGCAAGAGCTCCGCGTGGGTTCTCAGCCCGTCGCGGTGGCCTCGACGGGGGGCTATGTGCTGCCCACAGGCCCGGAGGCCGCCGAGGTGCGGCTGTCCGTGAACGCCTCGAGCCTGGGCGGTACGGTCGCACACCAGGTGTCCGGCCAGCTGGCGGTGTTCGCCGAGGGGCCCGCCACGCGTCAGCCGCTGGATGGCGCTGCTGGGGTGGTGGATCTGGCGCTTCAGGGTGATCGGTTGCTGGTGCTGAGGGATGACGGTGGGGGGCGTGCCTTGGTGGAGGCTCGCTTGCGCGCCGATGCGTCCCTGGTGACCAGGCAGGAGCTGGCCGAGGAGGGAGCCCCCGCCGCGATCTCCTTCGTGGGAGATCGCGTGGCGGTCGCGCTGCGCGTGGCCGGGGCAGGGGCGCTGGAACTGCTCACGGAGCAGCTCTCGTCCCTGGGACGAGTGGCGCTGCGCCGCGAGCCGACGGCGATGGCTTCGTTCCGCGGCGGCGTCGTGATCGGCACGGACGAGGGCATCGAGGTTCGCAACCAGGACGGCGTGCTGCTGTCGCGCCAGTTCATCGGAGCGGTGACCTCTCTCTCCGTGCACGGGGACTGGCTCTACGCCCTCGCGGGTGGACGCCTGGTGGCGGTGGACCTGTCGGTGCCGCCAGCCCCGAAGGTGCTTCCCGCCACGGCCGTGACGGGGGCGGGAGTGGTGACTTCCCTCGGGGCGGATCGGGTCTGCGTCGCCGGAACGAGCGTGAGCTGTTTCACGCGGGGCAGCAACGCGCTGACCCCTGCGGGGAACAAGGCGCTCCCTTCGACGGCCGTCTCCATACGGGCGCTCGGCCCCTGGTTGTTGGTGGGCAGCAATGAGGGGCTGCTGGTGCTGGATGCTCGCGAGGAGCCTCGCATCGCTGGACGCTTCCCGGAGGTGAAGGGAAGAGCCGTGGCCGCGGGTGGGACAGTGCTGGCGGTGAAGGAGCAGGAGCTGTCGCGCCTGAAGCTGGCGCGGGGGCCGGGCGCGCCGGTGGTGACTCTGTCGCTGCCGCCGGCGGCAGCCCCTGGGACGCGGGTGTCGCTGGTGGCAACCGTGACGGACGGGGGAGATCCGCTCAATGCGTATACCTCCGAGCTGTCGGTGGATGGCCGCATCGTGGAGGTGCTCGACGGCGCATTGCCCACGTCGGTGGACCTGCCGCTGACGGGGAGCTCCGCGCAGGTGATGTTGCGAGTGCGTGACCTGGCGGGCAACGTCGGGACGGCGCAGCAGACGGTGTCGCTCGAGGGCGACAGTCCACTCCCGGAGCTGCTCTCACTGGAGGTTCCCAGTCCGGTCCTGGAGGGCACGGAGTTCTGGATCCGGCCGAAGGCGATGAACCCGACGCTCGTGTCCTCCATCGAAGTGAGTGTCGACGGGGCAGCCCCCATCCGGTTCAGCGGCCCCGCATGGGCTGGCCTGGTCGAGGCTCCCGCCACTACCGAGGACAGGGACATCGTCGTCACGGCGGTGGCGATCGATGGGCAGAACCGGCGGAGCCTGGTGAAGACGGCGCAGCTGAGGGTGCTCGACGATACGACCGATGCCCCGGAGGTCTTGACGCTGGCGGCCCTGCAGTCGGGCGCGATCCTGGAGGGCACGAGGGTGGATGTGGTCGCCACGACCAACCCTGGGACGGTGCGCGAGATCCGCTTCTTCGTGAATCAGGTCGAGCAGCAGCGAGTCTCGACGTCGCCGTATCAGGCCACGCTGCTGATGCCGCTGATCGGCGGCTCGTCCAGCGTGCTCGTGGAGGCCGTGGCGGTGGACGAGGCGGGCCGCAAGTCGTCCCCCGTGTCCATGACGATCAGCCTCGCGGATGATGGCACCGCGCCCGTCCTGACGGGCCCGAACCTCTTTGCCCTGGAGCCGGCCGCGGGCCGCGTCGCCGCGGGCTCGTGGCTTGTGTCGACCGCGACGGTGACGGACGCGAGCGGCCTGGCGTTCCTCCAGCAGAAGCTGATGGTCGGCACTCAAGAGGTGGCGAGAGGCGGAGCGCGCTTCCAATACACGGTGCCTCTCTCCACGGAGGTGGGCACGAAGCTCGAGCTGGTGGTTACGGCGAGGGACCGGGCAGGCAATACCGCGACGGCCACGGTGGCGAGCTGGCGGGTGGTTCGCCCGGTGGTGTCACCCGCGGGGCAGGTATTTGCCGCCCAGTTCGCGGGGGCGGAGCAGCTTGCCGTGCAGGGGGACCGGGTGTTTGTCCGGACCGCGACAGGCTTCTCCATCGGCGCTCTCACGCGCGGAGATACGCCGTCGCTCACGCATCTGGGGAGCTATGTGGGCTCCGAGCGGCCACTCTCCATGGCCGTGGCGGGGGACCTCGTGGTGCTGGCCTACGGGGCCACGGGGGCGGATGTCATCGATGTCTCCGTGCCCGCGCAGCCAAGGTACGTGGGCCATGCGAACGGTGACTTCGGGCGACTGGTCGCGCACGCGGGCAAGGTGTACGCCTCGGCCGCGACTCAGGTCGACCCGCCCGTGCAGCTCAACCTCTCCGAGCCCGCGCATCCCACGGCGGCGTCGGTCACTACGGCGAATTCCATCCTGCTGGCGGCTCACGCGGATGGCGTCACGTGGCTCCAGAGCAATGACGTCATGCACCAGTATCGGCAGGATCCGGGAGTGGGGACACTCTCGACGTGGACACACGACGTGCCCGCGCCCAAGGTCACCGTGGCCGTGGAGCGGGACAGCGACAGGCTGTTCCTGGTGACGAACAGCACACTGGAGATCTACCAACCGGGCGTCACCGCGCCGCTCGCCAGCCTCACGGTTCCGGGACGGCTGGTGCGGGTTGCTCGCGGGCTCGCCTACGTGCTGTGCGCCGATGGGCGGCTGCGGGTAGCGGACGTGAGCGAGCCCACGCGTGCGGCGTGGGTGGCGTCGGAGGCCCTGGATGGCCAGGACCTGGCCATCACCGGGGGCCTGTTGCTGGCCGCAACCCCAGCGGGCGTGGAGGTGCGAGGACTGCCGCCGCCGGAAGGAGCCACGGACACGCCAGCCGTTGCAGGGGCGCTCAATGCACTCACCGAGTATCGCGGAGGCGTCCTGGTGGCCGCGGGGGACAAGAACTTCAAGTATCTGGATCTTTCGGTTCCCACCGAGGCGCGGCTGCATCATCAGGTCACCACCGGTTCGGCTCAGGCCCGACAGGCGGAGCTCGTGGGCCGGCATCTGTACTTCCTCTCCGGCACGAGGATGCTGCGCGGATTGGATGATGCCGATGGCTCCTTCTCTCTGTTGACCACCTCCCTGGGTGAGCTCTCGAGCCTCACCACGATCACGCGCTTCGCCGTCTCCCAGCGACGGTTGTGGGCGATCGATGGCGGCAAGCTCTTCAGCCTCACGGTGCCGGACAATGCCAACCTGACGTCCTTGCTGCTGTCCGCTGGAGCGGTGGACGTCTCCGGCGACGAGACGCACGCGGCGGTGGCGCATGGGGCGGGCGGGTGGAGCCTCTTCGGCATGGATGTCACGGGCATTCCGCGGCGGCTGGCGACCTTCCAGTCCGCGCCCGTGAACGCGCTGGCGATGGACAGCGAGTTGCTGGTGACGGCCTCTTCTCTGTCTCCCAGCCAGAACAGCTTCACGACGTGGAGCCTTGGCGAGGCGGGAGCGACCGAGCGCGCGACGGTGGCGACGGCAGGGGCCGTGGTGCGGATGCGGCTCCAGGGCCGTCTGGCCGTGCTGAGCGAGGGAAGCCATGGCGTGCAGCTCTTCGATGTGAGCAACCCGGATGCACCCCTGCTGGTGGCCAGCTTCTCGGCAGGCAATGCGGTGGACGCCCTGGTGCGCGGCTCCGAGGTGGTCATCGCGGATGCCACCGGGGGCTTGCGCCGCTTCCCGTTGCCGAGCACGGCGGCCTTCCCGACCATCCGGATTGCCGCGCCCGCGGATGGGACGGAGGTCCGTGCGGGTGACAGCTTCCTGCTGGCAGGTATCGCGGGGGGCCTGGATCTGGATGCGGCCGAGCTGTTGGTGGACGACCGGGTGGTCGGTCAGGTGGACGATCGCGAGCTGAGAGCCGTGCCTCAGGTGCCCATGGGCGCCACCCCGGGTGGAGAGCTGAAGCTGCAGCTCAGAGTACGCACCGCCCAGGGCGGGACGGCGCTGTCCTCGCCGGTGCGGATCCGGGTGACGCCAACGGCGGCGGCCAACCCCACGATCTCGTTCTCCGGTATCACTGAGACCACGACGTTGCTCTCGGGAGATGCCAGGAATGTGACGGTGAACTTGCAGTCCAGCACCATTGCTCCGGCGCGTGTGACACTGCGGTTGGATGACCAGGTGCTGGGCGAGCTGTTCCCGGAGAAGGGGGCTACCAGCGCCGTGTTCCACGTGCTCATCCCCGCCCGGGCCGTGACAGGACCTGCGACGCTCAGGGCGGACCTCATCGATGGAGTGGGCCGCACGGCGTCCGCGTCCTTGACGTTGACCCATAGGGCACTGCCGGAGTTGCCGAACCCGCCGTCGGGCCTGCCCTCGAAGCTGTACGCCCTCCCGTATCAGAATTGTATCCGCTCCCAGTACTCGCATTCGCAGGGGCCGTTCACCCTGTCACTGCTGGTCGATGGGGAGATCGCGGCGACACAGGAAGTCAGCAACGTGACCACCTCCGTCATCACCCTGGAGCACTGCCTGGTGCTGCCAGAGCCTGGGGTGCAGCTCACGCTCCAGCTCGTGGTGAGTGATCCGCTGGGACGTTCGAAGAGCACGCCGGTGACGACGTATACCGTGATGGACGAGTCACCCCAGGTAACGCTCGTCGCAGGGGACTACGTGATCGCGGGGCAGTCGATCGTGCTCTCGGGCATGGTGTCAGCGGCGGGGGCTCCGGTGTCGTGGGCAAAGTTCCTGTACCAGCCCAATGGGGCATCCGCTGAGACGCTCATCTACCAGTACAACCCGCCGCCCAATGGGACTCTCTTCTACTCTCCGAGCTTTACTGTCCCCTCCGCGGGAAGTCCGCTCAGGCTGATCCTGAGGGCCGTGGACCAGGCTGGAGTCAACAGCATGGACTTCCGGGATGCGCGGATACTGCCAGCCGGAACGGGAACCACCTGCGCGCAGCCGCTGCCGCTGGAGCCAGGCAAGGCGGGAATTCCGATGCACGCGCTGACCTCTCCGCCGGTCACCTGTGGCGGAGGTGGCGGAGGTGGCTACGGGGCATGGTTGTCGCTGCCCTTCGACGGCCCTGTGAAGTCGCTCACGGTCTCCACCAAGGAGACGGTGGTGGTGTGGGACACATGCGGGACACTGCAGCTTTGCCAGGGCGGGCAGACGACACCGAGAATCGTGACGACCGGGCCGTTGTCGGCGGACTCTCGCCTGCTCATTCGTAGGGCTTCCTCCACCCCGACCTTCAGTGATGTGGTCCTGCTGTCGGCGGAGCTCGACGCAGGGGCGAAGTGCGAGCCGGCCTCCACTGCCTTTGTGTGCAAGGACAGCTTCTGCGCACCGGCCGAGCCGGGCGTCAATCGGTGTCGGCGCGCGGCTTGTGGTGACGGCGTGAACAATGGAGACGGGGACTCCGTGTGGGACTTCCCGGCGGATCCGGGCTGCACCTCGCTCGTTGACGACGACGAGACGGATCCGGCCACGCCGCCTGCCTGTGCCAACAACGTGGATGACGACAACGACGGCTACACGGACTGGCCGGACGACCCGATCTGCGTGAGCGCGAGCGCAAACTCCGAGCTCGGTGGCAATGGCGAGACCTGCGCGGCTCGCGCTGAACTCCTCACGGAGACGGTTGCCGTGTCGTTGGTCGGCGCGTCTTCCGACGAGACCCTCACGTGCGGGGAGCCCGTCTCGGGCAGGGGAGACCGTATCTATGCCCTGCGCGTTCCTGGAGCCGGGGCCTACTACTTGGAAGCCACCTATGCGGATATCGCGGTGAGAAGCTCGTGTTCGGACTCCTCGGAGGAGGTCTGCTCGCCGGTCGGCTTTGAAGGTGGAATCCGATACCCGGCTGGGATCTGGCAGTTCTTCCCAGAAGAAGGGACCTACTACGTCCTGGTCAGCGGTACCGAGGATGCTTCGCTGCAAGTCACGGGCGAGCTCGACTACAACGCGAAGTGCGATCCGGCGAGACCCTGGTTCGCCTGCGTAAGCCCGCAGGTCTGTATGCAGGTCGGCACAGAGACACGGTGCTCTGAGCAGCCCAGCATGGACGCCGAGAAGAAGGACTCAAACGCAAGCAAGCGTCCCCCTGAGGCGCCGAACTTCACGAGTCCTTCGAACGAGGCTTCGTTCTCGGGAGGTGGGCGGTGAGGCGCGGGATGGAGTGGGGGATCGGCTGCATCCTGGCGATCGGGCTCGTGGCCTGTGAGTCCCCGGAGGTGGTGGCCAAGGTCGGCGATACGACCGTGACCCGCGCCGATCTGGCGCTCTACGTCCAGGCGCGAGCGGATGAGCGCCCGATCGAGCAGTCCTTGGAGGGGCTGGTCGATCGAGCGCTGATGGCCGAGGGAGCGCGGCGGGCGGGGCTGTTGAAGGATCCGCAGGTGGCGGCGCGGGTGGAGGCGGCGCGCCGCGAGGTGCTGGCCAACGCCTATCTCGACAGGGAGGCGTCCCAGCCCGTCACCTTCGAGGCGCTCCGGAAGCGCTACGAGGCTCAGCGCGAGACGCTGGCGCGCACGCAGGTGCACGTGGCCCACATCGTGGTGCGCCTGTCTCCGGATGCGGATGCACGGGCGCGCACGGAGGCGCAGGCGCGCATCAACAACATCTACGCGCGCGTGGTGAGCGGAGAGGACTTCGCGGCCGTGGCCCGTCAGGCATCCGAGGATGCCGCCACGGGGGCGCGAGGCGGAGATCTGGGCCCCATACGGGAGGGGCAGGTGGATCCGCGCTTCTTCTCGGCGGTGTCGGACTTGAAGGTGGGGACGGTGTCCCAGCCTTTCGAGACAGCCTTCGGGCTCCACGTGGCGCGCGCGTTGGAGCCGCCCCAGAAGGTGGTGCCCTCCTTTGAAGAAGTCCGCGGCCAGCTCGCGGCACAGGCGCGGCATGAAGCCGCCGAGGCATTGATGAAGCGGTTGCGAGAGGACATCTCGGTGAAGCGCTATCCGGAGCGGCTGTCCGGTCTGTCCGAGCAGCGGAAGTCCGACGGGGAGGAGTCCCGATGAACCGGGGGATTGGGGGCGCCTGGCTGTGGCGGGTGCTGGTGCTGGCCCTGGTCGTGGGGTGCAGCAAGGAGAAGGAGGCGCCGGCTCAGGCGTCGGCTCAGGCGCAGAAACCCGCCGCGGCCGAGTCGAAGAAGCCGGGACGCCTTTCCCTGTTGCCCACCTGCGAGGGCGAGGGAACACGGGCGAGTCCGGAGTGGCGCAGTGGGCCCCTGCTGGTGGGCGGCGGCAGCCAGCAGAAGTCCTTCGCGGCCTCGCCGGGCGAAGCCGCCGTGGTGGTCATCCAGAACGGAGACGGGCACGGCCAGGGTGAGGTGCAGTCCGCCTCGGTGACGCTGGGCGGTGTGGCCTTGGGGACGATCACCTCGGGGACGCCGCTGATGGTGCGCCGGGTCACCCTGGCGGGGCAGAACGTGATGGACGTATCGGCCACGGGCACTGGATCGGTGCGCGTGTCCGTGGCGGCGGCGGACACGCTGCCGTGCGTGCTCGCGGACGTGAGCGTGACGCAGACGGGCTCGACGCCCTCGACGGAGGTGCGGACCTTCCCGGTTCCCGACACTGGCGCGCTGGGAGTGCTGGTCGTGGACCTGTACGGGCAGGGAGCCAATGCGCGAGTCGTCTACAACGGCGTGAACCTGCTGGAGGGCGTGCCGTCGGAGGGCAAGCTCGCCTTCGCGGCGGTCGTGGCGCTGGGGGCGACGAATACGCTGGAGGTGACGTCACAAGGCAATGCTGGCTCCGTCGTCCGCGCGGCCGTGTTCGATGCGGACACGCTTCCGCCCTCGCTGACGCTCGAGTTCCCGAAGAAGGGAGATGATCTCACCAGCTCTCCGACCTCCGCATCGGGAACGGTGGGGACGGACGCCACGGAGGTGACCGTCTCGGGTGTGACTGCCACGATGAGCGGAGGAACCTTCTCGGCGTCCGTGCCGCTGCTCGAGGGGGAGAACGACGTCATCGCCACTGCCCGGGACTTCTGCGGCAACGTGGCGCGTCTCTGCAATCCGGTGGTGCTCGATACCCAGGCGCCGCTCATCGACATGGTGGTGAATGACACGGAGAGGCACAAGGGCCCTGTCACCCTGAGGTGGGGGTTGTCGGATTGGCACCTGGTGTCCCAGTCCGCGACGCTCAATGGCGTTCCGGTGGCCTACGGGACCGTGGTGAGCGCAGCGGGCGATTACGCGCTGGAGGTGAGCGGGACGGATCGGGGTGGACTGATCAGCACGCGTGAGGCCCGCTTCACCGTGAACCCGAGTGCGCCTGTGCTGACGGTGACGGGGGTGAGTGATGGCCTGATCACGAGTGAACCCGTCACTCCTGTCTTCGGCAATGCCCAGCCAGGAGTGGGCTCGGTGACGGCGCTGCTGGACGGCGCCCCCTTCACGAGTGGAACGCAGGTGACCGCGGAGGGAGGGCACGTCCTGGTGGTGACGGCAACGAACCTGCAGGGCCACGTTGCCAGGAAGGTGGTGAGGTTCGCCATCGATCGGACTCCCCCCTGGGTGTCGGTGTCGGGAGCCAATGACGGTGCCTTCTACAACTCCGCGGTGGTCCTGCTGTTCAGCTCCGCGGATGACTCCATGGCCGAAGATCCCGTCGTTGCTACCTTGAATGACGGCCGGATCTTCAGCGGCCACATCGTCACCACGGAGGGAGTGCATTCGCTCCAAGCGACGGCCTACGACCGTGCTGGCATCAAGTCGGAGGACATTCGGACCTTCACCCTGGACTTCACGCCACCGGTGGTCTCGGTCTCGGGTGTGCCCGTTGATCAGACAGTCCAGCAGGACGTGACACCCGTCTTCGGCGCCACGGATGCAAATCCGCAGGGAGTCAGCGCCACGTTGAATGGAGAGCAGTTCACGACGGGCACACCGGTGTCCACCGAGGGGGCGTACGTCCTTCGAGTGGTGGCGACGGACAAGGCCGGCAACAAGACGACCTCGGTGGCGCACTTCACCATCGATCGCACGCCACCTGCCATTCAGGTGACGGGAGTGGAGGAGGGCGGGAAGTACCGGGCCGCGGTGGTGGTGGGGTTCTCGGCCACGGATCTGAGGCCGTTCACGCTCTCCGCGAAGCTGGATGGGGAGTCGTTTACCACGGGCACACCGGTGTCAGCGGAGGGCGAGCACACGCTGGTGGTGACGGCGACGGATGGAGCTCAGAACATCGCGACGCAGACGGTCCACTTCCTGGTGGACACCACGCCGCCGACGCTCACGGTGGAGTCTCCCACGAGCGGTCATGCCACCCAGGACTCCGAGGTTTCGCTGGTGGTGGTGGCCAGCGATGCCCACCAGATCGGTGATGTGAAGGTAGGCGGCGCCGAGATGGTGCTCGGGGCGGATGGAAAGTACCGGGCCACCCTCCAGTTGGCCGAGGGGAGCAACGCCTTCGAGGTGGTGGCGTATGACCGGGCTGGCAACTCCACGCCTGCAACGCTCCAGGTCATCAAGGACACAACGCCGCCCGAGCTGGTGGTGACGTCGCCGGGGCAGGGGGCATTCCTGAGCACCTCGCCGGTCACGCTGGAGGGCTCCGTGACCGACCTGACGGCGCTCACGCTCAAGGTTGGAGGCACGTCGGTGGTGCCTGCAGAGGGGGGCACGTTCTCCATCCAGCGCGCGCTGCAGCCTGGGAGCAACCTCTTCCAGATCGTGGCGACCGATGCGGCGGGCAACACGTCCACCGTCACCCGCACCGTCCGGTTCAACAGCGTTCCTCCCACGCTCGTCGTGCAGGACCCACCGGATGGCTTCATGACCACGGAGGCCTTCGTCACGGTGCGTGGCGAGGTGGCCTTGGGCGATGCCACGGACACACCTGCGGTCACGGTGGACGGGGCGGCTGTGGCCGTGAACGCCCAGGGAGCCTTCACCACGACTGTCGCGCTCCCACCGGGGAAGAAGACGCTGGTGGTGAGGGTGGAGGACGGCTACGGCCTGAGCGACGAGGAGTCGGTGACGGTGACCCGCGTGGGTGGGGCAGGGGATGGCGGCACCGAGCCTGACGGTGGAACGCCTCCCTCCTCGGATGGCGGAGCCTCTGGCGGGGACGCCGGAGTGCCCGGCCAGGATGCCGGAGCGCCTGGCCAGGATGCCGGAACGTCCGAGCCTGCACCTCCGCCCGTGCTGGTGGTGGAGGGGCCGGCGGACGGGACGGTGTTCGGTGGGATGAGCTTCTCGGTGACGGGGCGAGTGGAGGACGGCGAGCTGCCGCTCCAGGTGAAGGTGAACGGGCTGCCGGCAGGAGTCTCCTCGCGCTACTTCAGCACCTCCATGGCGTTGCTCGAGGGAGAGCACACCCTGTCCATCGAGGTGAAGGACGCGCTGGGGCGCACCGCCACGGCCCAGCGTTCGATCACCGTGGATCGCACGCAGCCGCGCCTGCGGATCACCGCGCCCTCGAGCAACCCGGCTCAGGTGACGGAGAGCCCGTACCTGCTGCAAGGCACGGTGGAGGACGTGAACCTGGCGAGCCTCCGGGTGCGGGGCCTGCCGGTGGTGGCGATCGCTGGCGGCTTCTCGGTGCCGGTGCCTCTGAGCGCGGGTGACAACGCCATCACCGTGGAGGCGGTGGATCTGGCTGGCAACCGCCGTAGCGTGGTGCAGCACCTGCTCATCTCGAGCGTGGCGCCCACCGTCACCATCACCGAACCGCTGCCGGGCTCGCAGGCGCAGGCGGCCATCATTCCCGTTCGTGTGGAGGTGACACCCGCCACGGACCTGGAAGAGGTGCGCATCGGCGCGGGGTTGGCAACGCAGGTCTCAGAGGGTGTCTATACCGCCCAGGTGTCGCTCTCGCACGGCGAGAACACCATCAAGGTGACGGCGAGGAACACGCAGGGGATCACGGGTTCGTCGAGCGTGACGGTGCGCTACCGCGACGCTTCGCAGGACCCGTTGGTGGTCACCGGCGTGGATCCGGAGCCGGGCGCCACGGGCGTGGAGACGGATGCGCTGATCAGCGTGGCCTTCAACAAGCCCGTGGAGGCGGCCACCGCGGCCAGCCACTTCGAGGTGTGGGCCCAGGGCAGGAAGCTGGAGGGCGGCTACTCGGTGGCGCCGGGCGCCCAGACCGTCACCTTCGTGGCGAGCCGCTCGTTGCCTACTGGCGAGAGCCTGCAGGTGAAGGTCAACGGCATGGAGGCGCAGACGGGCCTGGGCATGGAGGCGCCGTTCGCCAGTGAGTTCACGGTCCGTCGCCCGCTCACCGTGGTGAGAGGCGTGGTGATGGACGAACGCCTCCAGCCGCTGTCGGGAGTCCGCGTGCAGGTGGAGGGACAGGAGCTGTCCGCTCGGACGGGAGCCGACGGCAACTGGGCGATCCTGGGCGTGCAGGGTGGCAGCCAGGTGGTGCTGCGGTACGAGGGAGGAACGACGTCGGATGGGCGGACGCTGCCCACGGTGCGGCGGAAGTTCTTCGTCACGGCCGAGGAGGAGACGGAGGAGCGCGCGCTGGTGCTGGTTGCCGTGGAGGGGGCCTCGGCGCAGCAGGTGGATGGAGCGAATGGCGGCGAGGTGACGTTCGGGGGTGTCCATGGCCCCATGAAGCTGACGGTGCCGGCGGGCGGGGTGATCTTCGCCGACGGTGCGACGTCCGGCTTCCTCACGGCAACGGAGGTTGCTCCCTATCTGCGCCCGGTGCCCATCGAGGACCGGGCGTCGGCCACGGCGCTGTGGCAGCTGGGGCCCGAGCAGGTCCGGTTCCTGAAGCCGGTGGAGCTCACGCTGCCGAACCGCACACAGCTGGATGCGGGGCGCATGGTGGCGTTGCTGGGCTTCGACGAGAGCCGGCTGTCGATGCGCCGCGTGGGCTTTGGCCGGGTGAATCAGGCCAAGACGGCCATCGTGTCGGATGGGCCCGTGACCACCACGTCGCTGGAGTTCTTCGGCTACATGGAGCTCTCCCCCGCGCAGCAGGCCGCGGTCGAGGCGGCGCTCGCCCAGGGAGGAGTCCCTTCCGGCGGAGACGGGGGCACCTCGCCGGGGGGAGATGGAGGCACGTCGGAGAGCGAGGATGGGGGCACCTCGGAGGGAGAGCTGGGCCTGAGGCTGGATGCGCCGGTGCGTCAGCTGCCCTCGATCTTGGAGCGGCTGGGGAGCCTGGTGATCGGCAACGCGTTCGCCCAGACCCTGGGAGGCGTGCTGGCGGGCTACAGCGCGATGGACGGCTTCCCAGGGGGCATCGCGCACCTGAAGGGCGTGGTGCGGGCCGCGCGCGAGGATGAGACGCAGCTCACCCTGAAGCTGCCAACTTCCGGAGAACTCTCGCAGACACGCGAGGTAGACCTGCCCTTCGCGCAGCTCATCGAGTTCAAGGCGCAGTACCATCCCAATCAGCCAATTCCGCCGACAGGGGACAATGCGGTGACGGTCATCGCCACGCTGTCGGCGAAGGGGCCCAATGGCAGCGACTTGGCGCCGGGAGCTGATGAGCAGTGGCTGGTGCAGGGGGCTAACGAAGCTACCCTGGTCACCGAGGTGGATCTGCCGGTCGGGACCACGACGCTCACCCTCACTGGAAAGACGCGCTTCGACACGCGCGCCATCCGGCTGAGGGTCCAGCTGGAGCCGATCATCCCAGATTCGGGAACTCCTACGCGCGCGAAGTTGACGCTGATCAAGGAGTCCGACAGCTCGGAAGGCGAGGAGGATCCGCTGCACGGCGCGGCGCGCTTCGCGGGAGTGACGGTGAACATCACCAGCTCCAACGACAGCGCTGCCGTCTCGAAGGAGACGGGCAGGTACGACGCGTTGGTTCTGGTGCCTGCCCCGGACACCATGGGTATCGCGTGCGCGCAGATTCCGATCGGGCCTCGGTTCGTCCCGCGACTGGATGAAGAGGGCAATACCCGGTTTGACAGCGTGCGCGGCGCGTTCTCCACGTGTTCGCAGAGTTTCTGGATGTACCCCGACCAGACCACGCAGGCGGACGTGGTGGTGGACGTGCGCCTGCTGCTCGGAAACGTCACGTTCAAGCACAAGGACGGCACGACAGTACCGGTGATCTGCAAGGACGTGACCCAGACGGAACGGAATCCGGAGACGGGCGAACTGCTCACGATCTCCGCGCAGGATGTGTCCACCACGGAGGTGCACTTCTTCCGCGAGGACAACCTGCAGCAGCCGATCGCCCGCTATGCGGTGACACGTCCACTGGAGGAGACCTGCGCGGACCCCGCGAATCCACCGACAGGTCCCCAGGGCATGTACTCGCGCGTGCGGCTGGGGCCCGCGAATTCCGTGGCCCGCGCCACTCGCGAGCGGTGCCAGCGGATCGCCGCGGAGGGACCGAAGACGCCCGAGGATGAATCCTTCTACAAGGCCGAGTGCGGCTCCGGCGGCAGTGGCTTCCTGCGGCTGTCCGCAGGGGACCGGGTGGTGGTGTTCGCGGTGAACCACTCCACGGGCTATGCGGGCATGAAGACGGTGATGGTGCCTCCCATCAACCGGAGTTCTCGCACGGCGGACGGCACCTGCCCGGACGACGCGGAGGGGCTGCTGGAGATCGACGAGGGAGGCCAGAAGATCCGCATCTCGCACTGCACGCAGCAGGAACTGGGCGTTCCGGCGGATGTGGATCTCTATCCGCCCGAGATCGACGTGCGGGTGCAGCGGCGCGCCCAGGACGAGGGTCTGGCGCAGATCGCTAGGAGGCACCTCATCCGCACTGGCGGCGCGGGCACCACGCGAGACGACTACCTGCAGGTCGTCACCCACTGGCGCGTGCGCCGGGCGCCGTACTCCATGGCGGATGGCGGAGTGCCAGCTTCGGACGGAGGGACGGCGGGTGGCGGGCATGGAGAGGTCTGCGACAAGGGTCTGCGGCCGGATGGCGGCTCGTGCAGTCCCGGAGCGATCACGGACGATGACGGTCAGGACGGCGAGTTGCTGGAGGTGTACTGCTCCGAGTTGCCGCCGGGGGCTACGGCTCAGCAGTGGGCCTCTTGCCTCCGTGATGACCAGCAACTGGGGGATGTGCCCAGAGGAGTGCCTCCCCTCGCGGGCCAGATCATCCGCGTGACGGGCAGCGCGGTGGAGCAGCCCGCGGTGACCACCTTCCCGGTGGCGCCGGGACAGAACACGGTGAACGTCCAGGCCTCCCTGCGCCGGCTCAACGGAGACGGCCAGCGCGAGACGATCAACAGCCTGGTGAGCGCCAATTACTACCTCCATGTGGTGGGTAACCGGTTGCTGGAGCGGGACATGGACGGCGATGGCTACGTGAGCCCCTCGGAGGACGAGGCGAAGCCGCCACACTTCGAGGAACCCAGCTCGCCCCCTGATGAGTACCCGGCGGGCCTGCCCGCCCAGGCCCTGTACTTGAAGAACGTCTTCAAGCGCTACGGGGCCGACGGGGCGCTCGTGGAGCAGTACGACCTGGCACGCGAGCACGAGTTCCGCATCCTGAAGCTCGAGCCGCAGAAGGTGACGGCTCGTGGAGATGGCTCATCGCGCGACATGAGGGAGCAGTCGGAGCCAGGTGCAAAAGAGAGGGACCTGTCCTATGAATTCCTCGCGAGCCTGCTGGCGCCAGAGGCAGGGCGAGCGGGAACGCTGAGCGGGGATTACCGGGTGCGGCTGGGCAGCGACCAGTTCGGCATCGATTGTCCGCTCAAGATTGACGAGGTCACTCAGTCCATCACGGCGACGTGCGGCGGGGAGTACATCGGTGAGGTCCTCAGCGCGAGCGACATCCTCTACCTCGAGCTGTATCTGAGCGGGAACGCGGAGAACGTCCTCTACCGCTTCAATTTCTATGGCCTGGCAGCGCGGCGGGATCTGCTGACGGCATCAATGGAGTACACCGCAGAGGCGGCGGTGAAGGCAGACCGGTCGGACGGCAAGCCCGAACCTGGCCGACCGGTGTCTCGGCCGGCGATGACGAACTTCTTCGTCGAGCCCGCTCACCTGACAAGAGGGTTGGTGAAGGTGTGCCTCAACGAGGCGTGCGCGGGGACGCAGAACCTTCTCAAGGAAGCGACACTGAGGTTGCAGCCTGACGGCAGATATGAAGTGGAGGAGACGCAGAACGGCATCGTCAAGGAGAAGTTGCTGCAATCCAAGGCCGCCACTCCTACGGGGGCGCGGCGCTTCAAACTGCAACTGCCAGCACATCTGGCCAGCATGCCGGGCAGCGGGAACACCTCCGTGCCTGTCTACCTGGTGCTTGAGCCCGTGGAGCCCCACACCGAGCGGTTGGTGATGGCCCTGGGTAGACCAGAGGGCTCGTACAATGGCGCCAACGCACGCGCCGTGGGCCAGGAGGTCGTCGCGGGTGTCAATGTGACGGATGGCCACCTCGGGTTCGAGCACATCGACTTCGAGGTGCCGTTCCTCAACGGTGCGTTCGCCTTCAAGCGCATCTACAACAACCAGAACAACCAGCCGACCCACCTGGGACTGGGCTGGACGCACAACTTCGATGGCTGGGTGCTCGAGGAGAAGATCGGCCGTTACGTCGTGGTGATCGGCGGCCAGGGCTTCGCCTTCCCCAAGTGTGAGAAGGACCCCAATCCGGCCCTTGAAGGAAACGCCACGTGCATGCAGCCGGGCATGACGGACAAGACGCATGCCTTCACGCTGACGGTGGACGCACCGCTGGAACTGCCCGACGGTGCACAGCCGGATGACAAGGTGATCCTCAAGACGCCGGATGGCTGGACGTTCGAGTTCAATCGACCGGTGAAGGGACCCCGCGAGGAGGGGCAGCGCAAATGGATGCTCACGCGGTTCGGAGACAGCCACGCGAGGTCGGACTCGAACGTAGGCTGGACGAAGCTCAAATATGAGGGCGACACCGATCGTCTCTCGGAGGTGATCCAGCTGGCGGACGTGGGCTCGATGAGTCTCCTGTTCACGTACGAGGACGTGGACACGGAGGATGAAGAACTGCCGGACTACATTCGCCTCCTCGCGCGCAACAAGGACTTCAAGTGGATGAAAGCCTTGTTGATGACGAGCGAGACCGGCGGCAACTATAGCGTCACGTTTAGACGTGACCGGACCGGGAATCTCAGGCGCGCGGCGCGCTGGCCGGGCACTCCGTTCCAGATCTACGAGTACGACTACTGGCCACCGGCCTTGTCGATGGGGCCTACCGAGAAGTGGGAGGCGCTCAACGAACTGGCCGTGGCACGGACCATCCATGGTGACACGCTGGAGGCGAATGGGCCTACGCACTGGCGCGCCTCATACTGGCGTTCATCCCAGAGTGCTCCGTATCGGCACATCAAGGCACACGAGATGGTCTCGGGCGTGTCGGCGACGGGCATGCAGGGCGAGCGCCTCGAGATCAGCTACACCGCCTCCAACGAGCGCGTAGTGACGAGACCGGATGGCGTGGCGCTGACCCTGCGCCTCAATCAGTCCGGCAATGTGGGCAGCAAGTTCTCTCCTCTGGGGGCCGCCACGACATTCTGGGGGAGCGATTCTCGCGACGGTAACGTCGTCCCCACGAAGCAGGTCGCCCCAACTGGTCGCGAGATACAGATGTCGCATGGTCCCAGCTTGGTGTTGAAGAAGGTGGAGCTGACCCGAGCTCCGGAGAACAGCAGGCCCGTGGCAGGGCTGGGCAGCGGCGGGACCCTGGTGGACTACACGTTGGACGACCGATTCGGCCTGCCCAGCGAAGCCCGGGTGAAGGTGGGGACCGGGACCGCGACCGTCAACAGCCCGCGCAGCGACACAGGCGACCTGACGAGCATCTCGGTAAGCAATGAAGCGGGCACGCGCTCACTGCTGCAGAACGCGCAGTATGACGCCGACGGGCTGATGCAGAGTTATACCGATGCTCAGGGACGCCAGGTACGGTTCGAGGACTTCAATGCACTGGGCCAACCTCAGAAGCTGATCATGGCGCTGCCCGAAGCAGCGACCGGTGGGCTGGAGTCCATCACCCGTCTCATGACGTATGACCCATATGGTCGACTCACGCACTGGGAGGACGTAGAGACCCAGGGCTTCGAGTCCACCACTTTCGACATGCTCAACCGGCCGCTGACGCGCATTGTCTCGGGAACGCCACAGCAGTCGTGGACGTATGCGTACGAGGATCAGGAAAACGCCCTCATCATCACGGAGACGTTGGAGAAGGTCTCCCCCGGAACGACGTCGCAGCATCAGCGGACACTCTACTTCGAAGATGGGAGGCTGGAAGGCGAGAGCTTCTTCGTTGGAGATCCAGCTCAGCAGGTGTCCCGCGCGTATGAATATGAGCATGGGCGGCTCGCGAGAGTCATCGATGAGGAGGAGACGCCGCACGTCTATCACTACGATTCGGAAGGCAGACTCCGGCAGGTGACGGCCAACGGGCTGTCCGAGGTGGAATACACGCTCGATGCGGAGGGGAAGCCCACCTACGTTACCGACGACCTGGGCCGGAAGACCACCATTGCCTACGATGGGCTGGGACGCCCGGTGTTCTGGGATTGGGGGAATGGTGACAAGGAAGAGGTACAATTGGACGCACAAGGGAGCCCTGTGCGCCGATTGCTGGACGGCACGCTGAAGCACGCCGTGGCAATGACAGCCTTCGATTCGCTCGGAAACCCGCAGAGCACGGACAGCGAGAACTCCAACGGAGGAGTGCACGAGGAGCGGCGCTACGACGACGCGGGCCGACTCACGCGCTTGGAGGATGAGGAACTGGGGCTGGTCGAGACCTATGAGTACAAGGACGTACTCGGGCGTCCGACGAAGCATTCCCGGACGGTGGCGACCCCCGAGGGTGAGCTGAAACTCGACGAGACGCGCACCTACGATGACCAGGCGCACACGCTGGTGGTGCTGCGCGCCATCGAGACAGGAGAGGATTCACGCACGGAGACGGCGAAGTACACCCTGGATACGATGGGACGCGTGCTCAAGGTGGAGCGCACGGTGGACGGGCAGCCTGCGGTGGACGAGTACCAGTACACCGAGCGAGGGCAGGTGTGGTGGCACAAGTCTCCGAGCAATGCCATTACCCAGAGGTTCTATGATCCGTTGGGCCATCTGGTGCGGGTGCAGGATGCGGAGAACTACACCTCCACGTATGAACTCGATGCCAAGGGGCGGGTCCACGTGGAGCACGGACCAGACCCGAGCTATCAGTGCACGTATGAGTACGATGAGCTGGGGCGGTTGGTGTCCAAGAGAGTGGCCGCTGCTGGCACTACGCCCGAGACATCGTGGACGTACGATTATCTGCCTGCCGCGCAGGAGGTGAAGGAGACGGTCGACCTGGGCGGCGGGAGGACGATCGTCACTACGCGGCGCTCCAATGCCCGCGGACGATTGGTGAGAGAGGTGGTGTCAGCGGCGAGCGGTAGCCGAGAGATGACGGCGGACTTCCAGGGGCCCTGGGAGAAGTCTCGCACGGTGAGCGAGGGCTCTGGCTGGCAGGCGAGCACCCAATACAACGCACGAGATGATCGTGGCCGCGCTCTCGATGAAGAGGAGGAGTGGTCGGCAGGAGGGCTCTCCTACAACTACACGACCACGACTGTCTGGTCCGGGCGCAACGCGACCGTGAGCTTCGTGGACGATGCGGGTGGGCGGCACGATGAGCGCACCGCTTATCTGAAGGTGGACTCGCTCGGTAATGTGGTGGAGGTGACTCGAGACGGGCAGACGGACAGGTGGCTGTACGACGCGGCGGGGGTGCTCGCGAAAGAGACACCAGCGGGAACGCTTGCCACTCAGTACACATACACGGAAGGTCTGCTCGAGGAAGAGTCCTTCGGTGGAGAGACGACCGTCTACACGTACTACGTGGACGGCCGCCTGAAGAGCCGCAAGACTCCGGATCTGCGCGAGATGCAGTACGACTACTGGCCGCGTGGGATGGTGAAGGAATCGCGTTACGGCAAGTCCGGTGATTTCCAGACCACAGGCTTTGCCTATGACGCCAACGGCGCCCTGCTGTCGGTGACGTACGGGGTGGGCAGCCAGGATGCGCAGCAGTGGCAGTACACGCGCGGAGCGCGAGGCGAGCTGTTGGCCGTGGCGCAGCCGGGAGCGGGAGTCTTCACCTATGCCTATGATGGGCTGCTGCGGTTGAAGAAGGTAACCCCTCCTGGGAACGGGACTGCGGAGGAGACTTTCGACTACGACCATCTAGGCCGCCCGACGTTGCGAACTCGGGGAACCACGGCTTCATGGCACACGACCTGGACCTCGGGGCTCGCGACCCAGGTGGACCCCAACCAGGGCCAGACCGAAGTGCTGCTGGATGGTCGCGGGCGCGTAGCACGGGTGAAGTATCACCCCAGCACCCAGAGCGCTTCGAACACGGACCTGACGGGGGTGACGTACGCGTACACAGCGGTGGATCAGCCGTGGAAGGTGATGGAGGAGCGGGTGTCCGGGCCGGTGGAGAACCTCTTCACCTACGACGCGCGCCGGCTGCTCACCCAGACGACACGCGGAAGCGACTCGGTGGGATTCACCTACACTCCGAGTGGCCAGCGGCTGTCAATGACGAGCCCGGTGGGAGCGCTGACCTACGGCTACGATGAGTTGGACCGTCTGAAGACCATCACCGGGCCGGGCTCGACTGACGTCACGACCCTGGAATGGGAGCCGGGAGGGGCTCGACTGACAGGGGTGAAGGGAGGGAGCCTGGGAGAGCGGCGTTGCTACAACGCTCGCGGGCAGGTGTCGGCGGTGCTCAATGCTGGGGTGAGCCTCGTCTCGTGTGACAGTCTGGATACGGCATCGGGGCTGCACAGTCGCTTCGACTATACGTACGACGGGCGCGGCAATCGGCTGAAAGAGGTGTATCGCGACGCGCAACTCCCGGCAGCGGAGGAGACGCAGTATGGCTATGACGCAGCAGATAGATTGACGGGAGTCCGCTATCCGAATGGCGTTGCACTGCTGTACCAGTTGACAGGAGATGGGACCCGGAAGGCCGAGAAGGAGGCAACTGCCTACGGCGGGACACTGGGGCCAGATGGATTTGCGTCGGCTGTGGCCCAGAGGCACTGGGTCTTCGGATTGGATGATCTCGGCGGTCTTGAGGGCATCTACGATGCGAATCAGACCAATCAGCGCTTGGCCACATACGTCACGGATGCTGCGGGACGTCTGCGCTCGGAAGTCACGCCGAGCGGCCAGAAGCAATATGGCTGGGACGCGGCGGGCCGGCTGACGCGGGTGACCGTCCAGCCAGCGGCCAGCGAGGGTAGCACCACCACCGCGACGTACGTCTACGGGTGGAATGGGTTGCGTGTCAGCCGTACTGTGGGGGGCCAGACGACAGGGTACCTGTGGGCAGGTGAGGCTCTGGTTGAGGAGCGACTCCCGGGCCAACCGGCACAGTTGTATACGCAGGCAGCGGGAATGACGCTGTCGGTGGGCACGGTGCGCATCGCACATGACGGACTGGGGAGCGCGGTTGGCAGGGTGGGGGCTACGGATATGTGGCACCGCTATGACGTGTGGGGTGGATACCAGACAGACAAGACTCACTGGACGGTGCCTGACGCAGCTCAGGCAAGCCTGGGGTACACCGGACATTCCTTCGACGCGGATGCAGGCCTTGTGTACGCGCAGCAGCGCTGGTATGCGCCGCAGTTGGGCCGTTTCCTCTCTCAGGATTCTCTGTCTGGGGACCGGAGTATGCCCGCCGGCCTGCACCCGTGGGCGTATGCCAATGGCAATCCGACACGCTATGTGGATTCGGATGGGCGGTTGGCAACCTTGGTCACAGCAGTTATTGGCGGAGCGGTAGGTGGGGCTGGTGGGTGCGCGCTGGGCGCCATCGAAGGTGGCTGGGCAGGTTGCAGACAAGGTGCTGCCATTGGCGGGGTGACCGGCTTTACGGCAGGGCTGACAGCCGGGGCTTCACTGGCAGTTGGCGGTAGCGCTTTGCTTGCAGGGACGACAGGCGGCGCTGTGGGTGCGTTCGCTGGAACATCACTGAGTAGTTACTATCAGGGCAAGACCATCGCACATTCCGCTCGGATGGGTTTGTTCTCCGCGCCCATAGGTGCCGCAGGTGGCGCGTTGGGCCACTTCGCTGGACAGGTGGGGGGAGCTTATGCGGCTCGAATGGGAGCGAACTCGCTGGTTCAAGAAGGAGTGGAGCAGTTTGTCGAGGGCGTCAGCGATGACCTCATCGGCCAAGCTCTGGGTTACAAACTTGGGCTTCAAGACAGTGTCGATTATCTTGCTCCGGTAGGCTTTGGCGCGCTGGCAAGCAGTGTGCGCGGATTGATGGGGGCTAGGCGCGGAGAGCATGGTTTCAACGACTTTGCGTCTGGCAAGCCGTATTCGTCGGGATTCCTTCATGATCCAAAAGACATCATGCAGGCTTTCCGAGATGCTAAGCACACCAATAAGTCCGCCAAGATTCTGAAAGCTCTTGAGTTTGGAACTCTAGAGATGACGTTCGATCCCAACTTCTATTTGAGCGGAGAGACGAGAGGTAAGAAAGGATTTGTAGTCAATAATTCGCAACGACTGAGCGATGTTCTGGCTGCAATTGTCCATGAGGGCACTCACTGCATGGATATGCGCTGCAAGATCATTCCAGAAAAAAATCCAGGCGCAGAGGTGGAGTTGCTTGCTGAAGTCAGGGCAAACCGGGCAATGATAGAGTTTGTGCAGTTCAATGACTTCAAGGATGCCAAGTATTACACATACGAAAGTGGGTGGAAGGAGTTGGCGATTATGATTATGGATACCCCATCGTATGCCATCCGAGACAAGGAGTATGGGAGGCGGTCTCTGGCCGACCTCAGTCCTCAAGAAGCGCTGGGTGTGGTCAACAAGGCGGAGAGCGTAGACAAGAAATGGTGATGGTTGATGGTCAGGACAAAAGTCGAGGCTTCTGTTTTGTGGGATGCTATTGAGTTGGCATGCTGTCGAGATTTTGAGGAAGGTCCGCGTAACTATGATGAACCTGAGCGGATCCTGAGAGTGTACTTGCGGCTCAGGTGGAAGGAAGAGCGAGAGTTTTTGGACTTGGATGATCTCGCGGCTCACCTCTCGTTCATTGGGGTTGATATTGGCCGTGCGTTTGAAAAAGACGCGGCCCGTGCTGCTGGGGTGTTTGCGCGGTTTTCTGGTGGAGGGAGGCTCATCATCCCAGGAGACCTGACAGCGGTTGTCGCCGCTGAGAGAGGATATGATGTTGATTCCTTCTATCCTTGTCTTTCAAGTAGTGTTGCTCGCTGGGCCGTGATGCGGCCGGATGCGCAGGGTCGGTTGATGGTCGAGCAGTGCGAAATGCAATTGAGAACGCTCAGTATTTCGCGTGTGCCGGTTCGTGTAATAAGCCGATGACCCCTCGCTCGCCGCACGCAAGTGAATCAGTTGATCTGGACGCTGCCGCCCTTGATGCGGTTCACGCCCGTCGAGTGGGTCTCGACGTAGGTCCCCTTGAGGATCAGCTTGCCGTTACGGCGCAGGGTGATGCTGGCCTGGCCGCACTTCAGGACGACCTCGTCGGCTGCCTCGATGACCACCCGCTTGCCGTCCACCTGGGCTTCCATGGGCTGCTCTGGGGAAGGCTCGGGTTCGGGTGGAGCCTCCGGGCTCGGCTCCTCGAGCATCGCGTCCAGCAGCGGCGTGGCGCTCTCCGCCTGGTAGAGGCCGATGATCACCGGCAGGCGCGGATCGCCGTTCTCGAAGAGCAGCATCACTCCCTGGCGCTGGGCTCCCGCGCGCTGTAGGGTCTCCGGTTCCATCGGGAGCGTTCTTCGCGCGGCGCGGGGACCATGGCGGTTACCTTGAAAGTCCACCAGCGGGCGCCCCTCGCCATCCACTCCCACGAGCCAGCCCGTTCGCGGCGTCGTGATGAGCTCGAGCGTCTCGGTCGTCGCGGCTCCAGGCTTCGAGGAGGGCGCTGAAGTCATGCCCCTAGTGTATCCCAAGCGGTGAATCGACGGTGGTGATCCTGGAGTGCGGCCATGTACACTCCGCGAGCCAGTCCACCCGCTGCTGCGCGAGGCAGACACGTGGCCAAGTCGCTCTATCTGATCAACCCGCGGTGCGACATTCCCAGCTACCTCAGCGGTGAGGCTGAAGGATGGGCGGAGTGCGATTGATTGGAGGGTTCGAGATACGCACAAGGGTGGGTACATTTCATTTTGAGGTGGAGTATGCTTGACCCTGTGGCCGAATGGATTGAGCGATTGTTGAAGGAACTGAGGGCTGGGTTGCATAGACCTAATGCGCGATACCTAGATATTGAGTGGCTGATTCTTCGCTGTGAAGACACGCTTGGGTATGAAAAAGGGCTGCGGGAGGCATCGGTGGAGCAACTCATTTTCGAAATCGAGAGATTTGCGAATGAGAGTCCCGGTTTTCTGTCAGGCGAACTCTTGCAAGGGCCAAGGCAATAGATTCCGGTTTGTTAGCCTGTTGGGCGATGCGCGAAGCGGGCTTGGACAGGGGTCGCCGCGCTCAAGGGGCGCTCGACGCGGTGGATGCTGACGGCGAGTTTCAGCCGGATGGTGATCGCCTGAGCGTTACGTAAGACTTCGCCGTGACCCTTCGAGACGGGATCCAGCCTTTCGTGAGGTCTCCTGAACCTCATTGCAGGAGGCAGCCGATAGAAAGAGTTGGAGCAATTCCGGCAGGAAGCCCAGCGACAGTGGTAAATACGAGCCTGGGTGGCCAGATCCGATGCGTTCTGGGGCGACAGGGATACAAGGATTGCATGAAGGCGCTCTGTGAGAGCGTGAGAGCGAGGCGTGCTGAGACAACGCTCCGCCGTGCGGCCGGGGCGCCGTGCGCAACGAAGGCTGTGGCGGCCAGAGGCGGAGGGAGGGACGGCGAGCCCTCAAGCAGCAGGCAGGAGTGTCTGGTGCCTGCGCCCGTGGACGAGGCTGTCGCTGAACTCCTCGCATAGGTACGCGCGCTTTTCGAGCAGAGTGTTTTTGATGGGCTTGTGATTCGGGGGAGTGCTGGGCGAGTACTGCATATGGATGGGGTGGCTGCTTCAAAGCATTCAACGATGCCGAGGTCCCTTATGCAAAAGCCTTGTTCCCCCAGCCGTTGTGTGCGATTGGTAAAATGGAGATCATGACATATCTGGTGGCTGAGAATGGGCGCTGGGTTAGAGCGATGAGGTGCCACAGGGCTTCTAGTTCCAATTAGGCGAGGTAGCACGTGGCTTGGTCTGATGTGTGGAGGTTTCGGCGAGCAGTGCAGTTCCCTGAGCAAGAGTCGCGGCAAGTGTTCGATGTTGTCGATAGCGTGTACGTAGGGGGAGCGCGGATTGTCTGGGCCTTTGTGGTGGACGCTCCCCTTCAAGGCCAAATGTCGCTCGCGTGGAATCTGGTGCAGATGCTCGCGCATGTGGAATGGAGCGGGCACGGGAGCGACCTGCTAGGAGTGCTCGATCGCTTGAAGGTGGCGATCTCAAACGATCCCTATGGGGCGAAGACGGGTCTCGCGGGTGGAACTCTCGGCGGGGTGTCGTTAGCGGGGCTTGCCCTATGTGGCGATATGAGTCTCGTCGCGTTCCGGCGTGGCCGGTTCAGGGTGTCCATTGATGGCAGGGAAGTGCTTCCTGAGGAGACTGTCCTGCGGGAGAACGAGCTGATGAGGCAAATGCCCGAGCGGTACCAATTCGCGGTACAATTCCCGTCGAGATGGCTCCCCGAGCACCCAATAAAGCAGGATGACATGGTGTTTCCCTCCATCGGGGTGGTGGAAGTGGTTCATGATGCTCGGTTTGGCTTCGCCGACGAGGGAAACCCTCGAGTGCTGATTGCGTGTCGAAAAACTCGGTGATTCTTTCGAGGACTCTTCGCGGAAGCCGGTTGAGTCCTTGTCGCCTGTGTATCATCAGGAGGGGTGATTGTGGGATCCCGCCGGTTCTTCTTTTTCCTTCCAGAGCCTGGTGTGGATTTGAACCCGGGTGCTGTCATCGCCGCGCTGCGCGCCGTAGGTTTTGAGTTTGATTCCACTGCTATCGTCGCTGGGATGAATGAATGGGGGGTCGCCTTTGGATCTCGACAGATCAAGTTGGGCAATCTTGCTGGTCATAATGTCTCCCATTACTTGCAGGAAGGGCTTAGTTTTGAAGTCGAATGTCGTGATCGCACGTTGTTCATGAATTGTGTGTTCGGATCTCCGCACCCAACGCCTATCTTCTTTCTTATTGTTTCGCTCAAGAGGTGGAGTGAGTTGAATGAGACGGGGGACAATAGATACGAACAATTGATGGTTCAGGTAGCGAGAGCATCTGGTGCTGTGAATGTTCTCGTTGCGGACGAGCCGTCGGATGATTTTCTGGGAAGAATGATGGTGGTGGAGCAGCAGTGGATGGTGGATCCTCATCGGTTGAGCGGCATAGAGATGGAGGCACTGACTGTGCTGACTGATCCGGCACGAGGGGGCCTCCCTGTCATGCGTGCTCTGCGCCCTACGGGACGGAGTATTCTGGGATTCTTGGAATATCGTGAGTCTTTGGAGTGCTCCAGGTGAGTCGCGGTGGGGCTCTGGTTGACCCGGTCATGAACCCGGGGCAGTGGTGAATCATTGATGCTGCGTACTCTTCTTCGATGCAGCTCGGCAGGGCAGCGAACTTGTTGTTCGGTGCCAGCGGCGAAGTCAGGGAGCCGAGCAGGTTATTCTCGAGGAGCGTGTTCCGCTCGATGCATTCATGCGGGAGCTGGTGGCGAGCGCGGCCCGGGTCGTCGCTGAATGCGAAGTGCGAGGGTGGATCTCGGGAGGGCCGGGTCGTCTCAAGGATCTGGTAAGGGCTGCCCAGCCCAGGTGAGCACATGATGCATGGCTGATAGAAGAGGGCGCCTGGACGATGAAAGTCCCGGCTACTTCAGCGGTGAGGCCTACTCCACCTGGGGAACCTTGGACGGCGTGGGGCCGACCGGCGCATGGATAAGCGTCTCGCTTTGGGGACTGACGTGTTTGATGCAGCTACTGTGGAACCCAGTTGATCCCACGCTCAACCGATTGCTGCTGCCGGGCTTGTGCGTGAACACGGCCAACATCAGCTCAATCGGGGCCGCTGTAGAGTACTGAATGATTTGAGAACCCAGTGGACCGGCTTTGGAGGGAGACGGTGAGCTATGTTCGATAAGGAGGTCGAGGAGTTCGTGGGGGTGAAGTGGGTTGAGGAGGAGCAAGTCGCAATCGGGTACGTGGAGGCCGATGGAGAGCGTCTCTATGAGGATGTGTTTGCGCAGGAGACGGATGCGGCGTTGGGACGAGACCTCGCTATCGTGGCGCACGGGTGGAATGCCGTCAGGAACTACCCAGACGCGAGTCTCGATGATCTTGTCGCGAGATTGGTGCTCGCCTGGGCGAAGCGATTCTGAGTTACCCCGGAGTGGGTGCGTGGCAATGGTTGGAGAAGGTCGGGATGACTCGAGAGGAGTTCCTGAAGCGGGCGCGTGGTTGAATGTGGCGACCTGCCGTTCTTCAGCGGGTACCGTGGTGAAACTCCGAGAGATGGAGATGGGCATGGTGTCCCCAGGTGAGTGGAGCATTTATTCCTGGTCAAGCCTCGACCGGCGGCGGGTTCATCCTGATGATTCTGGTTGGAGAAAAAGCGTCGTCGGAGAAGTACTGGTGGGAGGACTTGAAAACCGTGTGAATGGACCTGTCCCGAGGCGTGTTGATGTTCATACCGGTGG
This sequence comes from Hyalangium gracile, assembly GCF_020103725.1. Taxonomy (NCBI): domain Bacteria; kingdom Pseudomonadati; phylum Myxococcota; class Myxococcia; order Myxococcales; family Archangiaceae; genus Hyalangium; species Hyalangium gracile. The sequence goes on along the minus strand of NZ_JAHXBG010000005.1, from coordinate 175,197 downwards.
TGCATGAGATGAGATCACGTTCGGTGCCGGATGGTTTTCTGTATTTGACATCTATTCTTGGACGAGCCTTTTCTTCTCAAGAGGTTGCTGGTTTCTTGTTGGAGATGGGAGGAGTCTCGGAAGTAAGTACCGTGGAAGATCGAACGTACTATGTCTTCAAGAGGCGTGGGATCGACGTCGATGTGGAGAATGGTCGCGTCGCAGCACTGTTCTTGTTCTCAGAGGGACTTGCTGGTCACTCTGCTTTTTTCAAAGGGTTGCCAGAGGGCTTGAGCTTTTCGAGCGATCGCGAGGCCGTGCGTCGCGCCATGGGCAAGCCTGATAGTGCCCGAGAGGGAGAGGAGATCCCTTTCTATGGCTTCAGTCTACCAAGCGACAAGTACGTATATGGGGATTGCGCGATCGTGGTGGAGTATGCTGCTGATCTTCTCAGTGTCTCGATGGTCACGTTGCAGGTGTTGACCCAGTTTCCAGGAGCTGGGCCCTGATTTCATGAGGCATGTTGATCCTGGCTCTCGGAGCATGATTCCATCGGGAATTCGTCGGTGCAGGGGGCGCTGTGGAAAGCGATCGCCGGGCGTTGGATGTGCTGAGACAGCTTCGGGGGCAGGGGCTGTCCTTGGAGCAGTCTTTGGGTGCGATGAAGGAAATGAATCTGGGGCTGATTTCAGTCATGAAGGCGATTCGCGATGTTGAGGGGGTTGATCTTCGGGAGGCTGGAAGGATCATGGCGAGGAGTGGGCTTGTCTAGAGCACTTCTCCAAGAGGGTTGTTGATGGGCTTGAATGGAAAATATTGGAGGCGGACGTTGAGTTCAGGTCAGTTGACGACGCTGGGGAAGATTTTGCGCGCGATCAAGGAACCGACGAGAGGATATGCGCTCTACATGCGAGGCGGACTGCCTTGGGCAGCCCATAGTGAGGCGTGCATCCTGGAGCGCGACCTCTACTCGGACGACCTTCCTCCGTTTGCCGAGGCCAATGGGTTGGTCAAGATTCTGTCCGCTGCCCAGGTGCTCGAGGTCGTTGATAATGCTCGTCTGCAGAAGCCCAACGTCAGTGAGCAAGAGTTGGTTGAGGCACTGGCTCATTACTGCAATCGCGATGCCTTCATTGAATTCAGTGGTTGACCGCGAGGGAGGCGAGTGGACGCTTCTCCGAGCAACAGTTGAAGGTGATTAAGAGCGAGTCGATGGCTGTCGTTGGCCCTTATGTTGATAACCGGGGCGGTCGCGAAAGCCTCTCTGAGGAGCAGGCTGATGCGCTTGCGCGAAGAGGCCTTATCGACGTGAAGAGTGCTCCGGTTGCTAGCGCGTCCGTCATCAGGCCGGGCGTGTTCGGCGGAGTCTCGTGCGAGAATGCATGGATGATGACAAGAAACAGGTGATTCTCTCGCGTGCGCTGTCCTTGGTGCGAAGTCACTTTGACCTGCTCAATGAAGGCCGACTGGCGGAGGCTCGCAAGCAGTTGTTCTTTCCTCGGGGAATGGTCGACAAACCCCTCGATGTCTATGTGGATACGATGGGCATGTTGGCGCCGTTCGAAATGCGTTCGATCTCCATCGTCAGGTTCGTGGATGTCAGACCAAGAAGGCACGGACCGGTGGCTGAGGTCTGGTTGGATGTTTCAGTCCTGTGTTCGTTGGGCGAAAGAGAGGCTGAGGTGACGGTGTGGTGGTTCCCGGATAGTGATGAATGCAAGATTTCCTCCCGACCTACTCAGTGGGTGTTGGAGAAGTTACGGCAAAATGAGACTCCATCAGAGTGAGTGTGTTGAAGGTATGCTTGCGAGCCGTTCGAGTCTTGCGGCGAACGATGTTCGAACCTGAAGTCACTGCTGGCGGGAGGGCCTGAGTCTCTCCCACGACGCTTATGCCCATTTTCGTTCGCGGAATGTCGTGCCCTATATGCCGCAAGCCTATTGAGGGGACCCCTGGTGCTTATCTCCCGAATTTTGTGCGAAATCGCCGCGATCCGCTCTACGCGCTGACGGACGGGGCGTTCCATGGCGAATGTTTCTCCAATCATCCACTGCGTGAGTTGGCTCTGCGCCGAAGCGAAGAGCGAAACAAGAAGGTGCGGTCCGCATCCCTCAGGTGCGTGGTGTGTGGAGAACGGATTCGTGAGGATTGGTACAACACAGATTTCTTGACGGACGATCCCGCATCGCCGCTGTATGAGTTCAACTATCTTCCCTTCCACCGGAGCCATCTGCGCCTCTGGCCACGGTTCGAGGAGTTCCGGCGATTGGTCGAAGAGTTCGAGCGTTCCGGAGCATACGAAGGGCCTCCGATCCTGCCGAAGTGAGCTGGGGGGGCGTACGTCAGTTGATCTGGACGCTGCCGCCCTTGATGCGGTTCACCCCCGTCGAGTGGGTCTCGACGTAGGTCCCCTTGAGGATGAGCTTGCCGTTACGGCGCAGGGTGATGCTGGCCTGGCCACACTTCGGGACGACCTCGTCGGCTGCCTCGATGACCACCCGCTTGCCGTCCACGTGGGCCTCCATGGGCTGCTCTGGGGAAGGCTCGGGTTCGGGTGGAGCCTCCGGGCTGGGCTCCTCGAGCATCGCGTCCAGCAGCGGGGTGGCGCTCTCCGCCTGGTAGAGGCCGATGATCACCGGCAGGCGCGGATCGCCGTTCTCGAAGAGCAGCATCACTCCCTGGCGCTGGGCTACCGCGCGCTGTAGGGCCTCCGGTTCCATCGGGAGCGTTCTTCGCGCGGCGCGGGGACCATGGCGGTTACCCTGAAAGCCCACCAGCGGTCGCCCCTCGCCATCCACTCCCACGAGCCAGCCCGTTCGCGGCGTCGTGATGAGCTCGAGCGTCTCGGTCGCCGCGGCTCCAGGCTTCGAGGAGGGCGCTGAAGTCATGCCCCTAGTGTATCCCAAATGGTGAATCGACGGTGGTGGTCCTGGAGTGCGTCCATGTACACTCCGCCTTGCAAGAGCTGCTAGCGTCCGCGCTCCAGTCATAGAGGCGGGAGGGCGTGGTTTCGAAAAATTGTGAACAATGGAACAATAAAGTTTGTGATCACCGATTCAGGGCAGCTCATTGTCGCTCCTCATACGTGGGGGGGAGTAGAGATCTCACATGCAGTGCTCTCCAGAGGCCGCCCAGTGCTCGCGGCGGGGCAGGCTAATATTGCCGGCTATCGTGGGGCTTTCTTCGGAACCGACATTAGCAACCACAGTGGACATTTCATGCCTACTGAGGACACCTTGAAAATCGCTCAAGAGGCGTTCGCGCGAGTCGGTGTGGTCTTCCCGTGAGGCTAGAGTGAGGCCACGTGCGATAGAGGTGCGTCGGTGGGAGAGTGTTTCAGATGGACCGCTTACTGAGCAGGGGGTTCGCGATCTTTATGGGCAGCCATGGAGATTCATGCTTAGGGCTCATGTCTATCCGGCGGGGGTGCGGTTGAGTGGTGCGATGCGGGCCGGGGTTTGTTACGTGCTCGAAGGATCCTGTAGATACGACTTCGGAGTGGAGTCGGTGAACTTGTCCACCGGGGATGTGGCTGATTTGCCGGAAGGGTCCTATGTCTTGGAGTCTGGGAGGGCGAGCCCTTTGCGCGTTGTTCTTGTATGGGAACTACCAAGTGAGTTCGCGGGTTTGGGCTGATTCCAGTGTTGATTTTACTATTCCCTTGGATTCCCTTATGTCGAGGGAACGGCCAATCTGACTGTTGTGCGAGATCCATAAGCCCATGCGGCGCAGGATGGTGCTGGCGTGGTCGCACTTGAGGAGGGTCTCATTAATTACCTTGCAACTCACCCGCCTGCGTCCTTCAGCTACAGTTCGTTGAAGGAAGCGAGAGCATCAACCCCAGAGCTTCCGCCGGGACGCTCAGGGGCGTGATCGGGCCGCCGCACACAGGAGTCATGATTGAACTCCTCGTGAAGTTGCTGACGACTCGGATGGACGACGGCAGTGTGGCTATCTGGGCGCTCGTATTCTTCTTCGTCGACAAACGACGGGTCGCCGAGAAGGGCAAATCCCACCTCACGGCTGCGTGGCGTGCGGGACAATGGGCCCAGCGCGGCTGGGAGGCAGACATCTACGACGAATGGACGGAACTCGAGGCGCTCGAGTGATGCTTTGCGGAGGTGGATCAGTTGATCTGGACGCTGCCGCCCTTGATGCGGTTCACCCCCGTCGAGTGCGTCTCGACGTAGGTCCCCTTGAGGATGAGCTTGCCGTTACGGCGCAGGGTGATGCTGGCCTGGCCACACTTCAGGACGACCTCGTCGGCTGCCTCGATGACCACCCGCTTGCCGTCCACGTGGGCCTCCATGGGCTGCGTTGGGGAGGGCTCGGGCTCGGGTGGGGCCTCCGGGCTGGGCTCCTCGAGCATCGCGTCCAGCAGTGGGGTGGCGCTCTCCGCCTGGTAGAGGCCGATGATCACCGGCAGGCGCGGGTCGCCGTTCTCGAAGAGCAGCATGACGCCCTGGCGCTGGGCTACCGCGCTCCGCAGGGCCTCCGGCTCCAGCGGGAGGGTTCTTCGCGCGGCGCTGGGGCCATGGCGGTTGCCCTCGAAGTCCACCAGCGGTCGCCCCTCGCCATCCACTCCCACGAGCCAGCCTGTTCGCGGCGTCGTGATGAGCTCGAGCGTCTCGGTGGCCGCGGCTCCAGGTTTCGAGGAGGGCGCTGAAGTCATGCCCCTAGCGTATACCAAGCGGTGAATCGACAGTGGTGGACTCGGAGTGCGCCCATGTACACTCCGCGAGCCGGTCCATCCGCTGCTGTGCGAGGCAGACACGTGGCCAAGTCGCTCTATCTGATCAACCCGCGGTGCGACATTCCCAGCTACCTCAGCGGTGAGGCCTACTCCGCCTGGGGCCTCCCCCGGACGGCCGTCGTGGCGGACCTCGCCCTCCCCACCGTCGCCGCCATGGCCCAGCACAAGCTCGACGTCACCCTGTGCGACGAGTTCATCCAGGACATCGACTTCGACACTCCCGCCGACTACGTCGGCCTCACCGGCAAGGTCAGCCAGTGGGGACGCATGCAGGTCCTCGCCGCCGAGTTCCGCAAGCGTGGCAAGAAGGTCCTCATCGGTGGCCCTCACGCCAGCCTCAGCCCCGAGCTCGTCCAGCCCCACGCCGACATCCTCGTCGTCGGGGAGATGGAGGAGATCGCCGAGCAGGTGTTCTCCGATCTCGCCGAGGGCCGCTTCAAGGAGCGCTACACCGGCACCCGCCCGGAGCTCTCCACCTCGCCCCTCCCTCGGTGGGATCTCTACCCGAACGACCGCGCGCTCATGGCCAGCGTGCAGACCTCTCGCGGGTGCCCCTTCCAGTGCGAGTTCTGCGACGTCATCCAGTACCTGGGCCGCAAGCAGCGCCACAAGGCCGTCGGCCAGGTGCTCGCCGAGCTCGACATCGTCTACCGCTACGGCTACCGCGTCGTCTTCCTCTGCGACGACAACTTCACCATCTACCGCTCTCGCGCCAAGGAGCTGCTCCAGGCCCTCAAGGAGTGGAACCTCTCCCAGCGACAGGGCAAGGTGGAGTTCGTCACCCAGATCTCCATCGACGCCGCCGCGGACGAGGAGATGCTTCGCATGTGCGCCGAGGCCGGCCTCACCAACGTCTTCATCGGCATCGAGACGCCCAATGAGGACAGCCTCCGCGAGACCAAGAAGCGCCAGAACACCGGCATCGATCTCGTCGAGCGCATCCGCCGCTTCGCCCAGCATGGCATCCTCGTCATCGGCGGGATGATGGTCGGCTTCGACTCGGATGGCCCCGACATCTTCGAGCGCCAGTTCCGCTTCGCCTCCGCCACCACCATCCCCGTCTTCACGCTCGGCGCGCTGGTGGCTCCGGCCGCCACGCCGCTGCATGCCCGTATGCGTGCCGAGGGCCGCCTGCTCGAGTCCGAGGATGTGAAGGGCGCCTCCGTGCCCTGGAGCACCAACATCGTCCCTCGCCAGATGAGCCGCGAGCAGCTCATGGCCGGCATCCAGTGGCTGGCCAACAACCTCTACAGCCCCGCCTCCTTCGAGGCGCGCATCCGCCAGTTCATCGACTCGCTCGGCGAGCGCCGCGATCCGCGTCACCTGTCCGCTGGCGAGCCCCCCTTCGTGCGCCAGCTCGACATGGACAGCATGGAGCTGATGAGCGCCCTGCCTCGCCTCGGCCGCGAGGAGACCGCCATGTTCAGCTCCGTCATGCGGTACGCCCGGACGAAGCCCCAGTCCATCAGCTTCGTGAGCACCGTGCTCCTGCAGTACCTGAGCATCCGGCACATGTACAAGGAAGGTGGCCTCTGGGAGCCCCACCTGTCCCGCGCCGCCGCGCCCATGCCCGTGCCCCTCAAGGTCGGCACTCCGGCCAGCGCCGCCGTCACCCGCTGAGGGCCCGGGCTCGCCCTCCTACTCGGGCAGGATGCCGTAGCGCCGCCGCAGCTCCTCCAGCGGCCGGTGCGCCACGAGCAGGTAGTCCCAGCCGTTCAGCAGGTCCACCGTCATGGCCCGGCCCCGCTCGTAGGCCCGCTCGACACGGGCCTCGGAGACAGTCGCCCCCTCGCGGCGCCCCAGCTCCCGCGCGATTCGCCGCATGTGCCGGACGGTGGCGGGGACTTCATCCCCAGGCAGGCGCAGCGTGTACATGAGCCGGCCCGGCCCCACGACCTGTCTGCCCGTCGAGTGGGGCCGCCGCTTGCCAAAGAAGCCACAGCAGAAGGCGACCAGCAGCAGCTCGCCTTCCCTGTCGGGGCCGTAGCCCGCCATCAGGTGGATGACGTCGTGCCGCACCGCGTCGAAGGGGATGGCTCCCGGCTGTCCCGGTAGCGGGAACCCGTGCCGCTGGCAGTACTCCCAGAACTCCCGCCCCAGCGAGCCCGCGGGCAGGTGCTCGAACTGTCTCAGGCGGGCGATGTCTTCGGCGGCCGTGAACGTCCTCTGCAACCGCTCGTAGAGGCGCCAGGCCGCTGGCAACGCCGCCTCGGAGCCCTCCTTGCCCAGCACGTGATCCAGCCCCTTCAGGAACACGAACATCGCGACGCCCGTGGTGCCCCAGGTGTCCCCCAGTCGCTTCATGACGCCCTCCGGTTCGCGTGAGGTCCGGCCTCGGAGGACGTGGCCTCAGGGGCCTTCTTCGAGGCGGGCTCTCGGGGCCGGAGCACCTCGTCCAGCACCGCCGCCACCTCTTGGACGTGGGGCGCTCGCAGCAGCGTCATGTGGCTGCCTGAGACCGGCCGGCGGTGCACCTGCCCCCGCACGATGCGTGTCCAGCCCAGCGCCTGATCCTCCTTCGGGTCGGCGTCCTCGCTCGCGCGGATCAGGTACATCGGCCCTCCGTAGGAGCCTCCCCGGTAGCGCGCCGAGGCCATCGCGCTGGAGAGGAAGACGCGGAAGAGCTGGTCCATCTCCGCCTGCTGGAACATCAGCACCCGGGACTCCTCGGGGATGACCGGGGCCATGGCGGACTCGGCGACGAGTTGCTGGAGCTTCGGGAAGAGATCGCGCCAGAGCGCGCTGTCCTTCTTCACCTCGGGCGCGTCCGACTTCCCGAGCAGTCGCAGCGCCGCGTACCCGCTGAGGTATGTCCAGAGGTGCCGCGAGACGATGCCCCAGAGCAGGCGGCCCTCCGTGGCCAGTCCCCGCAGGCTCGGCCGAGACGGGGAGGGCGTGTCCAGCAGCACCAGCCTCGCCACCTGTTCGCCACGCGCCTTGAGCTGGCGCGCCATCTCGAAGGCGACGAGTCCGCCGAAGGACCAGCCGCACAGGTGGTAGGGCCCTCGTGGCTGCACGAGCTTGATCGCGTCCACGTACCACGCCGCCATCTCCTCGATGGTGCGGTGGGCCGGCTCGCGACCGTCCAGCCCTCGTGGCTGCAGGCCGTAGATGGGACGATCCGTCTTCAGCAGCGACGCCAGCTCGAAGTAGGGGAAGACGATGCCCACCACCGGCGCCGGGCAGAACAGGGGCTCGCCTCGGCCCTTGGCTCGGATGGGGACCAGCGGGCTGAAGGCGAGCCCTCCTCGATCGTCCTTCAGGAGCTTCGCCATGCCCTCCACCGTCGGAGCCTGGAAGATGGCCGCCAGTGGCAGCGTCCGTCCGAACTCCTTGCGCACCCGCTCCAGGAGCTGGAGCGCCAGCAGCGAGTGGCCTCCCAGCTCGAAGAAGTCGTCCTTCACCCCCACCTGCTCCACGCCCAGCAGCTCCGCCAGGATCCCGGCGATGGCCTTCTCCTCCGGCGTGCGCGGTGGAATCGTGGCCTTGCGGGGACCCGTGCGGGGGGCTCGGCCCGCCTCGGCCAGCAGCGCTCGCCGGTCCAGCTTGCCGTTGTTCGTCACCGGGTACTGCTCGATCGGCAGCAGCGTGGACGGCACCATGGGCTCGGGGAGCCGCTCGAGCAGCCAGTCTCGCAGTGCCTCCGCGTCCGGCTTCCGAGCGGGGTCCTTCGGGCGGTACCAGGCGACCAGGCGCGCCTCGGCACCACCCGCGTCCAGGGCCAGCGCCACCGCGTCGCGCACGTCCGGATGGGTGGACAGCACCGACTGGAGCTCCTCCAGCTCGATGCGGACGCCGCGCACCTTGACCTGGTGATCCCTCCGGCCCAGGTAGCGCAGGGAGCCATCCGGCAGGACAGCGCCGATGTCACCGGTGCGGTACATGCGGCCACCGGGCTCGGGGGAGAAGGGATCGGGCAGGAAGCTGCTGGCGGTGAGGTCCGCCCGGCCGAGGTAGCCGCGCGCCAGACCCACTCCCGCGATGTAGAGCTCTCCGGGGCAGCCCACGGGGACGGGCTCCAGCTCCGCGTCCAGCACGTAGAGGCGGAGGTTGGCGATGGGACGGCCGATGGGCACGAAGCGGCGCTGGTCCTCGGGAGCACAGCGCCACCACGTCACGTCCACGGCTGCCTCGGTGGGTCCGTAGAGGTTCCACAGGGTGGCCTTGGGCAGGGCCTTCAGGCACCTATCCCGGAGCTCCGCCCCGAGTGCTTCGCCGCTGCAGACGATGTTCCGGAGCGCGGCTGGCCTTCCGAGTCCTGGCTCCTCCAGGAAGAAGTGCAGCATCGAGGGCACGAAGTGCAGCGTGGTGATGGCGTGGTCGCGGACCAGCGCCGCCAGCCGCGCCGCATCCGTGTGCGCGCCGGGAGGGGCGAGCACGAGCCGGGCGCCCGTCATGAGCGGCCAGAACAGCTCCCACACCGAGACGTCGAAGCCGATCGGCGTCTTCTGCAGGACGGCGTCCGTCTCCGTGAGGCCGAGCGCCTCCTGCATCCAGAGGAGTCGGTTGACGATGGCCCGGTGGGTGTTCATTGCTCCCTTGGGCCGTCCCGTCGAGCCCGAGGTGTAGATGGCGTAGGCCAGATCCTCCTCGTCGGGCTCGTGCGCGGGCACGGCGGCGGGAGCCTCTCCCTGTTCCAGCGGATCCAGTCGTGTCGCCGCTCCCGTGGGCAGTTCGGCGCTGGCTGGCGCGAGGATGACGGCGACTTCGCTGTCCTCGATCATGAAGGCCAGCCGGTCCCGGGGCAGCGAGGGCTCCAGGGGGACGTAGGCCCCGCCGGCTCGCAGCGTCGCCACGAGCGAGACCATCAGCTCGAGCGAGCGCTCCAGGTGGATGCCCACCCGAACGTTGGGACCGACTCCGAGCGCTCGCAGGCGCTTCGCCATGTCGGCGGAGCGGCGGTCCAGCTCCGCGTACGTCAGCTGCTGCCCGCCCAGCTCCACGGCGATGGCGTCAGGCGTGAGGGCGAACTGCCGGGTGAGGAGATCGTGCAGGCGGAGCCCCGGAGCGCGTGGCACCTGGGGCGCGTTGCCGGCCACGAGCCTCAGGCGCTCCTCCGGAGACAGCATCGCGAGCCGGCCGATCGGCGCGTCCGGTCGGGCGCAGACCTCCGCGGCGAGGCTCGAGAGGTGCTCCAGCAGCCGCAGGATCGTCGAGTCGTCGAAGAGGTCCGTGTTGAAGAGCGCGTAGAGCGAGAGGCCCTGCGACGTCTCGGTGACATGCAGCTCGAGCGCGAGCTTGGCCGCCTGGATGTCGAAGGGCAGGGGCTTCACCGTCAGCTCGTCCCAGCTCTCCAGCAGCGGAGACTCCCGGTGCAGCGCGAAGAGGATCTGGAACAGGGGGTTGCGGCTCGGATCCCGCTCCGGCTGCAGCTCCTCCACCAGCTTCTCGAAGGGCAGGTCCTGGTGCGCGTAGGCCCGCAGTGCGCCGCTCCGGACTCGCCGCAGCACCTCGCGGAAGCTCGGCCGTCCCTCCAGCCTCGTCCTCAGCACGAGCGTGTTGGCGAAGAAGCCGACCACGCCCTGCGTCTCCTTGCGCTCTCGGTTGGCGATGGGTGTGCCCACCACCAGATCCTCCTGCCCGGTCCAGCGGTGCAGGACGACCTCGAAGAGCGCCAGCAGCGTCATGAAGGACGTGGCCCCCTCGGCTTGTCCGAGGGCTCGCAGGCGCTCCGACAGCTCCGCGGGCAGTGCCGCCGACACCGCCGCGCCGCGCCACGTCTGGATGGGCGGAGGCGGGCGGTCCGTGGGCAGCTCCACGGTGGGAAGGTCCTTCAGCTCCTCGCGCCAGAAGCCCAGTAGCGAGTCGAGCGCCTTGCCGCGCAGCCACTCCCGCTGCCAGCGCGCGTAGTCCCCGAAGCTCAGCGGGAGCTCGGGCAGGGGGGAGGGCTGGCCAGCCTTGAAGGCCTCGTAGAGGGCCGCGAGCTCTCGCAGGAACACCCCCTGTGACACGCCGTCGCATACGAGGTGGCTCATGCCCACCAGCAGCACGTGGTCCTCGGAGGACAGCCGCAGCAGCTGGACCCGGAACAGTGGTCCCTTCTCCAGGTTGAACGGGCGCGCCGCTTCCTCGGTGGCCAGGGCTCGGGCCCGGAGCTCGCGCTCCTCGCGCGACAGCGAGGAGAGATCGGTGCAGGGCAGCTTCAGCGGCGTGGCCGGGCGCACCTCTTGCGTGGCCACTCCCTGCCGCGACTGCACCACGGTGCGCAGTGCCTCGTGACGGCGGACCAGCTCGCTCAGGCCTCGCTCCAGCGCCGAGACATCCAGCTCGCCCTCCAGGCGCAGGGCCATGGGGACGTTGTACGCCGTGTTGCCTGGAGCGAGCTGCTCGAGGAACCACACCCGCTCCTGGGCGTGAGACAGCGGCGCGGGCCCCGCGTCTGGCTGCGCGCGGATGAGCGGGGGCAGGGCCTGATGGGTGAGCTTCGCCGCGTCGATGCGCGCGGCGAGCCCTTCCAGCGAAGGATCTTCGAAGATGGCCTGGAGCGGCAGGGTGACGCCGAAGGTCTCCTCCAGGCGGTGGAGCATTCGCACCGTGAGCAGCGAGTGCCCACCGAGTGAGAAGAAGTCGGCCCGACGTCCGATGGCTCTCTGCAGGCCGAGCAGCTCCGTCCAGAGCCCCGCGAGCACCTGCTCCGTCGGGGTCCGGTTCGCTGCTTCCTCCGAAGAGCCGCCTGCCTGGGGCTCCGCCTGGAGGCGTGGCTCGGGCAGCGCGCGGCGGTCCAGCTTCCCGTGGGGCGTCAGAGGCAGCGCCTCCAGCGGCACCCACGCGGAGGGGATCATGTACTCGGGCAGGCGCGTGCGCAGGTGGGTGCGCAGCGCTTCGGGCACCAGGGCGTCCTCCCGGGAGACCACGTAGGCCACCAGCCGTGCGTCCTCGCCGCCTCGCCCGTGCAGCGACACGGCCACGTCCGCCACGGACGGGTGGGTACGCAGCGCGGCCTCGATCTCTCCCAGTTCGATGCGGTAGCCGCGCAGCTTCACCTGGCCGTCGATGCGGCCGATGAACTCGAGCTCGCCATCCGAGCGTCTCCTGGCCCGATCTCCGCTCCGGTAGAGCCTCGCCCCGGGGATGCCCGAGAACGGATCCGGGACGAAGCGGGTGGCCGTGAGCTCCGGCCGGCCCAGGTAGCCTTGCGAGACTCCCGCGCCTCCGACGTAGAGCTCTCCTGGCTCTCCGATGGCCGTGGGCCGCCCCTGCGCGTCGAGCACGTGGAGCTGCAGGTCCGCCAGCGGCTGGCCGATGAGGCTGCCTCCTCGCCTTGCATCCTCGAGCGTGACGGGCCGCCAGGTGACGTGCACGGTGGTCTCGGTGATGCCGTACATGTTGACGAGCGTGGGCTGGCGATCTCCCCGCCGCTCGAACCACGGCACCAGGCTCCCGAAGTCGAGCGCCTCGCCGCCGAAGATGACCCAGCGCAGCGCCTCCAGGCCGGAGCCTCCCAGCTCCTCGTCCGCGCGGGCGAGCTGCTGGAACGCCGAGGGCGTCTGGTTGAGCACCGTCACCTGCTCGGAGGTGAGGAGCCGGTGGAACTCTCGCGGCGAGCGCGCCACGAGGTACGGCACGATGACCAGCCGGCCACCGTGCAGCAGCGCTCCCCACATCTCCCAGACGGAGAAGTCGAAGGCCGGGGAGTGGAACAGGGTCCACACCTGCTCCGGGCCCAGGGGGAACCACGTCGTGGCGGACTCGAACAGCCGGACGACGTTGGCGTGGGTGACCCGCACGCCCTTCGGCTGCCCGGTCGAGCCCGACGTATAGATGATGTACGCGCCGTCCTCTCCGTAGACCGGCACGGGCGCGGGGTCGTTCCCTGGGGAGGATTCCGCCGCGTCCGGGACGTCCAGCTCCAGCGGTTCCGTGCGGCTCGCGGGGAGCTTCTCTCGCAGCGCTCGGGTGGTGAGCACCTTCGCGGCCCCGCAGTCCTCCAGGATGAAGCGGACGCGCTCACCCGGGTACGCCGGATCGAGTGGGACGTAGGTGCCGCCCACTCGGAGCACCGCGAGGATGCCGGCGATCAGCTCGGCCGAGGGTTCGAGGTACAGCGCTACCCGATCGCCTCGGCGGACGCCGTGGGCCCTCAGGCGGCGTGCGAGCTGACGGGCTCTCCGCTCCAGCGCGGCATACGTCACTCGCGTCTCGCCTTCCACCAGGGCCGTGGCCTCCGGGCGGAGCGAGGCCTGACGCTCGAAGAGGGAGAAGAGCGTGGCCTCCGGTAGCGGCGGCGGCGGACGCGGGGTGGGGCGGGCCGGCTCGGTGCCCAGCGCATACTGGCTGAGGCGGCGGTTGGGCGCCTCCACCATGCCGGACAGGAGCCGCTCGAGCTGCTCCAGCAGGGCCTGGATGGTGGCCTCGTCGAAGAGCCGCGTGCTGTAGAACATCAGCAGCGTCAGTCCGTCCCGGCCCTCCCAGACGTTCAGCTCCAGGTCCATGCGCGCGGTGACCACCTCGAGCGGGAAGGGCTCGATGTGGAGCCCTCCCAGCTTCAGCGTCCCCATGGGCGCGTTCTGCACCGCGAACATCACCTGGAAGAGCGGGTTCTTGCGCAGATCCCGCGCCGGCTGCAGCTCTTCCACGAGCCGCTCGAAGGGCAGGTCCTGGTGCTCGTAGGCTCCGAGCGCCACTTCGCGCATCCGTCCCAGCAGCTCCTCGAACGTCGGATCCCCGTCGAGCCGGCAGCGCATCACCAGGCTGTTGACGAAGAAGCCGATCAGCCCCTCGATCTCGCCTCGGTTGCGGTTCGCGATGGGCGTGCCGATGGCGATGTCGTCCTGGCCGCTGTAGCGGCTCAGCAGCGTGGAGAAGGCGCCCAGCAGCGTCATGAACAGCGTGCTGCCGTGGCGCCGCCCCAGCTCGGTGATGCGCTCGCTCAGCAGCTTCGGCAGGGGCCGCACGCAGAAGGAGCCCCGCATGTCCGGCGTGGCCGGCCTGGGACGGTCGAGCGGCAGCTCCAGTGACTCCAGGCCCGAGAGCTGGCGACGCCAGTAGGCGAGCTGCTCCTCCAGCCCCTCGCTCTCCATCCACCGGCGCTGCCAGACGGCGAAGTCGGCGTATTGGATGGGCAGCGGCGGCAGCGGAGAGGGACGGTCCGCCGCGAAGGCCTCGTACAGCAGCGCCAGCTCGCGGTTGAGCACGCCGAGCGACCAGCCATCCGACACGATGTGGAGCATCGTCAGCAGCAGCACGTGCTCCTGGGGCTCGATGGCGATCAGCGTGGCTCGCAGCAGCGGGCCCTTCTCCAGATCGAAGGGGCGCCACGTCTCCTCGTGGGCCAGCCGCTCCACCTCCGCTCGTCGGGCCTCGGGCGGCAGGCCGGTGAGATCGATCCGGGGAACCTCGAGGGTGGCCTCCAGGTCGATCCTCGGGCGCGGGCTTCCGTCCTCCGCGACGAACCGTGTGCGCAGGGCCTCGTGGCGGCGGACGATCTCCTGGAGCGCGCGGCGCAGCGCAGCCACGTCCAGCTGCCCGCGCAGACGGCTGTGCGCGGGCATGTTGTAGAAGGCGTTGCCCGGGAAGAGCCGGTCCAGGAACCAGAGGCGCTCCTGTGCGTAGGACAGCGGCAGCTCCGCGTCGCGGCTGACCCTCGGGATGGAGGTGTTTCGCCCTCGTTCCTCCGGGGTAGGGGCGCTCCGGAAGCGCTCCGCGAGGCGCGCGATGGTGGGGGCCTCGAACACCCAGCGCAGGGGCACGTCCGTCCCCAGCACGTCGCCGACACGGGAGGCCAGCTGCGTGGCCAGGAGGGAGTGCCCGCCCAGCTCGAAGAAGTCGTCGTTCACCCCCACCGCGGGCACGCCGAGCAGCTCGCTCCAGATGCGGGCCAGCGCGGCCTCCACGACGGTTCGCGGAGGCACGAACTCCGTGGCGCGCTCCCGGACGGCCCACTCCGGAGGCGGCAGCCGGGCACGATCCACCTTGCCCGTGGATGTGCGCGGGAGCTGATCCAGGAAGACGAAGCTCGGCGGCACCATGTACGGCGGCAGGTTCGCGGAGAGGTGCGCCTTGAGCAGGGGCATGAGCCGCCGGGACACCGCTCCCCGGAGCGGATCGTTCGCGTAGCTCGCCCAGGCCCGCGGCGCTCGGGCCTCACCCGGCCAGGCGATGGGCTCCAGGAGCGGACGGTCGGCGCCGCGCCGGAAGACGACATCGAAGGTGCCTCGGGCATCCGCGGAGAGCCAGCTCAGCTCCACGGCGAAGCCCAACTCCGTGCCCAGCTCGATGAGATCCTGCGGCTCGATGCTCTCGGGCCAGGTCCGACTGGCCAGCTCGGTCCGGATGGCCTCGACCGTCTCGGGCCCCGTCGGATCGGCCAGCAGCGCACGGGCGGCGAGGGCCTGCTGGAGCCGCGCGTTGGGGATGCCTCGGAAGCCGAGGCACTCCTCGGTGGTGTGGGCCAGCTCCTCTCGGAGAAGTGCGAGCGCCTCGGGGCCTTCACTCCAGGCTTGCCAGCGGCAGGCTCGGGGCGTGACGGGATGATCGCTCACCTGGAGGATGGCGCTGTAGCGGTACCCGGTGAGCTCGTTGTGCGCCCGCCCGGACTTGGGCCGTACGCGCACGGCCTGGATTCGTGGGAAGCGGGTCCGGAGCGCCTCGAAGAGCGCGGGATCCACCGCGAGCTCCCGCTCCCAGGTCACCTCGTCTCGGACTCGCCGGTGCGCCGCCTGGCGCGACTCCTCGCCCGCGGAGCGATGCAGCACCACCGAGGCCTGGAACGTCTCCAACAGTGGCAGCGAGCGCAGATCCCCCAGGAAGATGGCTCCCCCATCCGCTACCGCTGGCAGGACTCGCTCGATGACGTCGATCAAGTAGTCCACGCTCGGGAAGTACTGGACCACCGAGTTCAGCAGGACCAGCTCCGCCGAGCCGGGCTCCACGCCTTGCAGATCCGTGGCCGCGCCATGCCGGAGGCTCACACCCTGGATTCCAGCCGCCGCCACGCGCTCCTGCAGCCGCGCCAGCACGGAGTCCGAGATGTCCAGCCCCGTGTACCGCCCGAAGCCCGGCGCGAGCCCGAACAGCAGCATGCCCGTGCCGCAGCCGAGCTCCAGCACCCGCGAGTGGGGCAGGGGACGCAGCTGCTCCAGAGTGTCCTCCAGCCACTCGCGCATCTCTGGCTCGGGGATGGGCGCGTCCGTGTACGAGCTGATCCATCCCGTGAAGTCGGGGCGCGGGTCCGGCGTCGCGGCCGCATCCTTATATACGCTCTGATCGAAGACTCCCCGCCAGTGCTCCACCTGGGCCTGCGCGGTGGAGGCCTTCACCTCGGCGCTCTCCGCGTCCCGGCTCAGGTCGGGCACCACGTACGCCACCAGCCCGCGCCCGCTCGGCAGATCGTCCCGGGCGACCACGGCCGAGGCTGCCACCGCCGGGTGCTCGGACAGCGCCGCCTCGATCTCTCCCAGCTCGATGCGGTGGCCGCGGATCTTCACCTGGTGATCGACGCGGCCCAGGAAGTCGATGCGGCCGTCCGGCAGGTACCGGCACAGATCTCCCGTTCGGTACAGGCGCGCTCCCGGTGTCTCCGCGAACGGATCCGGCACGAAGCGCTCCGCCGTCAGCGCCGGGCGGTTGTGGTAGCCGTGCGCCAGCCCGTCTCCTCCCAGGTACAGCTCGCCCACCACGCCGACAGGTACCGGGCGCAGGTGTCCATCGAGGATCCACGCCGTGGTGTTGGCGATCGGGCGCCCGAGGGGAATCGAGCGCGCGCCTTCCTCCACCGTCTCGACGGCGCCAGCCACCGCGAAGGTGGTGCTCTCCGTGGGGCCGTAGCCGTTGATGAGCCGTCCCGCGCCCTCCTGGGACAGCGCGAACCGGCAGGCCGCCGGGTTCAGCGCCTCGCCTCCCACGAGCACCTGCCGCACCGGCGCGAAGGCCTGGGGCACCGAGCGCAGCACCTCGTTGAACAGCGAGGCGGTGACGAACATCGCCGTCACGCCCTGGCGGCGCAGGGTGTCGGCCAGTCGCCGGGGATCCAGCAGCACGTCCTGGGGGATGAGCTCCACCCGCCCGCCGTTGAGCCAGGCTCCCCACAGCTCGAAGGTGAGCGCGTCGAAGGCGGGGCTGCCCAGCTGGGCGATCGCGTCGGTGCCGCCGAGCTGGACGTAGTCCGTGCCCACCACGAGGCGCACGACGTTCCGGTGGCTCACCTCCACGCCCTTGGGCTGCCCCGTCGAGCCCGAGGTGTACATGACGTAGGCCACCGAGTCCCCCGTGCAGGAGACGGGCGGAACCGTGTCGGGGCATTCGGCCAGCAGCGCGCCTGACTCGTGGAGCGCCAGCACGCTGGGGGCTTCCACCGGCAGCGGGGTGCCCGGGCCCGTGAGGACCACCTGGATGCCCGCGTCCTGGAGCGTCCAGGCCGTGCGCTGGGTGGGGTGCTCGGGGTCGAGCGGCACGTAGGCCGCCCCCGCCTTCACCGTCGCCAGCAGCGCCACGGGCAGCTCGAGCGAGCGGCCGAGGTGGACGCCCACCCGATCTCCGGGCCTCACGCCCTTGCCCCGGAGCGCCCAGGCCAGGCGGTTGGCGCGTCGGTCCAGCTCGGCGTAGGTGAGGGTCTCGTCTCCCAGCCGCACCGCGAGCGCCTCGGGCGTCTTCTCCACGTGCGCGGCGAACAGCTCGGCGAGCCCCGTGTCCCTCGGATAGTTGCGCGAGGTGGCGTTCCAGCGGCGCAGCGTGCGCTCCTCCTCGGCGCTCAGCATGGACAGCATGCCGATGGGCCGGTGGGGCGCCTTCAGCGCTTCACGCAGCAGCGTCTCGTAGTGCGTCAGGAGCCGCTGGATGGTGGACTCGTCGAAGAGGTCCGCGCTGTACATCGCCACGCAGTGCATCGCGCCGTCCACTTCCCAGACGTGCACCTCCAGATCGAAGCGGGTGCTGGAGGTCTGGAAGGGCTGGGGATCCACCCGCAGGCCCTCCAGCACCAGGTCCGTCCTCGGCGCGTTCTGCACCGCGAAGACCACCTGGAAGAACGGATTGCGCCCCAGGTTCCGCTCGGGGCGCAGCTCCGCCACCAGCCGTTCGAAGGGCAGATCCTGGTGGGCGTATGCGCCCAGCGCCGTGTCGCGCGCCCGGTCCACCAGCTCCAGGAAGCTCGGGTCTCCGGACACGTCCGTGCGCAGCACGAGCGTGTTGACGAAGAAGCCGATCAGCCCCTCCACGTCCGAGTGGTTGCGGTTGGCGATGGGCGAGCCGATGGCCACATCCGGCTGGCCCGTGTAGCGCGCCAGCAGCGCCTGGAAGCCCGCCAGCATCGTCATGAAGGGCGTGGCGCCTCGATCGCGGGACAGCTCGCGCACCGAGGAGGCCAGGGACGCCGGCAGGATCTTGTGGAAGGTCCGGCCACGGAAGCCCGGCGTCGCGGAGCGGGGACGATCCGAGGGCAGATCCACGGGCGAGAGGCCCGCGAGGCGCTCGCGCCAGTAGCCGAGCTGTGTCTGGAACAGCTCCTCGGAGACGCGCTTGCGCTGCCAGGCCGCGAAGTCCGGGTACTGGATGGGTAGCGGCGGCAGCGAGGAGGGCTGCCCGCGCCGGCTCGTGCCATACAGCGCCGCCAGCTCGCGGTTGAGCACTCCCATGGACCAGCCGTCGGCCACGATGTGGTGCAGCGTCAGCAGCAGGATGTGGTCCCGCGCGTCCAGCCGGAGCAGCTTCGCCCGCAGCAGCGGCCCGGTGCGCAGGTCGAACACGGCCTTGGTCTCGGCTGTCGCCAGCCGCTCGGCCTCCTCCTCCCGCACGGTGGGGGGCAGGTGGCTGAGATCCTGGATGGGCAGCGGCACCTGCTCGGGCGGATGCACGCGCAGCCACGGCTGGCCCTCGGACACCTCGAAGGTGCCGCGCAGCACCTCGTGCCGCTCGACGATGGCGGAGATCGCCCGTTGCAGCGCGTCCACGTCCAGCTCGCCCATCAGGCGCAGCGCGGAGGGCACGTTGTAGAAGGGGTTCTCCGGCACCAGCCGGTCCAGGAACCACAGCCGCTGCTGCGCGAAGGAGACAGGCAGCAGCCCGCCTCGCGCCACCGTGGGGATGCTCACCGGCTCGGGCTTCGCGTCGGTGAGATCTCTCAGGAAGGCGAGCAGCTCCGGCTTCCTCGCGCTGATCTGATTGCGCAGCTCCGAAGTCAGCACTCCGGGAGGGGCGTTGCACAGCAGGCGATCCCCTTCCACGCGGACCTGGACGTCCAGCCCGCGCAGGTGGGACAGAAAGTCGATGAGGGTCAAAACTCCACCTCCTCGCGGTCCTCACCCTCCGGGGTCGAGGCCTGCTGCATGCTGCCGAGCCAGCGCGCCGTGGCGATGGTGCGGGCCAGGTCCGTGAGGACCGGTGTCTCGAAGAACCGTCGCAGCGGCAGCTCCACGCCGAGCGACTCGGGGATTCGGGAGACCACCCGCGTGGCCAGCAGCGAGTGCCCTCCCAGATCGAAGAAGTTGTCGAGCGCGCCGATGCCGTCGATGCCGAGCACCTCGGACCAGAGCCGGGCTAGCACTCGCTCCTCCTCCGTGCGGGGCGCCACGTAGGGCACGGAGGTGGGCCGCTCGCCGCCGTCCGGCTCGGGCAGGCTGGCCGCGGCGACCTTGCCGTTGGGGGTGAGCGGCAGCGCCTCCAGCAGGGTGATGGCCCCGGGCAGCATGTGCGCGGGCAGCCGCTCCGAGAGGTGGCGCTTCAGATCCTGCCGGAGCGCGAGCCGTGCGCGGGCCAGCGCCGGCGTGTTCACCAGCGTGGCCAGCTTCGGCGCCTGGGCCGCATCCACCTCTCGGGGCCGGGTGGCGTAGGCGCGAGGCCCCGCGCCCTTGCGGTGGAACACCACGTCCACGCGGTCCGCGTCCCCGGACTCGGAGAGGCCCACCTCCACGGGACGGCCCAGGCTGGTGCCCAGGGCGACCAGCTCCTCCGGCTCCACGCCTCGCGTCAGGGCGAGCTGCTCCACCCGGCGCCGCAGCGCTCCGGCGGCTTCGAAGACCACGCCGTTGCCCAGCTCCTTGGCGGCCAGCACGGCAGCCAGGGTCCGCGCGTTGGGGCAGCGGCGCACGGTGACGGGCTTGTCCTGTGTGGCGAGCCGCTCGCGCAGGGCCGCCAGCGACAGGCGCTCCGCGTCCCAGTCCCATTCAACGCCGTTCGTCTCCACCTCCAGGCCTTCGGTGCCCACGTGCAGCAGGGCGTCGTAGCGGAAGCGGTTCAGCTCGTTCTGGTGGCGGCCGCCCTGGAGCAGCAGCTTCACCCCGGAGATCCTCGGGTGGCGTGCACGCAGGGCCTGGAAGAGGCGCGGATCCACCAACAGCTCCGTCTCTCGCATGCGGGCCGCGCGCACCCGCTGCCAGAGCGTGTCCGGGCGCGTGTCCGGCGTGGCGCGGTGCAGCTCCACCGAGGTGTGGAAGGCGTCCAGCAGCGGCAGGTGCCGCACGTCGCCCACGAAGACGAGCCCTCCCGGCCGAGTCGCGCTCAGGGCTCCATCGAGCACGCGCAGCAGGTACTCCAGGTCCGGGAAGTACTGGGCCACCGAGTTGATGACCACCACGTCGAAGTCGCCCCCCGCGAACTCGGAGAGCTGGTCCGCCTCGCGCCGCTCCACGCGGACGTGGTTCAGCCCACGGCGAGCGCAGCCTGCTCGGACGGCCTCGACGGTCTGCTCGGAGATGTCCAGGCCGACGTAGGCCTCGCAGTGCGGCGCCACCGGGAAGAGCAGCAGGCCGGTGCCGCAGCCGATCTCCAGCACCCGCCGGGGACGCTGGGCCAGGATGCGCGCCACGCGCTCGTCGCGCCATACGCGCATCTCGGCCTCGGGCAGCGGCTGGCCCGTGTAGCTGCTGTTCCAGCCGACGATGTCGAAGTCATCCGGGGCGGGGCGCTCGGCGCTGTAGGTGGCGTCGAAGAGCTGGCCCCAGTGCTGGACGAGCGCCTGGGCCTCCGAGGAGCTGCCGTCCGGCTGACGCACGCCCTGGAGCTTCTCCTCGTCCGGGACGACGTAGGCCAGCAGGCGGTGATCGCCGGAGGTGTCCGGGCGCACGATGACCGCCGCCTGGCGGACGACCGGGTGCGCCGCCAGGGCCGTCTCCACCTCTCCCAGCTCGATGCGGTGGCCGCGGACCTTCACCTGTCGATCCACGCGGCCCAGGAAGCGCAGCGTGCCGTCGGGCGCGAACCAGGCGCGGTCTCCGGTGCGGTAGAGGCGCTGGCCCGGCGTGTCCGCGAAGGGGTTGGGGACGAAGCGGGTGGCCGTCTCCGCCGGGTGGCCCAGGTAGCCGCGCGCCAGGCCGTCTCCAGAGGTGTACAGCTCGCCGGGCAGGCCCGGCGGCACGGGCTGGAGCGCCGCGTCCAGCAGGTAGACGGTGGTGTTGATGATGGGGTGGCCGATGGGGACGTTGCCCTCGGGGAACTGACGCCGGCCCGCCATGCGGTAGCAGCAGGTGAAGGTGGTGTTCTCCGTGGGGCCGTAGCCGTTGACCACGGTGAGGTGCGGGTGGGTCTCCAGCACTCGCGTGACGTGAGCGGCGGAGAGCACATCGCCGCCGGCCAGCAGCACGCGCAGCTTGCCCAGGCACTCGGGCAGCTCGTCCACCACACGGTGGAAGAGGCCCGCGGTGAGCCAGAGGACCGTGACGCCGTGGCGACGTAGCAGGTCGCCCAGCTCGCTCACGGCGGTGGGGCCCGCCGGGGCGATGGCCAGGGTGGCTCCGTGCAGCAGCGAGCCCCACAGCTCCAGCGTGGAGGCATCGAAGGACACGGGCGCGAACTGGAGGAAGACGTCCTCGGGCACGGGCGCGAGGAAGTCCTGGGCGTGCACCAGCCGGAGCACGGCGTGGTGCTCCACGGCCACGGCCTTGGGCTCACCGGTGGAGCCCGAGGTGAACTCCACGTAGGCCAGATCCTCGCCCGTCACCGGCACGGTGGCGGTGCGCGGCCAGGAGAGGGCCTCGGACACGTCCAGCCAGCGTACTCCCGCGGGCAGGTTCGCGGACGTCCCGTCCCGCAGGCCCACGGTGGCTCCGGCTCCGGCCGCCATCGCCTGCAGGCGCCCCGGCGGATAGCTCCCGTCCAGCGGCAGGTACGCGGCACCGGCCTGGAGGATGCCCAGCAGCGCCGCCACCATCCGGGGCGAGCGCTCCACGCTCAGCGCCACCCGATCGCCGCGCTGCACGCCCGCGTCCACGAGCGCTCCAGCGATGCGCCCGGCCTGCTCCGCCAGCGCGGCGTAGGAGACGGTCTGCTCACCCCAGCGCAGCGCGGTGGCCTCGGGGCGGTGGGCCGCCTGGAGCCCGAAGCACTCGGTGATGCTGCTGTCGCGAGGGTAGGGACGACGCTCGCCCGCGGCCGCCAGCATCACGCGGAGCTCATCCGCCTCCGCCAGGGGCAGGGTGGTGAAGGGGC
This sequence comes from Hyalangium gracile, assembly GCF_020103725.1. Lineage (NCBI taxonomy): Bacteria > Pseudomonadati > Myxococcota > Myxococcia > Myxococcales > Archangiaceae > Hyalangium > Hyalangium gracile. Next base: position 153,107 of record NZ_JAHXBG010000005.1, on the reverse strand, counting down.
GATCCGGATCGGCCGTGCCGCCCTCCAGCAGGCGCCGGTAGCGGCGCCCCAGTTGCTCCACCATCGCCGCGTCGAAGGCCGCGGCGTCGTAATAGATGACGCCGCTCAGCGACTCGCCCGTCTCCCACAGGTGCACCTCGAGATCGAAGCGGGTGGTGGCGCCCTCGTAGGGCTGGGGGCGCAGGGTGAGCTCCGGCAGGCGCAGCGAGTCCATGGGCGCGTTCTGCAGGGCGAAGACGACCTGGAAGAGCGGGTTGCGGCCCGCCTCGCGCTCGGGGGCCAGCACCTCGACGATCTGCTCGAAGGGCAGGTCCTGGTGGGCATAGGCGCCCAGGGCCGTCTCACGGGCTCGGCGTACCAGGGTGCGCAGGCCGGGCGAGCCCGTGAGGTCTCCTCGCATCACCAGGCTGTTCACGAAGAACCCCACCAGGCTCTCCAGCTCGCGGCGTCCGCGGTTGGCGATGGGCGAGCCGACGCACACGTCGTCCTGCCCGCTGTAGCGGCCGAGCAGGGCCTGGAAGCCGGCCAGCAGCACCATGTAGAGGGTGGCTCCCTCCGCCTGGGCCAGCGCTCGCAGGCGAGAGGTCAGCTCCGGTGGGAGGCGCAGCTCGACCACCGCTCCGCGCGGCGCCGCGGTCTCGGCCTTGCTCCGCAGCGCGGGCAGTCGCAGCGGCGTCACTCCCGCCAGCTGCCGCCGCCAGTAGGACAGCAGCGACTGGAGCCGCGCGCCCTGGAGCTGCTCCCGCTGCCAGACGGAGAAGTCCCCGTACTGGATCGGCAGCGCCGTCAGGGGCGAGCCCCGGCCTTCATGGAAGGCGGTGTAGAGGGTGGCCAGTTCGCGCAGCAGCACGCCCAGCGACCAGCCGTCGGACACGATGTGGTGCAGCACCATCACCAGCACGTGCGTGCGGGCGTCCAGCCGGAAGAGGGTGACCCGGAAGGGGTAGCCCTGCTTCATGTCGAAGGGGCGCAGCGCCTCCTCGGCCACGCGGGTGCGCATCAGCTCCTCCCGCAGGGGCTCCGCGCTCAGGTCCACCACGGTCCACTTCCAGTCGGCGCCGTCCCCCACGTCCTGGATGGGCGTGGAGCCCACCACGCGGAAGCGCGTGCGCAGCGTCTCGTGCCGCCGCACCAGCTCCTCGAGCGCGCGCTTCAGGGCGGGCTCGTCCAGCGTGCCCTCCAGTCGGTGGGCAGAGGGCACGTTGTAGATGGCACTGCCCGGCGTGAGCTGATCCAGGAACCACAGCCGCTGCTGCGCGAAGGACAGCGGCAGCGGCTCCTTGCGGTCCGCGCGGGGAATGGTGGCTCCGCTGTCGGAGGGCAGCAGCGAGGCGGCGTCCCGGAGGAAGGCGAGGATCTCCTCCTTCCGGGCCGACAGCGCGGCGCTCAGCTCGGGAGTCATCGCTCCCTTTGGCGCCGAGAAGCGCAGCCGATCGCCTTCGAGGTGGATGCGGATGTCGCGCTTGCGAAGCTCCGAGATGAATTGCCCGATGCTCATAGCTCACCTGACTCGTAGTCGGCGGAGGAAGGGGGAGGCGTGGTGGTGTCCGTCACCCAGCGCAGGTTCTCCACGGCCTGGGCGAGGCGCTCCACCACGGAGTGCTCGAAGAGGGTCTGCAGGCGAAGCTGGAGCCCCACGGCCTCTCGCAGCCGGGACACCACCTGGGTGGCCAGCAGCGAGTGTCCGCCGAGCAGGAAGAAGTCGTCTCGCGCGCCGATGCGCTCCACGCCGAGCACCTCTTCGAAGATGCGTGCGATGGTGCGCTCCAGGGGCGTGCGAGGCGCCACGAAGTCCCGCGACACCTGGCGCCGCTCTCCGTCGGGAGCGGGCAGGGCTCGCCGGTCCAGCTTGCCCTGGGGCGTCAGCGGCATCCGTTCCAGCACGGCGAGGTGACGGGGCACCATGTAGTCCGGCAGGCGGGCGGACAGCTCCTGCTTGAGCCGGGCCACCAGCGCCTTGTCCCGGCGCGCGCGCATCGGGTGGTTGGCGAAGCTCGCGGTGCTGGCCGAGGGGCGCGCCGAGTGCTCCACCGGCAGGCGCGGCAGCTCCGCCGGTCCGAGCCCTTGCGTGAGGAGCACGTCCATCCGCCCCTCCGCGTCTCCGGCCGACCACGCGACATCCACCCGCCACCCGCGCGCTTCTCCCTGCTCCTGTAGCCAGGTGGGATCCACCGCGGTGTCGTCCTTCAGGGGGCGCAGGTCGGCGGCGGTGAGGCTCGGATCCTCTCCGTCCAAGCGGTGCGCCACGGCAACCAGGCTCGCGAGCCTCGCGTTGGGCACACGCAGCAGCCCCACTGTCTCGGACCCGTTCGAGGAGAGCAGGCGCTGGAGCGCCTCGGTGGTGCGGACCTCGGTGCCCCAGTCGAGCCAGCGCACGGGGCGCGGCTCCTGCCCGCTCGACGCGGCGCCCACCTCGAGGATGGCGCTGTAGCGGAAGCGGGTCAGCTCGCTGTGGGCGTGCCCACGCTGGAGGCGGATGCGCACGCCGCGCACGCGAGGCAGCCGGGTGGCCAGGGTGGCGAAGAGGGCAGGGTCGACGTACAGCTCCTCGTCCTCCTCGGCGGCGCGTCGAGCGCGGGCCTGGAGCACGTCCGCCGGAGTGTCGTCCGCCGCCCGGTGGAGCTGCACGGACTGGTGGAACACTCCCATCAGCGGATGGCTGCGCAGGTCTCCGAGGAAGAGGAAGCCACCGTCGGCGAGCCGCTCGACGGCCTTCTCCACCACGTCCACCAGGTAGTCGACGCTGGGGAAGTACTGCACCACGGAGTTCAAGAGCACCGCGTCGAACGCCCGGGGCTCCAGCCCGGTGAAGTCATCCGCCGAGCGCCGCGCCAGCCGCACCTTGCCGCCCAGCCCGAGCGCCTGCACCTGCGACCCGAGCCGCCCGAGCACCACCGAGGAGATGTCCGTGCCCACGTAGGACTGGCACTCGCGCGCCAGCCCCAGCAGGAGCATGCCCGTGCCGCAGCCGAGCTCGAGGATGCGCGACGGCTGGCGGCTCCGCAGCGTGGTCAGCGTGTCGTCGAGCCACTCGCGCATCTGCTCCGCGGGGATGGGCTCGCCCGTGTAGGAGCTGCGCCAGCCGGAGAGATCGAAGCCGACCTCCGCGGCGGGCTCGCCGGAGCCGTAGATCCGGTCGTCGAAGACCATGCTCCAGGCGTCCACGTGGTCGCGCACGGTGCTTCCCGTGCCTTCGCTGGCTTCGTGCGCGGGTGAGGCCTCGTCGCGGGCCACCACGTAGGCCGCCAGTCCACGTCCTCCCGGCAGATCGTCTCGGACGACCACGGCGGCCTGGGCCACCTGGGGGCTCTCGGTCAGCAGCGCCTCCACCTCTCCCGGCTCGATGCGGTGGCCGCGGATCTTCACCTGCGCGTCCAGGCGGCGCAGGAAGTCCAGGGAGCCGTCCGCTCGACGTCGCACGAGGTCTCCCGTGCGGTAGAGCCGCGCCCCGGGAGTGCTCCCGGTGGGATCAGGGATCATCCGCTCCGCGGTCAGCTCCGGACGGCGCCAGTAGCAGCGCGCCAGGCCAGGGCCGCCGAGGTACAGCTCGCCCGGCACTCCCGTGGGCACCGGGCGCAGGTGCTCGTCCAGCACGTGCGCCGTGGTGTTGGCGATGGGCCGTCCGATGGGAATCGAGCCCACGCCTTCTGGCACCTCGGAGACCTCCTGGAGGGTGGCGAAGGTCGTCGTCTCGGTGGGGCCGTAGGCGTTGAAGAATCGCCGAGGCGCCCCGCGCTGGAGGCACTCGCGCGCCCAGCGGGGATCCATGGCCTCGCCGCCCACCAGCAGCCGCTCCACCGAGGCGAAGGCCTCCGGTTCCTCTCGCACGACCTGGGAGAACAGGGCGCTCGTCACGAACATCGACTGGATGCGCAGCTCCCTCAGTGCCGAGGACAGCTCCTGCGGTGACAGCACCTGCTCCCGGGAGATGCCCACCACCGCTCCGCCATTGAGCAGCGAGCCCCAGACCTCGAACGTCGCCGCGTCGAAGGCCACGTTGGCCAGCTGCGCCACTCGCTCCCCGACCTGGATCTGCAAGGTGCCCGCGTTGCGGACGAGCCTCACCACGCCCCGATGGGTGACCGCCACGCCCTTGGGACGGCCCGTGGAGCCAGAGGTGTAGGTGACATAGGCGAGCCGGTCGGGATCTCCAGGGGGCAGGGGGAGCGCTGGGGGCTCGGGCAGCTCCGCGTCCACCCTCACCACGGTCGGATACGCGGGGGCCAGTGCCTCCACGAGGGCCGCCGCGCTGGCCGCGTGCGCAGCCTCGGTGAGCACCAGGCGCGCTTCGGTATCGCGCAGCAGGAACGTGGAGTGCGCTGGCGGGTTCGATGGATCGATGGGGAGGTAGGCCGCGCCCGCTCGCACCACCGCGACCATGGCGGTGATGAGCTGCTCCGAGCGGTCCAGCAGCAGCGCCACGGGCTCGTCCGGGCGGACGCCGAGCTGGATGAGGTGACGGGCCAGCCGCTCCGCGCGCTGGTGGAGCTCCCGGTACGTCAGCCGCTTCGCGCCGTACTCCACCGCCAGCGCCTCGGGGGTGGCCCGGGCCTGCTCGGCGAAGAGCGCGCCGATGTCCGGAAGCTCCGGCTGGGAGCGGCGCGTCTCGTTCCAGAGCACCAGCTCCGCGCGCTCGTCATCGCTCAGCAGGGGCAGCTCCGAGAGGCGGCGCTCCGGCGCGGCGACGATGCCCTCCAGCAGCGTGCGGTAGTGGCCGGCGAACCGACGCATGGTGGGCTCGTCGAACAGGTCGGTGCTGTAGACGAGCATGCAGCGCAGGTCCTGCTCGGCCTTCCAGACGTGCAGCTCCAGGTCGAAGCGGGTCGTCGCCGGCAGGTCGGTGAGGGGCCTCAGCGTCAGGCCCTCCAGGTCCGGCGCCACCGAGGGCGCGTTCTGCACGGCGAACATCACCTGGAAGAGCGGGTTGCGGCTCAGCTCGCGGTCGGGCTGGAGCTCCTGCACCAGCCGCTCGAAGGGCAGATCCTGGTGCGCGAAGGCGCCGAGCGCGGCCTCGCGCGTCCGCTCCAGCAGGTCCGTGAAGCGTGGGTCTCCGGAGAGATCGCCGCGCATCACCAGGCTGTTGACGAAGAAGCCGATGAGGCCCTCCAGCTCCTGGCGGCTGCGGTTGGCGATGGGCGAGCCGACGGCGATGTCCTGCTGCCCGGTGTAGCGGTGGAGCAGCGTCTGGAAGGCGGCGAGCAGCGCCATGTAGAGCGTGGAGCCCCGGGCCTGCGTGAGGGACTCCAGCGCCTGGCTCAGCTCGGACCCGAGCGACAGCACCAGCGTGGCGCCCCGGTACGTCTGCACCGAGGGGCGCGGCCGATCCGTGGGGAGCTCGAGCGCGGGGACGCCGTCGAGCCGCGAGCGCCAGTAGTCCAGGTGCGGCTTCAGCCGCTCACCCTCCAGGTGCGCGCGCTGCCACACGGCGAAGTCCGCGTACTGGATGGGCAGCTCCGGCAGGGGAGACGGACGGCCCAGCCGGAAGGCCCGGTAGAGCGCGGCCAGCTCGCGGTTGAACACGCCGATGGACCACCCATCCGAGACGATGTGGTGCATGGCCAGCGTGAGGACGTGGGACTCCTCGTCCAGCCGGGTGAGGCTCGCGCGGAACACCGGCCCGCGGGAGAGCTCGAAGGGACGGTGCGCCTCCTCCATCGCCAGGCGTCGGGCCTCCTGGCGCCGCTGCTCGGGAGTGTGGCCGCGCAGATCGTGGATCGGCAGCGGGACATCCACCGTCTCGAGGATGACCTGCACTGGCTCGCCGTCCGAGGCGCGCAGCACCGTGCGGAGGGACTCGTGGCGCCGGACGATCTCCCGCAGCGCGGCGCGGAGGGCCTCGTGGTCCAGGCGGCCGTCCAGGGCGATGCTCCAGGACACGTTGTAGAAGGGGTTGCCGGGCGAGAGCTGGTCCAGGAACCACAGGCGCTGCTGCGCGAAGGAGAGCGGCAGGGAGCCCGTCCGGGAGGCCGGAGCGATGGTGGGCAACGGCGCGGAGCCTCGCTCGCGGTCGATGCGCGCGGCGAGCCCCTCCAGGGTTGGATCCTCGAAGAGGCTGCGCAGTGGCAGCTCCACCCCGAAGCGCTCGCGCACACGCACCACGAGCTGGGTGGCCAGCAGCGAGTGTCCGCCCAGCGCGAAGAAGTCGTCCCCCACGCCCACCCGGTCGATGGCGAGCAGGTCCGCCCAGAGCGTGGCGAGCGTGGACTCGGTGGCGGTGCGCGGTGGCGTGAAGGCCCGGTCTCCGCCGTGGCCCGGCAGCTCCATGGCGGCCAGCCGCATGCGGTCCACCTTGCCGACCGCCGTGAGCGGCAGGCTCGGTAGCACCTGGATGCGCGCGGGGATCATGTAGTCCGGGAGAGAGCGGGCCAGGTGCTCGCGGATCTGTCCCATGCGGCGCAGATCCTTCCACGCGCGCAGCGGATCGTTTCCGAACGTCTCCCAGGCGCGGGCGCTCTCGTCGAGCACCTCGATGGGCAGCGGCACGGGAGCCGCTCCTGACCGGCGCAGCGCCACGTCCACCCGGTCGCGCGCGGGCGACCAGCCGATCTCCACCTCGTAGCCGAGCTCTTCCAGGCTGGCGCGCAGGTGGGCCGGCTCCACGCCGTCCTCCGCGTGGGACTCCAGCAGCTCGCGGGTGGAGCGGGAGCCCGGGATAGCGAGCGCCTCGGCCAGCCGGACCTCCCGCCACACTCGGCGGTTGGGCACGTTGGTCACGAGGACGCGCTCAGGCTGCTCCGCCTGGATGAGGCCTCGCAGCGTGGACAGGGTGAGCTTCCGCGTCGCCCAGTCCAGGGTGGGCGGCGAGGCGGGGGCGGACTGACGCTCGCCGATCTCCAGGATGGCCGCGTACCGGAAGGCCGTGAGCTCGTTGCGGCTCGGGCCCCGCTTGAGGCGGATGCGCACCGAGCGCACCCGGGGGTGGCGACGCGCGAGCGCGGCGAAGAAGGCTGGGTCGACGAACAGCTCGCGCTCGCCATCGATGGCCTGCTCGACCCGGGCACGCACCTGGCGGGCGGGCTCGTCCGGCGCTGCGCGGAAGAGCTGCACGGAGGCGTGGAAGGCTTCCAGGAGCGAGTGGCTGCGCAGGTCTCCGAGGAAGAGCGAGCCGCCGTCCGCCAGCCGGTCGATGGCGCCCTCGATCACCTCGCGCAGGTAGCCGAGATCGGGGAAGTACTGCACCACGGAGTTGAGGACCACCGCGTCGAAGGCGCGAGGCTCGAGCCCCGAGAAGTCCGACGCCGAGCGGCACAGCAGCGTCACGCCGCTCAAGCCGAGCGCGTCCACCTGGCCCCGCAGCGTGTCGAGCACGCCCGGAGAGATGTCCGTGCCGACGTACCGCTCGCACCGGACCTCGGGGGCGAGGAGGATCATCCCCGTTCCGCAGCCGAGCTCCAGCACCCGACGGGCCCGCAGGGAGGCGACGCGGCTCACCGTGTCATCGAGCCACTCGCGCATCTGTCCGGCGGGGAGCGGGTCGCCGGTATAGCTGCTGTTCCACCCGATGGTGTCGAAGCCGACCGGGCGCTCGCGCTCCTGGCCGTAGATGCGCTCCTCGAACACCATCCTCCACTCGGAGACTCGCTGGTCCGTGCCGGCCGTGGTGCTGGCAGTGGCCTCGGCCGCTGGGGCCGCGTAGGCGACGAGCCCCGGGCCTCCGGGCAGATCCTCGCGCAGAAGCACCACCGCGTCCGAGACAGCCGGGCAGCTCCGGAGCACCGCCTCCACCTCGCCCAGCTCGATGCGGTGGCCGCGGACCTTGATCTGATGATCCCTGCGCCCCAGGAACTCGAGCGCCCCATCGGCGCGGCGGCGGCAGATGTCTCCCGTGCGGTAGAGCCGGCTGCCCGGAGGGCCGAGAGGGTGGGGGACGAAGCGCTCGGCGGTGAGGTCCGGCCGGCCGACATAGCCGCGCGCCACACCAGGGCCACCGAGGTACAGCTCTCCCGGCACTCCGGGCGGCACCGGCTGCATGCGCGCGTCGAGCAGCCAGGCCTCGGTGTTGGCCAGGGGCTGGCCGATGGGCAGCAGCGAGCCTTCGGGAGGCACCTCGCGCAACCAGGCCCACGTCGCGTACGTCGTCGTCTCGGTGGGACCGTAGACGTGGAGCAGGCGCCCTGGCGCGGCGTGCTGGAGCACTCGGCGCACCAGGGAGGTGTCGGCCGCCTCGCCGCCGAAGAGGACGTTCGGGATGCCCGCGAAGAGATCCACCGACTCGCGGGCGAACTGGTTGAACACGGCGGTGGTGAGGAACATCGCCGTGACGCGCTCCTCACGCAGCGTGGCGCGCAGCCGTGTGGGGGTGAGCAGCTCGTCCTTCTGGACGATGACCAGCCGCCCGCCGTTCAGCAGCGGCCCCCAGATCTCGAAGGTGGCCGCGTCGAAGGACACGGTCGAGCCCTGGAGCACGCAGTCGTCCGGCCCCAGCTGGACGTAGTCCGTCTCCTTCACCAGCCGGACGATGGAGCGGTGGGAGACCCCGACGCCCTTGGGTCGCCCCGTCGAGCCCGACGTGAAGACGATGTACGCGAGGTTGTCCGGAGAGACGACGTCCGGCAGGTCCGCGCTGTCCAGGTCCTCTGGCACCACCGTGGCGGAGTCCAGCACCAGCCGGACGCGTGCGTCCTCCAGGACGGTCCTCAGGCGCTCGGGAGGCAGGTCGGGATCGAGCGGCACATAGGCTCCGCCCCCCTTGATGATGGCCACGAGCGCCACCACCAGCTCCACCCCGCGCTCCAGGCGCAGGCCCACGGTGTCGTCGGGGCGCACGCCCTGGAGCCGGAGCCAGCGAGCCAGCCGGTTCGCTCGGCGGTTCAGCTCGGCGTAGGTGAGCGTGGTCCCGGCACACCGGAGCGCCACGGCCTCGGGGGCTCGGCGCACCTGCTCCTCGAAGAGGGAGGCCAGGCTCCGGTCCGAGGGGAACGGCCGGGAAGTCTCGTTCCAGCGCTGGAGCGCGGCCCGCTCGCTCGGGGTGACCAGGGAGAAGGTGGAGAGGCGCCGGTCGGGCTCTCGCACCATGCCCTCCAGCAGGGTCACGAAGTGCCCGATGATGCGGGTCGCCGTCTCCCGGAGGAAGCGCTCGGCCGAGTAGAAGAGGATGCCCTTGAAGCGGCCCCGGTCGTCCCAGAGGTGCATCTCCAGATCGAACCGCGTGCTCGTGATGGGCAGCAGGAGCTGCTCCAGCGCGAGCCTGGGCAGGTTCAGCCCCTCATAGGGCGCGTTCTGCACGGCGAACATCACCTGGAAGAGCGGGTGCAGGCCCAGGCCTCGCTCCGGGCTCAGCTCCTCCACCAGCTTCTCGAAGGGGTAGTCCTGGTGGGCGTAGGCGTCGAGCGCCACGCGCCGGGTGCGGCGGAACAGCTCCCTCGCCGTCGGATCTCCCGACAGGTCCCCGCGCATCACCAGGCTGTTGACGAAGAAGCCGATCAGCCCCTCCAGCTCCTTGCGGTTTCGGTTGGCGATGGGCGAGCCGACCCAGATGTCCTCCTGTCCGGTGTAGCGGGACAGCAGCGCCTGGAAGGCCGCCAGGAAGAGCATGAACGGCGTGAGGCCCTCTTCCTGCGCCAGGGCCTGCACGCGGGGCGTGAGCGCCTCGGGCAGCTCGAAGGTGAGCGCCGCGCCGCGAGGAGCCCAGACGGCAGGCCGGGGCTTGTCCGCGGGCAGCGCCAGCTCCGAGGGAGGATTCGCGAGCTGCCGGCTCCAGTACGCCGCCTGGGCCTCCAGCCCGCCCTCGCGCAGCTTGCGCGACTGCCACACGGCGAAGTCCGCGTACTGGATGGGCAGCGGTGGCAGGGGCTCCGGGCCCTTCTGGAGCGCCGCCGTGTAGAGCGCCGCCATCTCCCGGACGAGCACGCCGATGGACCAGCCGTCGGAGATGATGTGGTGCATCGTGAGCAGCAGCCGGCTCTCCTCGGCGTCCACCACGAAGAGGCGCGCGCGGAACAGCGGCCCGCTCGTCAGATCGAAAGGCCGCTCCAGCTCGGCGGTGATGAGCGCCTCGATGCGCCGCTCCCGCTCCTCGGCGGGCAGGCCCGCAAGATCGGTGATCTCCAGGGGGGCGTTTCCGGTGGGGGAGACGATCTGCGCGCCGGCTCCCTCCGCGCCGATGAAGCGGGTGCGCAGGACGTCGTGCCGCCGGACGATGCCGTCGAGCGCCGCGCCGAGCGCCGCCGTGTCGAGCGTGCCTCGCAGGCGGTAGTACACGGGCACGACGTAGCTGGTGTTGCCCGGGCTGAGCTGGTCCAGGAACCACAGTCGCTGCTGGGCCGAGGACAGCGGGAAGCGGTGGAGCTGCTGCTTGCGCTCGCGGAGCAGCCGCGCCAGTTCCGCGCGCTGGTCCTCGGGAAGAGGCTTGGGAGTGGAGTTCGTGGAGCTCATGACTTCTGTGCCTCTGCTCTCATGGCGCCGAGGAGGGCCGCCACCTCCGCATCGGACAGCTCGTCCAGTGCGAGGTCGGCGGCCGCGCTTCGGTCCTGGGTCGGAATGGGCTCGTCTGGAATGTCCCGGCGCTCGTTCTCGAGCTGGGACAGCCGGACGGCGAGCCCGGCGACGGTGGGGGCTTCGAACAGCATCCAGAGGGGACACTCGAGGCCGCGGCGCTCGCCGATCCGGCTGACGATGCGGGTGGCGATCAGCGAGTGCCCGCCCAGCTCGAAGAAGTTGTCGTGGATGCCCACACGCTCCACGCCGAGCACGTCCGTCCAGATGTCCGCGATGTCCTGCTCGAGCGGCGTGCGCGGGGCCACGTAGGCTCCCGCGAGCCCGGGACGGCTGTCATCCGGTGCCGGCAGCGCCCGCCGGTCCACCTTGCCGTTGGGCGTGAGCGGCAGCCGGTCCAGCACGACATACTGCTGCGGCACCATATAAGGAGGCAGGTGCTCCGAGGCCCACTGCGCCAGCTGCGGCAGCAGCAGCCGGGTGAGGCGACTGCGCAGCGGGTCGCTGGCATGGCTGCGCAGCTCGCGGGGCCGTGACTCCACCTCGATGGGGAGGTGGGGCAGCGCCGCCTCGGGCTGGCCCTCCGCGCCGAACAGGGCGTCGAACGCACCCTGCGCTCCCGAGTCCGACCAGCCCAGGCCCACGGCCCGGCCCAGCGACTCGCCGAGCCTCCCGAGCGCCTCGGGATCCACGCCTGGGGTGGCATCCTTGGAACGAGCGAGCGCGGCTCGCAGCTCGGCCACGTCGGCCAGCCCGGATGTTCCCGCCAGCACGGGCAGCAGCTCCCGCTCTCCGTCCAGCCGGTGGCTGGGGATGTTGCGCACCAGCACCGCCTCTCTCGGATGGGCGCGCAGCCGCTCTCCGAGTCGGGCCTCATCGAGCCCATCGGCTCGCCAGTCCAGGCGCACCGGTGCCGGCCCGGCTGGCTGACGCGGACCGATCTCGAGCACCGCAGCATACCGGAAGCGGGTCAGCTCGTTCTGGTGCCACCCTCGCTTGAGCCGGATGCGCACGCCCCGGAGTCTCGGCAGGCGCTCGCGCAGGGCGGAGAAGAGCGCCGGGTCCAGGTGCAGCTCCTCGTCGCGACCCAGCTCCCGGGCCACCCGGGCGCGCAGGGCCTCCAGCGAGTCCTCGGCCCTGGCTCGGAAGAGCTGGATGGAGGCCTGCAGCGTCTCCATCAGCGGCAGGCTGCGCAGGTCTCCCAGGAAGATGAAGCCCCCATCCGCCACGACGGAGGTGGCTCCCTCCAGCACGCGCAGCAGGTAGTCGAGGTCCGGAAAGTACTGCACCACCGAGTTCAACACCACCGCGTCGAACGAGCCGGGCTCGAAGCCGGAGAAGTCGTCCGCGGTGCGGCACAGCAGGGACACCGTCTTCAGGCCCGCCTCGTCGACACGCCGCTGGAGCCGCGCCAGCACCGTCGCGGAGAAGTCCGTGCCCACGTACGTCCGGCACTGGGGCGCCAGGCCGAACAGCATCATGCCCGTGCCGCACCCCAGCTCCAGCACGCGCTCGGGCCGTCGCCGGGCGATGGAGGAGACGGCGTCGTCGCGCCACTCGCGCATGTGCTCCGGCGGAATCGGCTCGCCGGAATAGAGGCTGTTCCAGCCGATGATGTCGAAGTCCGCCGGGGTGTCATCGCGCTCGGTCTGGTAGATGCGCTTATCGAAGAAGCCCTGCCACTGGGAGACGCGCTCCTCTCGCAGGGTGGCCTCGTCCCCGGTGCGGCGCTGGCCGTCGAGCTGCTCGGGCGACGGGCACACGTAGGCCACGAGCCCGCGCCCGGTCACCAGATCGCTCCGGTCCACGACGACCGCTTGTTTCACCACGGGGTGCGAGGCCAGCACGGCCTCCACCTCGCCCGGCTCGATGCGGTGGCCGCGGATCTTCACCTGCTGGTCGACCCGGCCCAGGAACTCCAGGGTGCCGTCGGACTGGCGCCTGGCGAGATCTCCGGTGCGGTACAGCCTTGCCCCGGCGTTGCCGCTCACCGCATCTGGGATGAACCTCTCCGCGGTCAGCTCCGGGCGGTGGATGTAGCCACGCGCGAGTCCCTCTCCGCCGATGTGGAGCTCTCCGACGACGCCCACCGGCACCTCCCGGCCCTCGGTGTCGAGCAGGTGGATGGACGTGTTGGAGATGGGCAGGCCGATGGACACGGCGCGCGCCTCCGCGGGCAGCTCGCGGATGGTGTGCGTGCTCGCGATGGTGGTGATCTCCGTGGGGCCGTAGGCGTTGAGGAGCCGCGCGGGCTGGCTCGCGGCGAGGATGGCTCGGACGGCGACGGGGTCCGCCTGCTCGCCGCCGAACAGCAGCGTCCCTACGGAGGACAGCGCCCCGGGACGCTCCGCCGCGACGTGGTTGAAGAGGGCCGTGGTCAGCAGCAGGTGGGTGATGCGCTCGGCGCGCAGCTTCGCCTCGAGCTGCTCGGGGGCGCTCACCTCCTCGCGCGTCAGCCCCACCAGGGTGGCGCCGTTGAGCAGGGCGCCCCAGATCTCCCAGGTGCCCGCGTCGAAGGAGACGTTGGACACGTGGGCGAAGCGGTCTCCCGGCGAGACAGTCATGTAGTCCGTGCCGACCACCAGCCGCGCCACGCCCCGGTGCGTGCCCATGACGCCCTTGGGCATGCCGCTGGAGCCGGAGGTGTAGAGGACCCAGGCGAGGTTCTCCGCACCGGCTGACGGCGGGAGGGGACTGTCATCATCGCCCTCCCAGCCCGTGCGCTCCGCCTCCACCCGGAGCTGGGGAATGTCGAACTCGGGGAGCGCCGCCGCCTCGGTGGGGGAGGCGATCACCGCGGAGGCTCGCGCATCCCGCAGCATGAAGGCGAGCCGCTTGCGGGGATAGCGCGTGTCCAGCGGCATGTACGCGCCACCCGCCTTGAGCACGCCCAGCAGGGAGATGATCAGCTCGGCGGAGCGCTCCAGGCACACCGCGACCACGGACTCGGCGCCGATGCCCAGCGCACGCAGCCGGTGGGCGAGCCGGTTGGAGCGCCTGTCCAGCTCCCCATAGGTGAGCGCCGAGGAGCCGAACCGCAGCGCGATGGCGTCCGGAGCACGGCGCGCATGGGCCTCGAACAGCTCGCCGATCGTCCGATCTCTCGGGAAGGCGCGGTGGGTGGCGTTCCAGCCGGCGAGCTGCTGCCGCTCGGCCGGTGTGATCAACGACAGGCGGGAGATGGGCAGGTGCGGTGCATCGACGATGGCCGTGAGGAGGGCGGTGTAGTGCTCCACGAGCCGCTGGACCGTGGACTCGTCGAACAGCTCCGCGTCGTAGATGACCATGCCTCGCAGGCCATCCGTCTTCTCCCAGTACACGCCGTCGAGGCCCTCGGGGCGCTCCCAGATGTGGACCTCTAGCTCCAGGCGCGCCACGCCCTTGCGGAAGGCCGCGGGGCTGACGGTCAGGTCATGGAGCTGGAGCCGATCGGTCGGAGCGTTCTGCACCGCGAACGCCACCTGGAAGAGCGGGTTGCGGCCCACCTGCCGCTCGGGGCGCAGCTCCTCCACGAGCTTCTCGAAGGGCATGTCCTCATGCGCATAGGCAGCGAGCGCCCGCTGGGAGACGCGGCGCACCAGCTCGGAGAAGGTGGGGTTGCCTCGGGTGTCGGCGCGGATGACGAGGCTGTTCGCGAAGAAGCCGATGAGGTGCTCCAGCTCGCTGCGGTTGCGGTTGGCGATGGGCGAGCCGAGCGTGAAGTCGTCCTGTCCGCTGTAGCGCGACAGGAGCACCTGGAAGGCGGCGAGCAGCGTGATGTAGAGGCTCGTCCCGCTGGAGCGGGCGAGCTGCTGGATGCGGTGGGCCAGCGCGGGGGCGAAGTGCAGCGGCACCATGCCGCCCCGCTGGGTGGAGGTGGCCGGGTGGGGACGATCCGTCGGGAGCCGGAGCTGTGGTGCGCCCTCCAGCTCCTTGCGCCAGAAGGCCAGGTGCTCCGCCAGCACGGGCCCCTGGAGCAGCTTGCGCTGCCACTCGGCGAAGTCGCCGTACTGGATGGTCAACTCGGGCAGCTGGGCCGGAACGCCTCGGGCGAAGCCGTTGTAGAGCGCCGCCAGCTCGCGCAGGAAGACGCCGATGGACCAGCCGTCCGAGACGATGTGATGCATCGTCACCACGAGCACGCTCTCGCCTGGAGCGACGAGGATGAGGCGCGCCACCACGATGGGGCCTCGGGCCAGATCGAACAGGAAGCCCGCGGTCTCCTCGACCCGGCGCTCGACCTCCGCCTCCTTGCCCTCCGAGGGAAGGGCGGTGAGATCCACCACCTCCAGCGGGAAGGGCGCGGGCGGGGAGATGACCTGCACCACCTCCTCGTTCTCCACCTCGAAGCGGGTGCGCAGCGTCTCGTGCCGGTGGACCAGCGCCTCGAGCCCGCGACGCAGCGCCTCCACGTCGAGCCGACCGGTGAGACGGACGGCCGTGGGGACGTTGTAGGCGCGGCCTCCCGGCTGGAGCCGATCCAGGAACCAGAGCCGGCTCTGCGCGAAGGACGCGGGAAGGACGTACTCCTCGCCGCTCGCCGGAGCGGACGCGGTCTGTGCTGCTTCGGGCTTCACTTGGCCTCCCTCCGTCCGCGGGCCTGGCGGGGAACCTGGACGAGCGGCGGGGCTTGCTGGGGCGCCGCGGCGCGGGCCTCGGTGCGGCGCGTGACTTCGGCGGCCAGCTTCTCCACTGACGGAGCCTCGAAGACGCAGCGCAGCGGAAGGTCCACGCCCAGCGCATCCCGGATGCGGGACACGATCTGCGTCGCCAGGAGCGAGTGACCGCCCAGCGCGAAGAAGTCGTCACCGATGCCCACGCGCTCCACGCCCAGCACGCGCGCCCAGATCTCCGCGATGCGGCGTTCGGTGTCGTTGCGCGGCGGCTGTTCGCCGAAGGGGCGGTGCTCGCGCCGGGGCTCCGGAGAGGGCAGGGCGCGGCGGTCCACCTTGCCCACAGGCGTGAGCGGCAGCGCATCGAGCACCAGGATGGCGTTCGGGATGAGCTGGGGCGGCAGGCGAGACTCGAGGTGGGCACGCAGCTCCGGGACGAGCTGTCGGGCGAAGCGCGCCTGTACCGGCACGTTGGCGAAGGGCTGCCAGGACGCGGGCAGGGGAGGCGGCGGTCGCTCGGGCAGGGCGTTCGTGTTCGTGCTCGGAGAGAGGTCGATGTCCATCGTTCCCGCCGGGCCCGTGCGTGACCACGTCACCGTGGCCTGACGGCCGAAGCTCCCGGCCAGCTCACGTAGGGAGTCCGGGTGCAGCGCTCCACCATCGCTTCTGGCCGCGAGCCGGCGCCGCAGCTCGCCACAGTCCTGAGGGCCTCGGGGATCGGACAGCAGCGCCAGGGCCTCGGCCCAGCGCTGGACGCGGCTGTTGGGAATGCCCGTCACCCGGAGGTGAGCGGTGGTCTCCACGCGCCGTGCGAGCTGGGTCAGATCGGAACAGCCCTCGCCCCAGGCCACCTGGGTGGGCGGCTCGGCGAGGCGCTCCGGCGGTCCGACCTCGAGCGTCACCGCGTAGCGGAAGCCGCTCAGCTCGTTGTCCGCGCGCCCGTGCTTCAGCTCCACCTGCACCCGGCGGATGCGAGGGATGCGGGCCCGCAGTGCCTCGAAGAAGGCGGGCGCCACCGTGAGCTCCTCCTCCTGCTCGATGGCGCGGCGGATCCGGCTCCGCAGCTCCTCGCGGGACAGGCTCTCGGGGGAGCGGGTGAGCACCACCGAGGCGTGGAAGGCCTCCAGGAGCGCGAAGTTGCGCACGTCGCCGATGACCACCGCGCCACCATCCGCCGTCCGCAGCACGGCCTGCTCCAGCACCTGGATCAAGTAGTCGATGGACGGGAAGTACTGGATGACCGAGTTCAGCACCACGAGGTCGAAGCCCTGGTGCGGGATGCCGTCGAGCTGATCCGCTCTCCGCCGCTCGAGGCGGACCTGCGGCAGCGGTGCATCCTTCAGCCGGGAGGCCACGTGCGCCAGCGCGGTCTCGGAGAAGTCCAGCGCGTGGTAGAGCTGGCACCGGGGCGCGAGGCCGAAGAGCACCAGGCCCACGCCGCAGCCGATGTCGAGTACGCGAGCAGGGGCCCGGCGCTCCAGGCGGCGCAGCGTGTCCGCGAGCCACTCCTCCATCTCCGCTCGAGGGATGGGCTCTCCCGTGTAGCTGCTCACCCAGCCGATGAAGTCTCCCGCCTCCGGGTTCGGGGGCTCGGCGTAGGTCTCGTCATAGAGCCGCTGCCAGTCGCCCACGAGCGCCTCGGCCGGGGGACGCTCTCCCTGGGGAGACGTGGCCGCCTCGGGCCGGCACACCACGTAGGCCGCCAGCCGCCGGTCCTCGCCATGCCGGTAGACGTTGACCACCGCCTCGCGGACGGCGGGATGGGCCAGGAGCACGCTCTCGATCTCTCCGGGCTCCACTCGGACGCCGCGGATCTTCACCTGCCGGTCGATGCGGCCGAAGAACTCCAGCGTGCCATCGGCTCGCCAGCGCACGCGGTCTCCCGTGCGGTACATGCGCGAGCCCGGCTCGCCCCAAGGGTCCGGAACGAACTGGCGCGCGGTGGCCACCGGATCGTTCAGGTAGCCGCGGGCCACGCCATCGCCTCCCGCGTAGAGCTCTCCGGGGACTCCCACCGGCAGCATCCGCTGCGCCGCGTCCAGTACGTAGGTGCGGCCGTTGGCGATGGGCTTCCCGATGGGGATGGAGCCCCCGTCCAGCTCGCTGACCGAGCGCATCGTGTGACAGCTCGTGAAGGTGGTGTTCTCCGTGGGGCCGTACCCGTTGATGAGCGTGACTCCGGGCAGGCCCCGGAGCGCGGTGGCCGCATCCTCCGGGTCCACGACGTCGCCGCCGGCGAGCAGCGTGTGCAGCCCGCGCAGATCGTCCAGCCGCTCACGCACCATCTGGGAGAAGAGGCCGGAGGTGAGCCACAGGATGGTGACACCCTGGCGACGGATGGAGGCGCCCAGCTCCTCCAGGGACAGCCGCCCCCGAGGCGGGAAGGCGAGGCACCCACCGGTGAGCAGCGGGCCCCAGATCTCCATCGTCGACACGTCGAACGTGGAGGGGCAGAACTGGAAGAACACGTCCTCGGGGCGCGGGTGGATGAAGTCGGTGTCGCGGATCAGCCGCACCACGGAGCGCTGCTCCACGCAGACACCCTTGGGCTCGCCGGTGGAGCCCGAGGTGAAGAGCACGTAGGCCAGGTGTCGCGGAGACGGCCTCGGGTGCTCCGCCGACAGGAGCGCAATGGTCTCGGGCGCGTACACCGGGACTCGCGGGACATGCGGGCACAGCTCCCCCTTGGGAGCGCCGAGGCCCTCGACGATGACGCGGATCTTAGCCCGCTCGACGACGGCGGCGAGGCGCTCGCGCGGGTGGGCGGGATCGAGCGGCACGTACGCTCCGCCCGCGAGGATGACGCCCAGCATGCCCAGGATCAGCTCGGGCGAGCGCTCCTCCAGCACGCCCACGAGCACGTCTGGGCCCACGCCGCGGGCCGCGAGGCTGGATGCCAGCCGGCTCGCCTTCTCGTGGAGCTGCCGGTACGTGAGGACGCCCTCGTCCCAGCGCAGCGCCGGAGAGTCCGGGCGGAGCCGCACCTGCTCCTCGAACAGGTCCGCCAGGCTTCGGTCCCTCGGGTAGGGCGTGCTGAACCCCGCCAGGGAGAGGAGCGCCTGTGTCTGGGCTGGATCCTCCAGGTGCAGGTCCAACAGGGCCGCATCCGGCGTCTGGCCGATGGCCGTGAGCAACGCCTGGAAGTGCGTGAGCATCCGGCGCGCGGATTCGCGGTGGAACAGATCGGTGCTGAAGGAGAGGGAGCAGGTGACGCCCCCCACGTCCTCCAGCGCGTGCAGCTCGAGATCGAAGCGGGTGGTGCCGATCTCCTGGTCGAGCATGGTGAGCGTCAGCTCGGGCCCGCCTTCCAGCCGCATGGGCGCGTTCTGCAGCGCGAACAGCACCTGGAAGAGGGGGTTCATCGCCAGGTGCCGCTCGGGACGCAGCTCCTCCACCAGCCGCTCGAAGGGCAGATCCTGGTGGGCGTAGGCGTCGAGCGCCGTGTCCCGCACGCGCCGCAGCAGCTCTCGGAACGTGGGGCCCCCCGCGAGCGAGGTGCGCAGGGGCAGCGTGTTCACGAAGAAGCCGAGCAGTCCTTCCAGGCCGCTCAGGTTGCGCCCGGCCACCGGCGTGCCGACCACCACGTCCTCCTGCCCCGTGTAGCGGAAGAGCAGGACCTGGAACGCCGCCAGCATCGTCATGAAGAGGGTGGCGTTCTCCTCCAGGCCCAGGGTCCGCAGGCGGGAGACCACCTCGGCTGGGATGTGCAGCTGCTCCGTCGCGCCACGGAAGCTCTGCACGGAGGGCCGAGGCTTGTCCGTGGCCAGCGCGAGCGTGGGCAGGTCGGCGAGCTGCTGCTTCCAGTACGCCAGCAGGCCGTCCAGGGCCGGACCCTGCAGCCACTCGCGCTGCCAGAGCGCGAAGTCGGCGTACTGCGCGGTGAGCTCGGGCAGGGGGCTGGCCTCGCTCCGTGTGAAGGCGCCGTAGAGCGCCAGCAGCTCCTGGGCGAAGATGCCGGTGGACCAGCCATCCGAGATGATGTGGTGAGCGATCATCAGGAGGATGTGCTCCTGGTCACCCAGCTGGAGGAGGTGGGCTCGGAACAGGGGCGCCTGATCGAGGGCGAAGGGCTGGCGCACCCCGTCGAGGACATGCTGCTGCGCCGCTGCCCGGCGCTCGGTCTCGGGCAGGGCGCGCAGGTCCACGCGCGGGAGGGGGACAGTCACCTCGGGCAGCACGCGCTGGAAGGGCGTTCCGTCGCGCTCCACGAAGCAGGTCCGCAGCACCTCGTGGCGCCGGACGATCTCCCGCAGCGCGCGGGTGAGGGCGGCCTCGTCGAGCTCTCCCCGGAGCAGCAGGCCGCCGGACATCGTATAGAAGGAGTTCCCGGGCGTCAGGCGGTCGAGGAACCACAGCCGCTGCTGGGCGAACGACGGAGGTGAGAGCTCTCCGCGCTCCCTCTTGACGAGTGGGGGCTTGCCGGCGGTCGCCTCCGGGCCTCGAGCCCGCTCGACGCGTGCGGCGATCCCACGCACGGTGGGAGTCTCGAACAGGGCTCGGAGGGGCAGCTCGACGCGGAACACGTCTCGCAGCCGTGACTGCAGCTGCGTCGCCACGAGGGAGTGGCCTCCCAGCTCCAGGAAGCTCGCATCGGCTCCCGGTGTCTTCGGCAGGCCCAGCAGGGCGCGGAAGCTCTCGGCCACCAGCTCCTCGATGGCTCCCCGGGGCTTCTCCTCGCGCACCTCCTCCACGGCGGTGACAGGCTCGGCCACATGGGGGACGGGCAGCGCCTCCAGGGCACGACGGAGCGCGCTCAGCGACACGTCTTCCTCGGCCGCCGCGGTGGCCAGCGCGACCTTCAGGTTCTCCAGCACCGCCGAGGCCGCGGCGTCGTCCACCCTCGCGCGGTCATGCACCAGCCGGAGCTGGAGGCCATCCACCGGGACGATGAGCAGGGTGAGCGGGTAGCGCGTCCGGGTGCCCTGGAAGCCCGCTTCGAGCACGCGCAGCCGTGCTCCGGCGCCACCGATCACCTGATCCTGGAGCGGGTAGTTCTCGAAGACCACCAGGCTCTGGAAGAGCTCGCGTCCGGCGGGCACCTCGCTCCAGGACTGGATCTGCCCGGCGGAGCAGTGCTGGTGCTCCACCGCCGCCGAGTGCCACGCATGCACTCCCTGGAGCAGCGTCCCGAACGAGCCCTCCGCGGGAACCCGCACGCGCACCGGGATCGTGTTGATGAACAGGCCGACCATGCTCTCCACGCCGGCCAGCTCCGGAGGACGGCCCGCGACGGTCGCGCCGAAGGCCACGTCGTCGCGTCCGCTGAAGCGCGACAGCAGCAGGGCCCACGCCGCCTGCACCACGGCACCCGGCGTCGTCCCTGCTCGGCGAGCCGCTGCCTGGAGCCGGGCCGCCTGGGCCTCCGGGATGGACCCCGAGACCTGACCGAAGTCCTCGGCGGTGCTGGAGAGCTCGGCGGGGCGTGGCACGCCCAGCGGCGTTGGCGCATCGAGCCCGTGCAGCCGCTCCTTCCAGAAGGCCTGCGAGGTGCTCGGGTCCCGCCGCTTCAGCCAGGTGATGTAGTCGTGGAAGGGCCGTGCGGGCGGCAGCTGCGCGTCCCGGCCCTTTCGGGCCGCCTCATACAGCGCATCGAGCTCGCGGAGCAGGATGGGCAGGCACCAGCCATCCATCAGGACGTGGTGGTAGCTCCAGACGATCCAGGTGCGCTCATCCTCCACCCGCAGGGCGCTCACCCGAAGCAGGGGCGGCTTGTTCAGCTCGAAGCCCTCGCGCCAGGCGTCGGCCAGGTGCGTGCGCAGCCGGGCCTGTCGCTCCTCGGGGCTCAGGGCGCGCCAGTCCTGCTCGGCGACGCTGAACGGAACCTCCTTCGCGATGACCTGCAGCGGCTCGCCCTTCTCGCGCCACGCGAAGCAGGTGCGCAGCGCCGAGTGCCTCCGCAGCAGCTCTCGCCACGCCTGCTGGTAGGCGGCCACGTCCAGCGGCCCCTGCCACTCCCAGGCCGAGTGCTCCACGAACCGCCCCGAGCCCTGCGTGGCCACGCTCTCGAAGAGCATGCCCCGCTGGGAGGGGGAGAGCACATGCATCGCCTCGATGTTTCTCGGTGCCATCTATGCCTTCCCCTCTCCGAGATCGACTTCGGCGAGCACGGCTTCGAGCTCGTCCTGCGAGAGGTCGACGTCCGGGAAGTCCGACACGGTGTAGCCTCCAGCGCCGGGGGCGCGGCAGTGCGCGATGAGCTCGCGGAGCGCGGTCAGCACGCCGTCCGCGAAGCGTGAGATCGTCCCTGGCTCGTGGCGCCGCCGGCTCCAGGACCAGAGCAGGCGCAGCCGGTCATCGACCACCATCGCGTCGAGCGCCAGCAGGTAGCGGCGGCGGCCCTTGTCGCTCCACATCGGACCCACGGGATCGTCGGTGAAGGTCAGCCGCGAGGTGTCGCTCGCCGGCGGGTGGATGCGGCCCAGGTAGTTGAAGCGCAGGTCCGGCTCCGGTGCCGCCACCAGCTCCGGGGGCGGGGTGGGGGACAGGTAACGGAGCAGGCCGTAGCCCAGCCCGCGCCGGGGCACGGCTCGGAGCTGATCCTTCACGCCGCGCAGCGCCGCTCCAGGCTCTCCCGCGCCTTCGAGGCGCAGCATCGCTGGGAACAGCGTGGTGAACCAGCCGACCGTGCGGCTGACATCGAGCCCCTCGGCCACTTCCTCGCGCCCGTGGTTCTCCAGGGCCACGCCGAGCGTGCTGGCCCCGCTCCAGCGGTGGAGGGCGATCAGCACCGAGGTGAGCAGCACCTCGTCCACGCGCATTCCGTAGGCGGCGGGCGCCGCCTGGAGCAGCTGTCGCGTCAGCTCCGGGTCCAGCTCCACCGTGTGCACGGCCTCGGCGTCCTGCGTGTCCTCGCCCTCCGCGTGGTCGACGGGGAGGGTGGGGCGCAGCGCCTTCGCCACATTCAGCCAGTAGGGGCGCTCGGCCTCCGTGGCCTCGCTCCGGGCGGCACGGGTGAGCGCCTCGGACCAGGCTCGGAACGAGGTGGTCTTCGCGGGGAGCTGCACGGGCTCCGGACCGAGCAGGCGCTCCAGATCCTCCAGGAGGATGCTCCACGAGACCGCGTCCACGGCGAGGTGGTGGATCACCAGGAGCAGCCGTCCCGGGAGCCGAGGTCCGCGATGGAAGTGCACCGCGCGGAACAGGGGCCCCTCGGCGAGATTCATGCCCCGCTGGGCCGCGACCGCGAACTCGAGGATCTCCTCCGGGTGCCGTCCCGGGGTGTCCTCATCGAGGAGGAGGGTCATGACGGGCATGC
This sequence comes from Hyalangium gracile, assembly GCF_020103725.1. Taxonomy (NCBI): domain Bacteria; kingdom Pseudomonadati; phylum Myxococcota; class Myxococcia; order Myxococcales; family Archangiaceae; genus Hyalangium; species Hyalangium gracile. The sequence goes on along the minus strand of NZ_JAHXBG010000005.1, from coordinate 130,826 downwards.
GGCCCTCCAGTGGAGCGATCCGCTGCCGCCACTGGTCGCCCGCTCGCTCGAAGCGCAGGCGGAGCGCGTCATGATGCTCGAGGAGCCGGCGCACGACACTTCCGAGCTCCACGGCGACGAAGTCCGCGGGGACTTCCAACATGCGCGCCTGGTTGAAGTGGTGCGGCTCCGGCAGGCCCTGCTCGAAGAACCAGCGCTGGATGGGGGTGAGCTCCACCGGTCCCCGCACCAGTCCCTGCTCGGCGCGCTTCGGTCCAGCCTCACGCGCCGAGGCGGCCAGGTTCCGGAGCACCGGCGCATCGAAGAGCTGCCGGGGCGTGAGCCCGATTCCCTTCTGGCTGGCCCTCGAGATGACGAGGATGCCGAGGATCGAGTCTCCTCCGAGCTGGAAGAAGTCGTCATCGCGGCCCACGCGCTCGACTCGCAGCACCTCCTGCCAGATGGTGGCCAGCGCCTGCTCGCGCTCGGTCAGAGGCGCCACGTACGGCGGGCGCGCGAGGCCGGCCTCGGGGGGCGCCTCGAGGCGGCGGACATCCAGCTTCCCGTTCGGCGTCAGGGGCAGCGCGTCGAGCAGCACGAACGCCGCAGGCACCATGTAGCCAGGCAGCCGCGTGGCCAGGTACGCGTGGAGGTCGGCCGGAGTGAGCGCCCCGTGAGGCACCACATAGGCGACGAGCCGCGGGTCTCCCGGCGTGTCCTCGCGGACGACCACCGCTACCTGGCGGACGCCCGGGTGCTTGGACAGCGTGGCCTCGATCTCTCCGGGCTCGATGCGGTAGCCGCGGATCTTCACCTGCTGGTCGACGCGGCCGTGGAACTCCAGGTTGCCCGGGACTCGCCAGCATACGAGGTCCCCGGTGCGGTACATCCGCGCTCCCGGCTCGGAGGCGAACGGATCGGGCAGGAAGCGCTCGGCGGTCAGCGCGGGACGGTTGTGGTAGCCCCGCGCGACGCCGCTCCCACCGATGTACAGCTCCCCGATGACGCCGTACGGCACCGGCCGCAGCCGCTTGTCGAGCACGTACAGCGACGCTCCGTCCAGGGCCCTGCCGATGCTGACGTGGGCCTTCCGCGAGTCGAGCGATCGGACGGGGTAGAAGGAGGAGAAGGTGGTGCACTCCGTCGGCCCGTACACGTGGAGGAGCCGCTGCGGGCAGCCCTCCTCGAGCACCTGCTGGACGCGGAGCGGGTCCACCACCTGCCCTCCGAAGAGCAGGACGCGCAGGCTCTGGAAGACGGTGGGGCGGACGCTGGTGAGCTGCTGGAACAGCGCCGTGGTGACGAAGAGCGTGGTGACGCCGTGACGGACCAGCGCCTGCTCCATCGCGTCCGGGTCGAGCGTCGTCTCACGAGGCAGGATGACGAGGCGGGCCCCGTTGAGCAGCGCGCCCCAGATCTCGAAGGTCGACGCGTCGAAGGAGGTGTTGGAGGCCTGCGCCACCGCGTCCTGGGTGCCCAGCGACACGTACTCGGTGTCGAGCACGAGGTTGAGGATCGCCCGGTGGACGACGCCGATGCCCTTGGGCGTGCCGGTGGAGCCGGACGTGTACATCAAATAGGCGAGCCTCTCGAGGCTGACGTCCACCTCGGGCGCGTGCGAGGGGGCCCGAGCCAGCAGCTCCGCATCCTGGTCCAGGAGCACGGCCTTCACCGGGCGTGACCGGAAGGCGTCGAAGTGGCGCGAGTCGGTGACGAGCACCTCGATCCCCGCGTCCTCGCACATGAGCGCGAGGCGCTCGGCCGGGTACTCGGGGTCCAGCGGGACGTAGGCCGCGCCAGCCTTGAGGATGCCCAGGAGGCACACCACCAGGTCCGCGGAGCGCTCCAGGCAGAGCCCGACTCGAGCCTCGGGGCCGACGCCCAGCGAGCGCAGGTGGTTCGCCAGCCGGTTGGCCCGCGTCTCCAGCTCGCCGTAGGTGAGGATGCCGCCATCCGGGGACACCACCGCCGGGGCCCGCGGAGAGCGCGCCGCCTGGGCCGAGACGAGCTGATGGACGCCCTTGCCGCTCTGCCAGCGGCTCGGTGGGACACGGGGGGCGGAGACGAGCTGGGCCTCCTCGTCCTCGGAGAGGAGCGGAAGCTCCGACAGGCGTCGGGACGGATCGTCGAGCGCTGCCTCCAGCAGCCGCTGGAACTGATTCACGGTGCGGCGGATGGTGGAGCCCTCGAAGAGGTCCGTGCTGTAGACGAGCCCTCCGTGCCAGGCGCCGCCCTCCTCCCAGACGTGCAGCTCCAGGTCGAAGCGCGTCCAGCGGCCGGCGAGGATCGCGGGCGTCGGTCGGATCGTCGTCACCCCAGGCACGTGGGTGGCGGGCAGCGGCGCCTGCTGCAGCGCGAAGGTCGTCTGGAAGAGCGGGTTCTTGCCCCGGTGCCGCTCGACCTTCAGCTCCTCGAGGATGCGCTCGAAGGGGATGTCCGCGTGCTCATAGGCGCCGAGCGCCAGGGTCCGCACGCGGCGCACCAGCTCGCGGAAGCTGGGGTTGCCGGAGGCGTCCAGTCGCAGCACGAGGTTCTGGACGAAGAAGCCCACCAGGCCCGCCAGCTCCGGGCGGCTGCGGCCGGTGATGTGCGAGCCCACGACCAGATCCTCCTGGCCGGTGAGCCGGGCGAGCAGTGCGTAGAAGCCCGCCAGCATCGTCATGAAGGCCGTGGCCTGCTCCTCCCGGGCGAGCCGTGCCAGTGGCTCCGTCAGCGCCGGGGACATCGAGAAGCGGAGCACGTCTCCGTGAAAGCTCTGGACGGCGGGGCGCGTGAAGTCGGTGGGCAGCCGCAGCTCCTCCATGCCCTGCAGCCGCTCGCGCCACCAGGAGAGCTGCGCGCGCAGGGGCTCGTCCTGGAGGCGGGTTCGCTCACGCAGCGCCTCGTCTCCGGGCTGGAGCGGCAGGGGCGGGAGCGGGTCCGCCTTGCCCGCGGCGAACGCACGGTAGAGCGCGCTCAGCTCGCGGACGATGACCTCGTTGGACCAGGCATCGGTCACGATGTGGTGCAGGGTGACGAGCAGCCGGGCGTGCTCGGGGCCGAACTTCAGCAGCGTGAACCGGACCAGCGGTCCCCGCTCCAGATCGAACACCTGATCGAGCTCCCCCTCCGCCTCGCTGGCCGCCCTGCGCGCTCTCTCCTCCGCCGGCAGATGGTCGAGCTCCACCACCTGCAACACCGCCTCGCTGGCGGGAGCGATCACCTGGGAGAGCTGGCCCTCCACGGGGTACAGCGCCGTGCGGAGCGCCTCGTGCCGGCGCACCAGGGCCGTGAGTGCTCGCTGGAGCACGCCCATGTCGAGCGTCCCCTCGAAGTCGAGGGAGATCGGCACCGTGAGGAACGGCGTCTCCGGCTGGAGCTGGTTGACGAACCAGAGCCGCTGCTGGCCGAGCGACAGCGGGAGGATCCGTCCCTGGCCCTCGCTCGCGGTCCGGCTCGTGGGACGGGCCGACTCGCGCAGCAGCTCGAGCAGCTCGTTGCGGCGGGCACCAATCGCCTCGCGGAGCACCGGCGTGAGCGCGCCTTCGGGAGCCCGGAACCGCAGCCGCTCCCCCTCCACCCACAGCTCGATGCCCCGCCGCGACAGGTCGGCGAGCAGCTCGGTCGCGCTCATAGCTCGCCTTCCTCCCAGCCGGCCGGCTTCGGCGGCGGTGCCTTGGCTCCCGCGGAGAGGTTCGCCAGCAGCTCGGACAGGGACACGTTCGACAGCAGCCGGGCCATGGGCAGGGAGACGCCGAGCTCCAGCTCCAGCCGGTTCTTCAGCTCGACGCCCATCAGCGAGTCGAGGCCCTGCTCAATCAGCGAGCGCTCCTGGTTGAGCTGGGCGGCCGGGATGCGCATCACCTCCGCGATATGCCCGAGAGCGAGCTCGGCGATGCTCGCCCGCGGCGGCGGGGATGCAGCCGGCTCGGAAGGAGCTGGGGTGGTGGACGGCACCGGCGCGCGCAGCCGGGAGTAGAGCGGGGTGGCGGCGAGCCGCTCCTGTCGGGAGGACCACCGGTCGAAGTCGAAGGCGGCCACGCCCGCCAGGGAGACCTCGTGGCGCAGCAGCCACTCGAGCGCGCCCAGGGCCTGTTCGGGCTCGATGCTGGAGAAGCCCTGGTGGACGAGGAGCTCCTCCCGCTTGCGATGCGAGGCGACCTCTCCCACGCGGGCCCATGGGCCCCACTGCACGCTCGTCGCTGGCAGCCCCAGCCCGCGCCGGTGGAGCGCCAGGGCGTCCAGGAAGCTGTTCGCCGCCGCGTGGTTGGCCTGTCCCGGCGAGCCGAGCAGCGAGGCGAAGGACGAGAAGAGGACGAAGAAGTCAAGCTCGCGCCCGCGCGTGAGCACGTGGAGGTTCCAGGCGCCGTGGACCTTGGCCCGGGCAGGGACGAGGAAGCGCGTTGCATCCATCTCCGCGACGACGCCGTCGGCCAGGGCTCCCGCGGCGTGGAAGATGCCTCGCAGCGGCGGGAGCTCGCGGTCGATGCGGGTGAGCAGGGCTTCCAGGGCGGGGCGCTCTCCCGCGTCCAGCGTGGCGACCTCCACTCGCGCGCCGCTCTTTCGGAGCTCCTCCACCGCTCGGGCGGAGGCTTCCGAGGGCGCCGTGCGACCGAGTAGCACCAGGTTTCGCGCCCCCTGCCTCGAGAGCCAGCCCGCGGTGGCCAGTCCCAGCCCGCCCAGCCCGCCGGTGATGAGGTAGGTCGCATCCGACCGGACCGGAGGCATGACTGCTCCAGCCCTCGCTTCGCCCGGAAGCTCCCCTCGGTGCAGGCGCGCCACATGGCGCCGGCCATCCCTGAAGAGGAGCTGATCCTCGGAGCTGGGCGCCTCGAGCTCCGAGACCAGCGCGCGCAGGTCCTCATCGGAGCCGCCGAGATCCACCAGGGTCGTCTGGAGCCCCGGAGCCTCATGCATCAGCGTCCGCCCGAGGCCCCACAACGGAGCCTGCGCCGGGGTGCCGCGCTGTCCGGCCGGGAGCTTGTCCCAGACGCGCTGGGTCAGCACCCACAGCCGGGGAGTTCCTGGCAGAGGCTCGGTAGCCATGCGCTGAGCGAGAGGCAGCAGCGCCAACGCTCCTGCATCGAGCGCGGCGGAGAGCTGCTCCGGGCCGCCATCCTCGGCTGCCCCGGCATCGAGACCCGAGAGGAAGAGCACGCCCTTGCACGTCCGGTGTGGACCGAGCGCATCCAGGAGCGCCTCGCGCAGCCGGTCGCCCGACCGCGCGTCGGAAGGAGGCCGACGGATCACCACCACCCGCTGGCCCTGGGCTTCGAGCCGCGCGGCCAGCCGTCCTGCCACGCCACCTGCATCGGCGAAGAGCAGCCACGCGCCCTCACGGGCCGAGGCGACTGGCGAAGCAGGACGCTCCTGGGGCTGCCACTCGATGCGATGCAGCAGCTCCGCGGGAGTGCTCGAGGAGGTGGAGGCAGGCCCCGGGGCGGCCGCCGTCCGAGAAACCTCGGAGGGAGGAGAGGCCGTCGCGAGCCGCTCCTGGTTCGTGCGCAGCACCGAGGCGCGGGAGGCGTGCCGGTCCAGCGTGGCGATGAGCACCACGTAGCTCAGCAGTCCGCGCTCGAGAGAGCGGCGGATGTTGGCCCAGGACTCCAGCGCCTGGATGGCCTCCTCGTCGAGGGAGCGCTTCTCGGCCAGTCGCCGGAGCTCCCGTGCGTCGGTGGGATCGTCCAGGAAGTTCATCACCTGGGCGCTCACGTCCACGCACTCGGACAGGCGCAGGCGCTGGTCGGCGAGCAGCTCGCCCCACTCGGAGCGGGCCGAGGCGAACGTGGAGGTGGTGTCCACCTCCAGGCCCGAGCGCGTATTGGCGACGAGGTCCGCGAGCAGCAGCGTGCCCCCGGGGCGCAGATGCCGAGCGATGTTGGAGAACAGCGCGGCCTTGTCACGGACCAGCCCGGCCACCTCGAAGCCGAAGGCCATGTCATACGTGCCGGGGAAGTCCGTGTGGGCGCTGTCGGCCACGCGCACCCGGACACGGGAATCCAGCCTCGCGGCGCTCAGTCGCTGCTGGGCGAGCGCGGCCTGCCGGGGTGACAGCGTGAAGCCGTCGAGCTGGAGCTGGGAGTGCCGCTGCGCCAGGTCGAACAGATCGGTCGCGTAGCCGCAGCCGATGTCGAGCGCCTGCGTCACGGTGGAGAGGTCCACCGAGCCGAAAGCGATCTCGCGCAGGGCTCGCTGGGCCTCCACGAGCTGGCGGTGGATCTCCGGGTGCGCGTCGGGCTGGAACAACCCCAGGGACCAGGAGAACCCAGGCACGCGCTGGGGCAGCAGGCCGAAGGTGAGCAGCGCGGGCGCCGAGTCTCGACCGTGCAGCGAGCCCTCGTGCAGTGGCGCGATGGCGTCGTAGAAGCGAGCGACGGTGTCCTGGTCTGTGGAGGGACGGCTCTCGACGGGCCGCTCCGTGGGAGGGCGGGCCGACTGGGCCTCCGTGCTGTCGTCGAACCAGAAGCGCTGCTTCCGCCAGGGCATGGCAGGCAGCGTGAGGACGGCGCCGGGCTCCTGGAGCGCCTCCCAGTTCACGTCGCGTCCCGAGGCGTACAGCCGCGCCAGGGACTCGAGGAGCACACGCCGGCCCGACTCATCGCGGCGCATCGATGGGATGAGCAGCGCGGGACGCTTCGCCTCGCGCACGCCATCGAGGCCCGTCGCCAAGCCGGGCAGCAGCACCGGGTGGGGACCGATCTCGATGAAGTCGATCGGTCCACTCTCGAGCGCCTGCTCGATGGCCGGCCAGAACCGCACGGGCTGGCGCAGGTTGTCCGCCCAGTACGCGGGGCTCAGCTCCTCACCGGCAATCCGCTTCCCGGTCACGGTGGAGAAGATCGGCACGCTGGAGGCCCGAGGCGTGAGTCCACGCAGCGACTCCTCCAGGGAGCGCCGCGAACCCTCCAGCCGCGCCGAGTGCGCGGGCACGTCGATGTCCATCCGGCGGCAGCGGACCGCCTTGCGCTCGAAGTGCTGGACCACCTGCTCCACGGCCTCGGAGTCCCCGGAGACCACGGTGGAGGTGGGGCCGTTCACGGCGGCCACCGAGGCCTTGTGGCCGAGCGATGCCAGCGCCTGCTCCACCTCTGGAGCCGCCAGCTCGATCAAGGCCATGGTGCCTTGTCCGCTCAGCTGCCCGAGCAGTCGGGCCCGAGCGGTGATGAGCTTCGCGGCGTCCTCCAGCGAGAGGGCGCCAGCCGTCACCGCAGCGGCCACCTCTCCCATGCTGTGCCCGACGACGAGCTCGGGAGTCACACCCCAGCTCCGCCACAGCTCCGCCAGGGCGACCTGGAGCGCGAAGCCGGCGAGCTGCGTCTGGACGATCGCGGGAACGCTCGAGCCAGGCGTCGAGCCCTCGAGGATCGCGAGCACCGAGGGCGCGCCGTTCTGGCGGAGGGCTGCTTCACAGCGCTGGAGCGCCTCCCGGAAGACAGGCTCCTCCGCCAGCAGCTCCTTCACCCGGGCCGCTCCGTATCCGCCGAACCCGGAGAACACGAACGCGAGTCGGGGCTGCCTCCCTGGGCGTCTGCCGGTGAAGGCGTGGGCGGGCGTGGGGCCCTTCACGAAGTCCTGGAGGAGCTGAGTGAGCTCGGCCTTCGTCCCGACGCAGGCCGCCAGACGGAAGTCCAGGTGGGAGCGGCGGGCTCCCAGCGAGAAGGCGACATCCCGCAGAGAGGCCGAGACTCCCTCCGGCTCGTTCCCGAGCCAGTGCAGCAGGCGTCGGGCCCGCTCGGCGAGCATGGCCTCATCCGCCCCCGAGAGTGCCACCACGCACGAGCGCTCCGTGGCGGGAACCGATACGGGAGCTTCACGCGGGGGCTCTTCCAGGATGACGTGGGCGTTCGTGCCGCTGAGCCCGAAGCTGCTGACGCCCGCCAGTCGAGGAGCGGAGCCCGCGGGCCAGGCCGTCGCCCGCGAGACGATCTCGAAGCGCTCGGGGTCGAGCTGGATGTGCGGGTTGAGGGTCTGGAAGTGCAGGTTCGCGGGGAGCTGCCCGGCCTGGAAGGAGAGCAGGACCTTGATGACACCCGCCAGCCCCGCCGACGCCTCCAGGTGGCCGACGTTGCTCTTCACGGAGCCGATCCGGCACCGCTCTCCGGCGCTGCGACCCGTGGAGAGCACCTCGGTGAGGGCCTCGATCTCGATCGGGTCTCCGAGCGGAGTCCCGGTGCCATGAGCCTCGACGTAGCCGATCTCCCGGGGCTCGACTCCCGCGTGGGAGAGGGCCTGCTGGAGCAGCTCCCGCTGCGCCTTCCCATTGGGTGCCGTGAGCCCGAGCGAGCGGCCGTCCTGGTTGATGACGCTGGAGCGGATGACGCCGTGGATCCGGTCTCGCCTGGTCCGCGCATCCGGCAGCCGGCGAAGCACGAGCGCGCCGACGCCCTCGCCCCGCACGTAGCCATCGGCCCTGGCATCGAACGTGCGACACCGTCCGGTGGGAGAGCTGCCCTGGAGACGCTCCGTCAGCAGGGTCACCACCGGATCCAGGATGAGGTTCGACGCGGCCACGATGGCCAGCTCGGACTCTTCCGCCGCCAGGCTGCGGCAGGCGAGGTGGAGCGCCACGAGCGAGGAGGAGCAGGCGGTGTCCACCACCAGCGTCGGCCCGCGCAGATCGAAGTGGTAGGCGATGCGCCCGGCCGCCATCGCGTCGGAGATGCCGGTGCTGACGTAGGCATCCGCGCGCTCGGGATCGGCGAGCTGCAGGCGGGCATAGTCGTTGTTGTAGAGCGCGACGAATACCCCCGTGGGGCTGCCACGGAGGGGGGCGGTGTCCTGGCCCGCGTCCTCCAGTGCCTCCCAGATCAGCTCCATCAGGAGCCGCTGCTGCGGATCGAGCCGCGAGGCCTCTCGGGGAGAGATGCCGAAGAATGACGCATCGAAGCGGTCCACCTCGCGCAGGTACCCGGCGCTGCGTCCGGGGTGCTCGGGAGAGTGGGCGGGCCATGCCGGGACCTCGCGCCCCGCGGGACGTGGACCGACGCCATCCGTTCCCTTCGAGAGCACGTCCCAGAACTCGCGCGGCGAGTTGGCCCCGCCGGGGAAGCGGCAGCTCATGCCGACCACGGCGATGGGGACGTGCTTCGCGTCCTGCAGGCGGACCACCTCCGCGCGCAGTCGGCGCAGCTCCTGGTAGGCCTCCAGCATGAGATCCCGATCGGTCTCGGGTGCTCCAGAGGTGCTCATCGCGTCCTCGTCTTCCTGGCGGCTGCCAGTTCCTGGGCGAGCGCCTGGGCCAGCTCCTCTCGGGAGAGCGGCTCTGGCCGTGGCGGAGTGGGTTCCGGAGCGAGTGGCGCGGGGGCGGCCGCTTCACGCTCGGGGGGGCGGGAGAGGTGTTTGCCGCGCATCGCCTCCACGCTCTCGGCGAGCGCGGCGATCGTCGGATGGTTCCAGAGGAGCGTGGCGGGTAGCGGCACCCCGGCCAGCCGCTGCAGCCGGTTGCGCAGCTCCAGCCCCATCAAGGAGCTGAGGCCCAGCGCGCCGAGCGGCTGCCGTGCGTCGAGCTGTTCCTCGGGGATGCGCAGCACCCGCGCCACCTCTCGCGCCACGATGGCTTCGAATCCACCTGTCGCGGAGACTGTCGTGGAGGCCGTGGCCTGGGCAGATGCTGGGCTCACCGCGTCGCCGAGGACGGGCGCGAGGCGAGGGGCTCGGGCCGCGGTCGAGTGGAAGGCCACCCACGATGAGGGGTGGAAACGGAGCGAGGCAACCTGCACCGGATTCCAGGCGAGAATCCGGCCGAGCGCCGCGAGCCCCTGGGCCGGGCTCACCGCGGCGATGCCTCGGAGCGCGGCTCCATCCCCCATGCCGAAGCGCGCGGCGGCGAGGCCTACCTCCGCCCAGGCTCCCCAGTTCACGCTGATGGCCGGAGTGCCCCGAGCCCGTCGTGCGTGCGCCAGGGCATCCAGCGCCTGGTTCGCCGCGGCGTAGTTCCCTTGTCCCGGTGAGCCGAGCACGGAGGCCGTCGAGGAGAAGAGGACCAGCGACTCCAGCGCGTCGTCGCGCGTGAGGCGGTCGAGGTGGAGCGCACCGGCCAGCTTCGGCGCCAGCACCTTCCAGAAGCGGTCTCGGTCCAGGTGGCGCAGCGGATCGTCATCCAGGACACCGGCCGCATGGAAGACGCCGCGCAGCGGAGGGCACCCGGAGCGGATGCGCCGGAGCGCCGCGGACAGGGCCTCGGGGTCGGACACATCGGCCAGTGCCACGTGGACCGTGATGCCTCGCAGACGGAGCGCTTCGAGTCGGGCCTGCGCTCGCTCGGAAGCAGGCGTCCGGCCGAGCAGCGCGAGCGTCGTCGCTCCGCGGTCTGCCAGCCAGTGCGCCAGCTCCAGGCCGATGCCTCCCAGTCCCCCCGTGATGAGGTAGGTCCCCCGTGCGTCGAAGCGGACCTCCGCCGCGGGAGTGTGAGGCTGGGCGGACACGAGGCGCGAGACGAAGCGCCGCGAGCCACGAAGGGCGATCTCGTCCTCGGCGCCCTCCTGCCGGAGCTCGTCGAGCACGGCGGAGAGGAGGGCGGGAGAGGCCGGGTCGTCGAGGTCGATGCGCCGGCAGGACAGCTCCGGGTGCTCGTGGGGGAGGGTCCGACCCAGTCCCCACACCGTCGCGCTGACAGGGGAGGGGACATCCCCGGGCACCGTGGCCTGGGACCGCTCCGTCACGACCCAGAGCCGACTGCGATGGGCTCGGGAGGACAGCAACCGCACGAGGTCCACCAGGGCCCCGCAGCCCGAGTCGATGGCCGCGCGCAGTCCGGAGGCATCGGGCATGGCTACCGCCTCGCTCCCCAGGCTGCCCAGGTGGATGATGTCATCGAAGCGCTCGGCCAACGCCTGCTCCAGCGCGGCGCGGCCCTCCTCCGAGGAGGGGACGAGGGTGCACCGTCCGCCCTCTGACTCGAGGCGAGCCGCCAGGCGCTCTCCGAACCCGGTACGGTCCGAGAGGATCAACCATCTCCGCGAGAGCGGCAGGGGCGCCGAGCCGGTCAGGGCCTGCGGGACCCAACGCACCTCGAAGAAGTCCCCCTCGGACGTCGAGCCCGTGTCGGCGGCCAGGGCATGCAAGCGGAGCCCGGTGAGGCTTCCGATGCGGACGCCCGAAGCGGCATGAAGGGTGATGTCCCCTTCGAAGGAGTCGCTACTCGTGGTGTCTCCGTGCCGACGCTGGAAGCAGCTCCAGCGCAGGTCCGGAGCGCTCTCGCTCCGTCCCAGGGAGAAGGACGCGATGCTCACCGGCACGAAGGTGCGGGTCGCGCTCTCGGGAGTGTCCGGTCCTGCGTGGAGCAAGGCCGCGCAGACCTGCATGGCCGAGTCCAGCTGCCCCGGGCTGACAGGAAGCGGCCCGAGCGCCGAAGCGTGGGAAGACGCCGAAGCCAGCCGGGCGACACCTCCATCCGCCTCGACGCCGAGCTGCTCGATGGCGTGGAAGCTCTCCCGGTAGTCCAGGCCGCGCCGGACCAGCGCGCCGTAGTGCGCATCGGCCGAGAGGCGCACCCGTGCCTGTCGGAGCCGGCCCTCCAGATCGGGCGCATCGCCGCCAGCCAGAGACTCCCGGACCACGCGGCCACGTGCGTACTGCACCCAGGCCTCCGAGCCCGTGACACCATCTGCGCGGCCCGAGAAGTGGAAGGTCGTCTCCCCCTTCGAGTCCTGCTCCAGCACGAGCTGAAGGCGACTCCGCTCGGGAGGAGCGAGGCGCAGTGGGCGCTGGAACTCGATGTCTCGCAGGCTCAGGTCGCTGCCGCCCAGCTCCTCGCGCGCCGCCTGCAGGGCCAGGACCAGGAAGGCACTGCCCGGGAACGTGGGGGTGCCAGCGATGCGGTGGTCTCGCAGCTCCGCGAGCGTGGCCGGATCCAGCACCCACTCCCGGTAATGGACGCCAGCCCTGTCCGCCGGAGTGAACCGCCGGGGCTGACCCGCTTCCGGCCCCGAGTGCCCATGCTCGAAGCTCCCCTGACCCGTGGAAGCCGAAGCCCCCGAGTACCAGTAGGGCCGCCGCTGCCACGCGTAGGTCGGCAGCGAGGGCGCGGGCCCGGACAGGGGCTGCACCGCGCTCCAGCCCACCGGGACTCCCGCGACGTGGAGCTGCGCCAGCGCTTCGAGCATCGCCTGTCGATCACCAACGTCTCGCTGCAGCGAGCCTATCGCCCGGCCGCCCCGGCCCTGGAGCTGCTCCTGGATGGCCACCGAGAGGAGCGGGTGCGGTGCCAGCTCGAGGAAGAGCTTCGAGCCGCGCGTCAGCGCGCTGTCCACCGCCTCGGTGAAGAGGACGGTGTTGCGCAGGTTGCTGGCCCAGTACCTCGCGTCCAGCGGCGTCCGATCGATCAGCGCCGCCGTCACCGAGGAGATCATCGGCACGGTGGGAGCCTTCGGCCGCAGTCCGGCGAGCGCCGTGGTCATCTCCCCGAGCAGGGGCTCCACCTGGGGCCCGTGCGCGCTGAAGTCCACGGGGAGCCGTCGACAGAAGATGCCTCGGGCCGCGGCGGTGGACATGAGCGACTCGAGCGACTCGGGAGGCCCCGAGACGACGGTGGTGCGTGGCCCGTTGTGCGCCGAGACGCTCAGGAGCGGAGACACCGAACGAGCCAGCGCGTCGGCCTCGGAGGCGGTCAGGTCGAGCAGCACCATTCCACCCTGACCCGAGAGACGGGACGCGAGCTTGCTGCGCACGGCGATGACCCGCGCGGCGTCCGCCAGCTCCAGCGCGCCCGCCACATGCGCGGCGGCCACCTCGCCCATGCTGTGCCCCAGGACCGCCGAGGGCTGCACACCCCACGCGCGCCACAGCGCCGCCAGGGCGACCTGGATCGCGAAGATGGCGGGCTGGGTGAGCTCCACCTGCTGCAGCCGGGACGACTCGGCAGGCCTGCCAAGCTCCTCGATGATGGAGCACCCCAGGTGGGGCCGCAGGGCCTCGTCACACCGGCGGAGCGCCTCTCGGAACACCGGCTCCTGCTGCGCCAGGGTGTGGCCCATCCGCGCCGCGTGCCCGCCCTGTCCGGAGAACACGAAGACGGGGCCGTTGGAGCTCTCGACCTTCCCCGCATGCACACCCGGGGCGTCGCCCTCGCGGGCCCAGGCTCTCAGCTGGCTCACCAGCTCCGAAGCCTGGGAGCCGATGGCCACCAGCCGGTGAGCATGGTGCTTCCGTCGGAGGGCGGAGGCGGCGCAGACCCGAGGCAGCTCCTCTGGAGCAGTCAGACCTTCCAGATGGCGGGCGTGGCGCTCGGCCTGCTCCCGAAGCGCCTCGGGAGTGGGCGCCGACAGGGGCAGGGCCCAGGACGCGGGGACATGCTGCGCCCGCTGGACTCTGGGGGCCTGTGGAGGCTCCTCGACGATCAGGTGCGCGTTGGTACCGCCGATCCCGAAGCTGCTGATGCCCGCGCGCAGCGGCCCTCCCTGGCTCCGCCACGGCTGGTGGCGGGTGACGACGTGGAAGGGGCTCTCCTGGAACTCGATGCGCGGGTTGGGCGTCTGGAAGTGGAGGCTGGGCACCAGCTCGCGATGCCGCAGCATCAGCGCGACCTTGATGAGCCCCGTGACCCCCGCCGCGCACTCGAGGTGCCCGACGTTGGTCTTCACCGAGCCCACGCCACAGAAGCCACGGCGGGACGTCTTCTTCCGGAACGCTCGGGTGAGCGCGGCGATCTCGATGGAGTCGCCCAGCGGAGTGCCGCTGCCGTGCGCCTCCACATAGGACACGGAGTCCGGGGACACATCCGCGAACTCGTGCGCCGAGGCGATGACCTCGGCCTGGCCATCGAGCCCCGGAGCCGTGAAGCCAATCCGCCGGGCGCCGTCGTTGTTGGTGGCCCAGCCTCGGATGACGGCGTGGATGCGGTCTCCCGCCTCCAGCGCATCCTCCAGGCGCTTGAGCAGCACCACCCCAACGCCGCTGCCCAGCGTGGTGCCCTGCGCCGCCACGTCGAAGGCCCGGCAGTGCCCATCCGGCGAGAGCACTCCGCCCTCGGGAGCCAGGTAGCCGATCCGCTGGGGAATCCGCAGGGTGACGCCGCCGGCGAGCGCGGCATCACACTCCTCCAGGAGCAGGCTCTGGCAGGCCATCGCCACGGCCACCAGCGAGGTGGAGCACGCCGTCTGCACGGAGACGCAGGGGCCTTCCAGGCCCAGCTTGTACGCGGCGAGCGTGGCCAGGTAGTCCTTGTCGTTGCCGATCAGCGCCTGCAGCCCCATCGGCGAGCCGGACAGCTCCCGAGCCAGTCCCCCGAGCGCGTGCAGCAGATAGGCGCTCATGCTGCAGCCCGCGAAGGCGCCCACGACGCCGCGGAAGCCCGCCGCCGTGCAGCCTCCCTCCTCGAGCGCCTCCCAGGCGCACTCCAGGAACAGCCGGTGCTGCGGATCCATCAGCTCGGCCTCGAGCGGAGGGATGCCGAAGAACGACGCGTCGAAGCCCTCGATGTCGTCGAGGATGCCCTTGGCCGGCACGTAGCCCGGCACGGCTGGACCCGCCTCGGGGAAGAAGGTGATGGACTCCACCCCGTCGCGCAGGTTCGCCCAGAAGCGCTCCAGATCGGACGCGCCCGGGAAGCGGCCACTCATGCCGACGATCGCGACGCCGGGAGCGGAGGTGTCCGCCAGATCGCTCATCGCCCCATCCCCTTGAAGCCGACGTGCACCGACACCGTCATGCCTTGCGCTCCGTCCGTCCCGCGCGTCCGAGCGCCCGTCGCCTGCGCGCGCCCCGAGCCGATGCGGGCTCCGCCGCGCCGTCCTCCGCCGTCTTCCCCGCGAGGTGCGCCGCGATCTGCCCCAGGGTCGGGTTGCGCAGCAGCTCGACCAGGGGGAGCCCACCGCCCAGGGACTCGGCGATGCGCCGGTGGAGGCGGATGAGCTGGATCGACGACGCGCCCAGCGCGAAGAGGTTCTCATCGGAGTGCGTGGGGCTGGCCCCCAGCTCCTCCGCGATCAGCTCGCGCAGCGACTCCGTGACATCGTCCGAGGCTGCCCGCGAGACAGTGCGGGACTCCTTGAGGCTCCACGCCTCGGGCAGCGCGCGCCGATCCACCTTGCCGTTCGCGGTGAGCGGCAGCTCCGGGAGCACCCGCCAGGCGGAGGGGACCATGTAGCCGGGCAGCCGCTCCTGGAGGAAGCGGCGGAGCTCGGCCAGCAGCGGATCCATGGCCTGGGCGGGCTGGACCGCGCTGTGCTCCTCCGCGGGCAGCCCGCCGCCGAGGAGCGCGTGCAGGAACACGTCTCCGGGCTCCAGCGCGAAGCGGCTGGAGATGGCGCCGAAGTCCACGCTCCCGATGGGGCAGAGGCCCAGCCGGAGGGCGCTCGCCTCGCTCATGAGCAGCTGCCCGATGTAGCCCGCCTCGAGCAGGCACAGGTCGCGCGAGAGAGGCCCGTAGATGGGCTCGATCGCGCCCAGGCGGCCGATGAGGAAGAGCGAGAAGGCGGAGGCCGCGTGGATGGGACGGTTCCGCTCCGCGTGCAGGGTCTCGGGAGGCTCCTGGAACGGCGCCAGCCGCGCGATCTGCCGCGTTCCCGGATCCAGGTACCAGAGTCCGGCGCTGAGCCCCTCGACGCCTCCGGGCTTCACGTCCAGGTACACCTGCACCGCCTGGAGGCTCCCGGCCGACGGGTATCGGTACTTGGGGAACGGGCTGGAGTCGATGCGGACCGGCAGCAGACAGGTGAGGAGCCGCTCCAGGTCCCCGCGAGCCACGGGACCGGAAGCGAAGCGCCGGGTGGTGCGCCGCGCCGTGTGGAGCGCCACGGCCTCCGGCGTCAGCGCGGGCAGCGGCACCTGCTCCTGCGGCGAGTCGTTGCGGCGCCGGGCCGGCTCGCTCAGCGTGTAGAGCGCCATGTTCGAGGCCACGCCGGAGTCCTGGGAGAGCTCCTCCGCCGCGGGCACGTTCGCGGTGGGCACGGCGGGCGAGGTCTGCTCGGACGAGGCAGCGGCCGGCACGACGTAAGCGGCGAGCTGTCGGGTCTGGGCGTCCTTGCCCTGGACCGCGACCACGACACCGCGAACCGAGGGGTGCTCGAGCAGGGTGGACTCGATCTCCCCCAGCTCGATGCGGTGGCCACGGATCTTCACCTGGGTGTCGGCGCGCCCGAGCATCTCGATGTTGCCGTCAGGCAGCAGCCGGCCGAGATCGCCGGTGCGGTACAGCCGGCCCCCGGCGGGGTGGGGAATGAAGCTCTTCGAGGTCTGCTCCGGGTTGCGCCAGTAGCCGCGCGCGAGCCCGACGCCCGAGATGAAGATCTCCCCGACGACCCAGGGCGGGCAGGGGCTCAGGTCGGGGTGGAGCACGTGGATGGCCTGTCCGGCCATGGCTTTACCGTAGGGGATGCTGGCCCAGGCCGGGTCCACCTCGCCGATGGGGTAGAGGATGGACCAGATGGACGCCTCGGTGGCTCCGCCCATGCTGATGAGCGTGGCCTTCGGGCAGAGAGCGCGTGCGCGATCGGGCAGGCTCACCGGGATCCAGTCACCGCTGAGCATCGCCAGCCGCATGCTGGTGAGGGGCGGGGACTCGGGAACCCGGTGGAACTCGACCAGCATCTCCAGGAGCGCTGGCACCGAGTTCCAGATGGTGACGCCATGGGCCTCGATGAGTCGCGCCCAGTGCTCGGGGACGCGCTCCGAGCGCGCCTCGGGCATGACGATGGCGGCGCCCGCGGCCAGCGCGCCGAAGACGTCCCACACCGAGAGGTCGAAGCTGAGCGACGAGAGCGCGAGGACGCGATCCTCCGGGCCCACGGAGAAGCGCTGGTTGACGTCGAGGACGGTGTTGAGCGCGGCGCTGTGCTCGATGGCCACGCCCTTGGGGCGGCCGGACGAGCCCGACGTGTAGATGACGTAGGCCAGGCTGTCGGGACGAGCCGCCGAGGCGAGCGCCTCCGGCGTCGCTCCGTGGAAGGTGTCCACGGTGTACCGGACGAGCTCCCGCGGCCAGTCGAGCCGGGAGTCCACCCAGGACTGGGTGAGCGCCACGCGGGCGCCTCCCTCCTCGAGCAGGTAGCGGATGCGCTCACGGGGGAGCGACGGATCGATCGGGAGGTATGCGGCGCCCGCCTCCAGGATGCCGAGCACGGCCACCACCTGCTCCCAGCCCTTCTCCATCACCACGGCCACGAGCTGCTCCGGGCCTGCCCCGGCCTGGCGGACCCTGGCCGCGGCCTCGGCGGCGAGGGCACGTAGCTCTCCATAGGTGAGCTGCCGCTCGGGAGCGATGACGGCGATGCGCTCGGGCGCCTCGGCGGCGCGCTGGAGGAACGGCTCGTGGAGCAGCCGGCCCTCACCCAGCAGCGGTCCGGTGCAGGGCGGAGGCGCCAGGGCCGAAACCGGCGCATCCCAGCGAGCCTCGGAAGCAGCCAGGGCCTCCAGCCGGGAGAGGAAGGCGCCGAACAGCTCATCGATGAGGCCCTCGGGGAAGAGCTCATCGACGGTGTACCACTCGACGTGCAGCGCGCCCGCGCGCTCCAGGACGACATGGTCGAGCCACACCTGCGGCGTCTGGCCCAGGCGGAAGACGGGCTCTCCGAGCCAGTCCATGGCGGCGAAGTCGCGCAGCAGGCTGGTGAAGACCACGGGCATGGGGGCCCGCGTGCCGCCGTGGCGCGCGGCCATGGCGCGCATCACCTCCACGCCATGGAAGGCCTGGGCGTCCAGGTCCTTCACCAGCCGGCTCTGCACGGCCTGCGCCCGCGCGGAGAAGGCCACCGCGCCCGAGGCATCCACCTCGAGCAGCTCCAGGGAGGTGAAGTCGCCGATGAGCTCATCCACTCGCGGGTGGAGCGGGAGTCGCTCGAACCGCGTGAGGTTGAGCGTGAAGCGGGGCTCCCGGGTCCAGCGGGACAGGACCTCGGAGAACGCGGTGCACAGCACGATGGACGGGAGCACCGAGCACTCGCGCGCCCTCGCCTGGAGCGTGGCCCACTTCGCCGGCTCGATCCGCACGGCCCGGCGCGAGAAGCGCGGCCGCGTCAGCGTGGAGGGCTCCCGGGCGAGCGGCAGCGCGGGCGCGGGTGGCAGCGAGTCGATCCGGGACAGCCAGTAGCTCCGGGCGCGCTCGCGATCCTCGGAGCTGACCGCGTTGCTGGCCGTCAGGATGTAGTCGCGGAAGGTGATCTCCAGCGGCTCGGCCACCGTCGAGGGCTCGCGGTAGAAGCGACCCCACTCCTGGAACACCAGCACCAGGCTCGAACCGTCGAGCACCAGCAGATCCAGCGCGACGGTGATCCGGAGCTTGCCCCCGTCGAGGTGATGGAGGCGGATCTCGAAGCGAGGCCAGCCGCCAGGGCCAGCCCGACGCTCCATCATCTCCTGGCGGGCCGTGGAGAGGGCCTCCTCCACGTCCTCCGGACGCCACCCGCGCAGATCGGCCTCGCGGAAGGCATGGCGGGGCACGCGCGGCAGGATGCGCTGCTGTCCGCCTTCCAGGACGACGCATCGGAGCATCAGGTGGCGCTCGACCACCCGGTTCCACGCATCCTGCAGGCGGACGGTGTCGAGCCCGGTGGCTTCGAACTCCTGGAGGTAGCGGCACGCGATGCCACCGGTCTCCAGCAGCTCGCTCTCGCCCAGCCAGTAGGCGAGCTGGATCTCGTTGAGCGGGAAGGGCTCCAGGGCGTGGGCCGGATCCGGCCGCAGGCCCTGAGGCTCCGCGCGCGTGGCAGGAGCCTCCTGGCGAGCCTGATCGATCCGCCTGGCGAGCTGCTCCACCGTTCCGGCCTCGAACAGGACGTGGAGCGACAGGGCCACGCCGAATGACTCGCGGATCCGGGAGATCATCTTCGCGGCCAGCAGCGAGCTGCCACCGCGCTCGAAGAAGTTGTCCTGCACGCCCACCGGGCCGAGGCCCAGATCCCGCTCCCACAAGAGCGCGAGCTGCTTCTCGGTCTGCGTGGTGGGAGCCACCTTCCCGGTGGCCTCCTCGGGACGCCGCAGCGCCGCGAGGTCCACGCCTCCATCCGGTCGCCGGGGCAGGGCGGGGACACTCCGGGGAGCACACATCCAGGGCCGCCCGAGGCAGTCCGTCGCCTGGAGACGGGGCGCCTTGCGTCCAGCCGGGACTTCGGCGTACGCCGCGAGCGTGAGCAGCGAGCGAGGCTCGGCGCCCGACACCAGCCGCTCGATGCGCCAGTGGGAGGAATCCAGGCCGACGAGGGCGAAGGGCAGGGGACGGTGCAGCACACCCAGCAGCGAGCGCATGCCCTCGCGCGGCGACAGGGGCAGGAAGCCGGCCGCGCGGGCCGCCGACTTCAGGCCCAGGCCCTGGCTCATTCCCACCTCGTCCCAGACGCTCCAGGCGATCGACCACGCCCGGTGTCCCTCGGCATGGAGCGCCGAGGTGAGCATGTCGAGGTAGCGCTTCTCGGCGGAGTAGAGCCCGGCTCCATGACCGCCGAACGTGCCGTTCACCGAGGAGTAGGCGAGGAAGAAGGCCTTGTGCTCCCGGGCCAGCTTCGCCAGGTGATGCGCGCCGCGCATGCTGTCCGAGAGCCGCGAGGCGATCGCCTCGGGACGCTCCTCGTCCAGCGTGCGAGACTGGAACTGTCCCGCCAGGTGGATGAAGCCATCGGGCCGCTGATCCCAGCGAGCGCGAGCCTGGGCCAGCGCCTCCCCGAGCGCGCGGGGATCGGCGATGTCCGCGGAGACATAGAGGATGTCGTCCACGTGACGGGCGCGGGAGCGGAGCGACTGCAACCGCTCCTGAGGAGCGGCGCTCCGGCCGATCAGCAGCAGGCGCGCCCGCCACCGCTCGAGCAGGTACTCCGCCAGCGCCACACCTAGCCCGCCAGCGCCGCCCGCGAGCACATAGAACCCTCCCGCGCGGAACGGGAGAGGCTGTCGCTCCTCGGCCCTCATCGCCACGGGCTCGAGTGCGCGGCGGAAGCGCTCCTCCCCACGCCAGGCCACCTCCTCATCACCGTCATGGCTGGCCAGCTCCGTGAGCAGGAACTCGACGCTGCGTGGCGAGGTGGGGTCTTCCAGATCGACGCTCTTTGCTCGCACCCAGGGCTTCTCGTGGGCGAGCGAGCGGAGCAGGGCGATCGCGGGGCTCTGCTCGGCGACCACCGACTCCTTTCCCAGCACCTGCTGGCCGCGTCGGGTGACGAGCAGGAGCCGCACCTCTCCTTCGTGCCCGGCCTCCAACGCCTGGGCCAGGGCCACCAGGCTCGCCACCCGCGACGCACTGGCAACCTCGGACTGGTCCACGGCGGAAGGCGCTTCGGCCAGCGCCAGGAGATCGATGACCGCCCGG
This sequence comes from Hyalangium gracile, assembly GCF_020103725.1. Lineage (NCBI taxonomy): Bacteria > Pseudomonadati > Myxococcota > Myxococcia > Myxococcales > Archangiaceae > Hyalangium > Hyalangium gracile. Next base: position 110,635 of record NZ_JAHXBG010000005.1, on the reverse strand, counting down.
ACGGGCTCACCCTGCTGCCGCGCCGTGGCGAGCAGGCTCCGATAGGACTCGGGCGTCACCGCCGCGCGAGCGGAGAGCACCCGGTGCCCCTGCGCCGCCAGGCGCTCGCAGACGCTGCGGGCCAGCGCATCCTGCTCGCCGGAGAGCACCAGCACCGTGCTCCCGGCAGGCAGGGGCTCGGACGGCGAAAGCGGACGGCGCGTCCAGACGGGACGATGGAACCACGCCGGCACCGTCTGGGCCGTGCGGCCCAGGATGTCCATGCGCTTGCAGGTGGCGTCGAACTCACCCTGCTCGAAGCGTGTCTTGAGCTGGGAGCGCTGGATCTTTCCGATCGCCGTCTTCGGGATGTCGTCCCGGGTGACAGGCACCACGTAGGTAGGCTGCACGCCGCACCGCTGCGCCACCCGGCGGCGGATCTCTCCCAGCAGGGCCACGAGCGCCTCGCCCTCGGCCTCCACCGGGTGGAAGAAGATCGCCAGCTCGTCGGTGTCCCGCCCGCCCACGCGGATCGGACAGGCGGCGGTGAAGGAGACCTCCACCCCCGGCACCTCCTCCACCTCGGCCTCGATCTCGTGGCTGTAGAAGTTGACCCCGTTGATGATGATGAGGTCCTTCTCGCGCCCGGTGATGGTGAGCCGGCCCTCACGCAGCATCCCGAGGTCGCCCGTCTTGAACCAGCCGTCGGCGGTATAGGACTCCCGATTCTGCGTGGGGTTGGCGTGGTAGCCCCGGGTGACCGTCAGCCCGCGCACCTGCAGCCGGCCGCTGCGGCGCTCGGGCACGGGCTTGTCCTCGGCGTCGACGATCCGGACCTCGAACCCCGGGATGGGCGCCCCCACCTCGACGAACGAGTCCGTGTCGCTCGTCGTGTCCAGCCGGAAGTGCTGGGAGTAGGTGACGGCCGAGCACGTCTCGGACATGCCCCACGCGGGGCGCATGGCATGCGCCGGCAGCCCCTTCGGCGCGAGCACGGACATGAAGCGTCGCGCCGTGCGAGCCACGATGGCCTCGCCCGCGTTGAGGATGAAGCGCAGGCTCGACAGATCCCAGCTCTTCTCCGCGATGGTCGCAGCGCGCTCGTTGATGAGGCCATACGCGAAGTTCGGCGCCCAGGTGATGGTGGCGCGGTGTCGCGAGATCAGCTCCATCCAGCGGAGCGGCTCCTCCAGGACATAGGCCGTGTGAGCGTGCACCTGCCGGGCGCCCAGCCAGACATCCCGGAGGTGGAACATGACGATGCCGCCCACGTGATCCAGCGGCATCCAGTTGACGGACACCTCGCGCGAGTCGAAGCCGTGGCACACCTCGGTGGCGAGCAGCCAGTCCGTCAGGCTCTGGTGCGTCTGCGTCACCGCCTTGGGCAGGCCGGTGCTGCCGGAGGTCAGCAGCAGCAGCGCCGTCGTCTCCGGCGCGGGGGCGTGGAACTCGGAGGTCGGCTCATGGGCCTCGAGCTCTCCCAGACTCGCGACGCGCAGCCCCTCGAGCTCCAGGGACTGCTCCAGCCCGCGGGCCGCGGCCACCAGGGTGGGCTCCGTCAGCAGCAGCGGCTTCTCCAGCATCCGCCAGGCATGGCCGATCTTGCGGACGTTCCCGTTGGAGGGCTCGAACGAAGGAGGAATCGTGAGGGGCACCGGGATGCCCCCCGCCAGCGTGACGCCCCAGAACCCGCCGAGGAAGGCCGCGGGATCATCCAGCAGCAGCAGGACGGGCTCTCCCGGCCGAAGCCCTCGCGCGCGCAGGCCCGTCACCGTGCGCGAGGCGCGGCGTAGCAACTCCGGGTAGCGCTCGAAGCGCTCGGAGCCATCCTTGGAGAGGTGGAGGACGCCGTGCTCGGGGTGCGCGTTGGCGGCCCGCACCAGCGTGGCGGCCAGCGTCCTCGGCGAGCCCGCGGGACGCTCGAGCCTGGGACCCACGCTCACCGAGAGCGGACCGTCTCCCGCCGTCGGGCGCTCCTCGGTGGGGCCCGTCTCCTGCGCCGGGCCCGTGCTGTGCCAGTCCGCCAGCAGATCCGACACATGGAAGGGGAGGGGCACGGGCGGCGCCGCGAGCTCCACCTCCGCCACACCCTCCAGGGAGGCCCGACGCAGCGCCTCCGCGCAGCGCGCCGTCAGGCCCGGATCGAACACCTCGGCGCGCTCGAGCGCCGCCTCATCCACCTCGCCGCCGGGGCCACGAGGCAGCGAGGACAGCAGCGCGAGCCCCGCGGGCCGCGCACCCACCGCGCCGAAGCGCTCCAGCAGCGCGCCCAGGGCCTCGGAGCCTCCCGAGAGCGTCGCGAGCGTCGCCTCGTCCGGGACCGCGTAGACGACCTGGAGCGTCTCTCCGGAGGGACCGGACCGCGAGCGGATGACGTACTCGTGCACTCCGTGGACATGGCGCTGCCGGGCCTCGGAGGTAGTACGCCCTCCTGGCGTGGTGGATGGCATGAGTTCCTCGTGTCCTCAGCTCTTGGGGCGGAGCGGCAGCTCGTGAACGGGGTGCTCGGCCTCGGGAGCCACCTTGGCCTTGGCCGCGGCGGCGCGCTTGACCTTCGTGCGGGGGCTGTTCATCCAGTCCGTGGAGTCGATCCAGTCCAGCGTGGGCTGGAGGTCCGCCCGCTCGGCCACCTCGACGAAGTGCTTGGCGTCCATGGGCTCGGAGAAGAGTCGGCTCTCCTCCTGGGTGAGCAGCGGATTGAGGCGCTGGTAGTACCCGTCCAGGAGAGCGGCGCACTGGAAGTCCACGGCGTAGACGCCCGCGTCGAAGGTGACCTCGATGACGCGCGCGGGCTGCTTGGGCGCCAGCATCCACTCGGTCCAGCCCCAGTCCGCGTCGGGCTTGTCGGTGTAGCGGGGATTCACGCCGGCGCCGATGGACAGCAGCCGCACCTCGTTGGCCTTCGTGTTCTCCTCAGCGATGTTCTGGCTGGCGTGGAACACCTGGGTCAGCGCGCACAGGGACGGGTTGTTGGCGTAGAGCCCGCCGTCCGCGAACTTGCCCTGGAGCGGGAAGGTGACGGGCGAGGCGCTGGTCCGCAGCGCCACGTCCACGGCGAGCTCCTCCAGGTCCGGCTCGTTGGGGTAGGGGAAGTTGTGGAAGATCTTGGGCCGCCACGTGCGCACGCCGCGCACCTCGCCGTCCATCAAGGTGGTGGGCACCACCACCCGGCGCTCCAGCTCCTTGAGCGTCTTGTCGCCGATCACCGCGTTGAGGAACTTGGCCAGGTTGTCCTGGACGAAGAACGCGCTCTGCCCGAGCACTCCGCACATGGTCCGCAAGGGCCCGCCCGAGTAGACGGGCACGGTGGACCACAGCTCGATGCAGGCGTTGATGCCGTCGGCCGGGTTCTCCTTGGAGGCCAGGATGAGGGCCATGATGCCCCCCGCCGAGGTGCCGCTGATGACGTCCGCCGCGCTGATGAAACCAGGCCGCGCATCTTCCAGGCGCCGCATCAACACGGCGGTCACCAGGGAGACGGGACCGCCTCCGTCCAGCGCGAGAATTCGCTTCATGGCCATGGGGATTCCTCCGGCTTCTATTCGATGGGGATGGACTTCTTGGGCGAGGGCTGCGGTGGCTCCGTGGGCTCCGGAGCGGGGGCCGCCTCGGCGCGGCTCAGCTCATGCTCGACGATCGCCATGGCGCCCTTGAGCAGCTCGGCGTTCGCGCGCAGCAGGCTCACCCGGGCCAGCCGCACCGCCGTCTGGATGTCCGTCCTCGGCAGGCGCTGCACCTGGACGAGCGCGTCGCGCAGCATGCGGTTGAGGATCAGCTGGTAGCTCATGGGTGGGCCTCCTTGACGAAGCGGATGTGGAGGTTGCCGTTCTCCATGCGGGCCCCGGCCGTCTCGAGCCGGGAGATGGAGCGCGGGAGCATGACGTAGCGCTTGAAGGTGCCGATGCGGATGACCAGGTCCTCGTCATCCCGCGACAGCTGGATGTCCCGCTTGTCCACGAAGGGCAGCCGCAGGCTCAGCGTGTACTCGTCGTCCTGCTTCTTGAACTCGTAGGGGCGCTCGGCGACGAAGCTGCGTGCCGGATCCTCGTCGCCGTACAGGTTCTTGCCCAGCTGGGCCAGCCGCTCCACGCCCACCACCTCGTCCTCGAAGAGGGGCAACCCCTTGACGGGCACCGGCTCGAAGAAGCCGCGGATCTCCGAGGCGTAGTGGGCCTGGGTGCGTGCCCACTTGGCGAAGTAGCCCTCGCCCTCGGGCAGCAGCCGGTTGATGACGATCTTGTCCGTCACCATCCCGTACATGTTGAAGTACATGAAGGCGCGCTGCGTCTCGCGCACCACCATCTTCTCGGCGTTGGTTACCAGCCGCACGGACGTCACCGCCGGGTTGAGCAGGATCTCGTCCACGCCTCGCAGGCTCTCCACCAGCCGCTCCAGGGCCACCAGGTACGCGTCGCTGGGCAGCGGGGTGTCGCTGATGCGCTCGGCCAGGGGGCGCGTGAGCTTGAGCAGCGTCTTGTCCGTGCGCAGGCGCTTGCGCACGTACCAGTCGAGCATCGACGTGACGGCCACGAACCGCAGCGCCTCCGCCGTGGGCGGGCAGTCCACGACGATCACGTCGTACGTGCGCTGATCGACGTACTTCTTGATGTACATCAGCGCGATGATGTCCTCGAGGCCCGGGAACACCGCCATCTCCTCGGCGACGACCTCGGACAGGCCCGTCGTGGACATGAAGAGCGTGGTGTACTCGTGGATCTCGCCCCAGTGACGGCCCAGGTCCTCCTGGACGTCGATCTCCTGGACGTCCAGCCTGTCCTCGACGCGCCGCGGGGCGCCGCGGGCGGAGTTGAAGAGCTCCCGGTCCAGATCGAAGGAGTCGGCCAGGCTGTGCGCCAGATCGAAGGACATCACCAGGGTGCGGTGGCCCTGGCGGGCGGCCGTGAGCGCGGTGGCCGCGGCAACTGTAGTCTTCCCCACGCCGCCCTTGCCGCAGACCATCAAGACGCGAGCCATGAGACCCCTTCCCCGAACAGGCGCGCACAGTACGCCCACACCCCAGGGGGAGATCAACAGAACTGAGCGTGTAGTTTCGGCTCAGGGCCCGCGGCGGGAGCCCGAAAGATCAGTTTGTCTCGTCCTCGGCCAGTAGCGTGGCGAATGGAGAGCTGCCCTCGCCCAGATCCTTGTAGAGGGCCTCCACCTTCTCCAGCTCACGCTTGAGCACCTTGTGGTGGTTGCGGTTCTTCAGCAGGTTCTCCCGGCCCAGCGCGCGGAAGGCGTCCTCGCGGCCCATCTGCTGCACGGCCTGACCCAGCACCATGCCCACCAGCGCCTCGGCCAGGCCCAGATCCAGCGGAGTGCCGCGGCGCTTGGCCTCGGCGATGAACGCCGTGGCGGCGGCGCGGAACGCTTCCGTGACGGAGTGCGCCACCTTCTCGGGTGTCTCGCCCGTGGCGCCCTCGTACTCCAGCGCCCGGGAGAAGTGGCCCTCGGCCAGCGTCAGCTCCGGCGTGGCGCCGTGCTCCACCAGCGCCAGCGTGTAGGCCCGGCGGATGATGTTGTCGAGCTGCCGCAGGTTGCCCGGCCACGTGCGCCGGCTCAGCACCTGCTCCGCCTCGGAGCTCAGGCGCGCCTGCCCCTGGGGGAACTGCTCCCTGTGCCGCCGGTTCACCATGTAGTTGGCCCAGAGCGGGATCTCGTCCCGCCGCTCGTCCAGCGACGGCACCCGCAGCGGCAGCACGTTGATGCGGTAGTACAGGTCCTCGCGGAAGCGCCCCGCGCGCACGGCCTCGCGCAGATCCACGTTGGTGCCGATGATGAAGCGCACGTCCGCGCCCCGATCTCCCGCGCCGTCTCCCAGCACCCGGTAGGAGCGCTCCTCCAGCACGCGCAGCAGGCCCGCCTGCGCCTTGAGCGACAGCTTGTCGATCTCGTCGATGAAGAGCGTGCCGCCCTCCGCGCGCCCGATGCTGCCCAGGCTGTCCTTCACCGCGCCGGTGAACGCGCCCTTCTTCCACCCGAAGAGCTCCGCCATCTGCAGATCCTCGGGCACGGCGATCAGATCCAGCACCTCGAAGGGGCCCTTGCGCCGGTTGGAGCGCGAGTGCACCCACCGCGCCAGCCGGGACTTGCCCGCGCCGGTGGCCCCGCTCACCAGGATGCTCTCCTCCTGCTGGGCGAACACGTTCAGGATGGGCAGCAGGTTGGCCATCGACGCGCCCACCACGGGCAGGTACTCGTCCACCTCCACCTGGGGCGCCGGACGGAACGGCAGCCCGGTGAGGTAGGGCGAGGCGATCTCCGCGATGGTCTGCAGCTGCTCCACGCACTCGCGCCAGACGAAGTCCTGGCCCATGGACGCGGGGCTGTCGGCCTCCAGCGAGATCATCCCGCCGATGCCCGAGCCCAGCGTGCGCAGCGGGATCACGCACACGTGCGAGGCCTGCCGGCTCAGGAAGCTCTGGCGGCTCTCCTGGCTGCTGAAGCTGCCGGGCAGCAGCTCCTCGATCTTGTCCGGGGACTGCGGCGAGTAGGGCCGCAGCGTCCCCAGCGTCACGTCGATGAAGACGGGGCACCCGTGCTGCACCACCGAGCGCCACGCGATGGCGGACACCAGGCTCGGGGCGCCGCGCGGGCCGGCGCTCCCGGCCGACTGCACCGCCGTGGCGCCTTGCTCCAGGATGGCCAGTCGCAGGTAGCCCCCGGAGGGACGCAGGTGCACCATGCCTCGGAGCACCTTGCCGCGCCCGGAGAACTTGCTGGAGGCGATCGTCCGCTCCGTCAGTTGCATCAGGCTCGCCAGGGTTCGGGTGGCTGCGTCCTCGAAATCCCCAGACTTCGACAACGCCACCACCAGCGAGGAGAGATCATCTTGCATGGAGTCACCAGGCCTGGAATTTCGTGCATGAGGCGGGGGGCCGCTCCGCCTGAGCGCTCGCCATCCTCTCAGAGCAGGGGCGCCTCGTGGAAGCTTCTCGCGCCATTGCTCGCAGTGCGTTCAACCGCACCGTCATACACGGCATCGTAGTAAAGAAGGAGGTGACCGCATGACGCTGCCCCCCTTGCACTTCGGTGCCCTGAGTCGCTGGCTCGACTTCCATCCGGAGCAGGCACGGCACCTCCTGGAGCGGCGGGTGTTCCGTCGGGGGACCCGCGTCTTCCCCAGTCCGGAGCTGAGCGGCGCCGAGCTGCCCAGGCTCCTGATCGTCCTCTCGGGAGAGGTGGAGCTCATCCAGCTCCTTCCGGGGTGCCTGGCGCCACATCGGCCCCTCTACCGGGGCGAGGTGTGGGTCAACCCGAACCAGTCGGCGGAGAAGCGGCGGGCGCCCAAGGCAGCCATTCGCATCGAGGCGGTGGCCACGAGCGAGGTGCTGCTGCTGACCGAGCGAGGGCTGCGCTCGCTGCCAGGGGTGGAGGCAGGGGAGCTGGAGCGGATCCTCGACGATCACGCGGAGCTCCACCGCTCCAGACGCACCTTCTTCAAGGCCATCCGCCACACCGTCCAGTTCCAGCGGGCCAGCGTGAGGCACCTGCATGCCCTGATCGACACGGCGGAGGCGCTCTCCTTCGAGGGAGGCCGCAACGAGGATCCGGTCGTCATCCCCCAGGGCAGCACCCTGGATGAGCACAGGGGCGTCTTCCTGGTCCTGGAGGGGATGCTGGGGGAGTGGCGGGAGCCGCCGATGGACTCCGAGCGCGAGTCCGTCCTCACCCGCGCCCTCTATCCCGGGAGCCTCTTCGGAGACGTGGTGCTGCACAGCGACAACCCGGCGCCATGCACGGTGAAGCTGCACACGGAGACGGTGCGGGTGGCCCGCATCCTCGAGAAGCACAGCGAGCGGCTCATCCGCCGCTCTCCGCTGTTCGCCAGCTCCGTGTCCTCCTCTCCCGCGGATGTCTGGACGCGCATCGCGGACACGGTCACCGGGCTGACTCCGCCCGAGGTGGTGCTCTTTCGGACGGATGCGCCCCGGGTGTCTCTGGGCACGCTCCTCCAGGGCGTGGCCGAGGCCACCCATCAGGCCTACGGCGATCACATCCTCCGGGTGGAGCTGGTGGCGTCCTCGACGACGGTGCCCCCCGCGCCTCTGCCGGAGTTCCGTTCCGGGCAGGTGCCGTCCTATCGCCTCGAGGCCCCCAACGGGCAGGCCGCGGCCCTCGCGCTCCAGCGGCTGGCGAGGTCGGACGCGGGGCGGTGGGACTACTTCTTCGTGCAGGTGGAGGAGCCCCGGCTGTGGTCCGGGCTCGAGCCTCCCGAAGGCAGCGCTCCGGGCTTCCGGCCTCTCGTCGATGGGGACGTGACGTGGAAGCTGGTCTACCTCTCACGAGATCCGCTCGAGGCGGAGCCTCCTCCGGGCTTCGACCGGGGCTCCGTCCTCTACTCCGCCCTGATCGAGCCGGACTCCGAGCACAGGCCGGGCCCCGCGTTTCCCGCGGGGACGGTGCGCCTCCCGCTCGAGGTGGAGCGCTTCTCCAGGCCCCGCACCCTGGCGGAGTGCGGCGCGGCGGAGCAGGAGATCTTCCGGCGCTGGGGACGGGCCATCACCGAGCGCGTGGTGGGCATCGCGCTGGGGGCGGGCGGCTCCTGGGGCTATGCCGAGATCGCCGTCATTCGCGGGATGCTCGAGCGGAACATCCCCATCGACGTGCTCAGCGGGACGAGCTTCGGAGCCGTGGCTGGGGCCTGCTACAGCAGCCTGGGCCTGGCGGGGTTGGAGCTGCTGCTGAGGAAGGGGCAGCTCTTCCTGGGCGTCATCGCGGCGAGCGTGCTCAACTCCAAGGCGATCACCTTCGCCTTCGATCGCATGCTGGGCCACCGGCGGCTGGAGAAGGTCGCGCTGCCCTTCTTCCCCGTGGGCACGGACGTCTCCCAGGGCCAGGCGTGGGTGCTCCGGCGGGGGACGATGGGCGCCGCCATCCGCTCCAGCGGGATCATGCCGGGGCTGCTCTCGCCGGACTTCACGGACAGCCACGGCCGCGTCGTGGACGGGGCCTTCATCAACAGCGTCCCGGCCAGTGTGTTGATGTCCCAGCGCGCCAACCTGATCGTGGCCACCAACGTGCTCTCGGCGCCTCCCGAGACGCAGGACCCGGGCCCCCTGTTGCCGGGAGCGCTGGGGTTGTTCCTCCATGGCCTCAACCCCGTCGGGCGCCTGGCCGATCTGGTGCGCTCGACGCTCATCCTGTTCCACTCCGGCGGAGACATGAACGCGGAATGTGCCGACGTGACCTTCGATCTTCCCTTTACTCCGCTTCCACCCTGGGCCTTTGCCGAGGGGCAGGCCTTCGTGGACAAGGCGGCGAGAGTCGCCGGGCCGACCCTCGACGAGATCGATGCGCGGTGGAAGCGGATGTCCCGGCGTCGCGGCGAGCTGGTGTCCAAGATCTTCTCTGAGGGGGTACGGCCATGATCCCCGTGCGCATCCTGGGAACCGCCGGCGTGCTGCCGGGCAGGGCGGTGACGACGGAGGAGCTGGCCCGGAAGCTGGGCCGGGATCCGGCGAAGGTGGCGGAGCGGACGGGCATCCGGACGCGCTACTGGGTGGAGCCCGGCACCCGCATGCGGGACGTGGGGGTGCAGGCGCTGCGCGGCGCGCTCGAGGCGGCGAAGCTGGCGCCCACGGACCTGCGGCGCATCCTCTTCGTCACCTCCACCGGTGGAGACGCCACCACCCCCGCCACCGCGAGCATGATCGCGGGCGCGCTCGGGCTCACGAACACGTGCGACGCGTTCGACATCAACAACGCGTGCATGGGCTTCGTGTCCGCCTTCGATGTCGCCGCCCGCTCGGTGGCCACCGGGCTGGGGCCGGTCGGCATCGTCGCCGTGGAGTTCACCTCGCGGGGCCTGGAGCCGGGCAACGCGCGGCCCTACCTGGTCTGTGGTGATGCGGCGGCCGCCGCCGTGCTCGGGACCGCGCGCCCGAACGAGGGTGTGCTGGGCGTGTCGCTCTCCAACAACGGCACGCTGCCTCCGGACACCGGCTTCGGCCAGCCGTTGCTCACCGGCCAGATGGAGAAGATCCAGTTCTACGCCTCGCGCGGAGACATCTTCCAGATCGCGCTGGATGCCCTGGGCTCCGCCACCCACGCGGTGCTGAAGCAGGCGAACCTGTCGCTGGCGGACATCCAGTGGGTGCTGCCCCACCAGCCCAACGGCGCCCTGCTGGATGCCATCGTCGACGGGCTGAAGATCGACCGTGCGAAGCTCATCCCGATGGTCCGCGACGTGGGCAGCGTGGCCTCGGTGGCCATCCCATACAGCCTCGATCTGCTGATGAGGACCCGGGACGTGCGTCCGGGGGATCGCATCCTGATGGTCGGGGTGGGGGCGGGCGTCTCCCAGGGCGCGCTCCTCTATCAGGTGGGCGGATGAGCCGGGCGAGCGGGCTTCCCCTGGCGACCTGGCTGGCGGCGTTCCGGGTGCTGCGCCTCTGGCACCGCTACGAGGTCGTCGGAATCGAGACCCTGCTGAGGCCCGGGGCGAAGCTGATCGTCGCCTACCATGGGCGGCCCCTGGCGCTCGACCAGTGCATGCTCACCGTGAGTCTCTACGAGCGGCTGGGCTATCTGCCGCACGGCATCATCCACGGCTTCTTCGGCCAGAACCGGCTGCTGAAGTGGGGGGTGGATGGCCTGGGCTTCGTCACCGGGGATGGGCCCGGCATCGAGCAGGCGGTGGCGCGCGGCGAGCACATCCTCGTCCAGCCGGGCGGGACGAAAGAGGGCTGCCGCAGCTTCCGCCACCGCTACGAGGTCGACTGGGGCGAGCGGCTCGGGTACCTGCGCCTGGCCATCCGCCATGGCCTGCCCATCGTCCCGGTGGCGGCGGATGGCGTGGATGATGTCTACATCGGCCTCAATGATGGCTATGCGCTCGGCCGGCGCCTCCGGGTGCCCGCCGGGATTCCGGTGTGGCTGGGGATCGGCGCGACGGGGGTGTGGCCGCTCTCGCTGTCCATCCCGGTGAAGATCACCCAGCTCGTCGGAGAGCCCATCGAGCGCCACCTGAACGGAGGGATCGATCCCTCGGACCGGGCCGCGCTGCTGGAGCTGAACCAGGAGGTTCGGGGCGCCGTCCAGTCGCTCATGGATCGCGCCAGGGGCCGCAAGGAGGCCGCATGAGCGCCGGACAGTGGGCGGTCATCCTGGGGGCCTCCTCGGGGACGGGGGCGGCCATCGCGGTGGACGTGGCGCGCTCACGCGGGCTCGACGTGTTCGGCGTGCACCGGGGGCGCTACCTGGAGCAGGCCCAGCAGGTGGAGCAGGAGGTGGCCGCCACCGGCCGCCGCATCCTCATGCACCGGGGAGACGCGGGAACTCCCGAGGGCGCCGCCCAGGGCGCGGACGCCCTCCTGGCCACGGCGGGGCCTCGCTCCGTGAAGCTCTTCGTCCACTCGCTCGCCAGCGCCTCGGTGGGCCGCTTCGTCTCGGGAGGGGAGGACCAGCTCCACCCCAAGCAGGTGGAGCGCACCTTCAACGCCATGGCCCACTCGTTCATCTACTGGGCCCAGGCGCTGGTGGCGCGCGATCTGCTCGCGCCGCAGGCCCGCCTGCTGGGGCTGACCAACCCGCTCACCGAGTCGCTCCTCCACAACACGGGCCTCATCACCGCCTCCAAGGCCGCGCTGGAGATCTACGTGCGCCACCTGGCCATCGAGCTGGGGCCCCAGGGCCACCGGGTGAACCTGCTCAAGTTCGGCACGGTGATGACGCCGGCCCTCAAGCACGTCTACTCGCCGGAGGCGCTGGAGCGGCTGGAGACCGCCCACTCCCAGATGAACCCCGCCGGGCGGATGTGCACCGTCCAGGAGGTGGCCCGCTTCGTCTCGCTCCTGCTGGGAGACGAGGTGGACTGGTTCAACGGGGCCACCATCGACTTCACCGGCGGGATGACGCTGCGGCTGCTGGATCTCGTGCTCAACCCGCCGGGCTGAGGCTCAGCCGCGGTCCAGCTCCGCCTGCACCCGGGCGATCTCGTCCGGCATGCCCAGCTCGGAGAAGAGCCCTCGGGCCTTCAGCAGGTGGGTCCTCCGGTTGGGATCCTGCAGATCCATGTGCCGTCCGAGCTCGTACCGGGCGCGTCCTTCCTCGAAGGGCATCTTGTGCGCCTCCGCCTCGGCCAGCGCCCGCTGCCAGGCATGGCGCGCCACCGCGTGACGGCCGGAGAGCCACGCCTCGCTGCCGCGGCACAGCCACGAGAACGAGCGCGCGAACGGCAGGAGCAGCGCGAAGGTGCGCAGGATCTGGATGCCCGCCCGCGCCTCCTTCATCAGCTGCTCCCGCTCGGCGGAGCCCGGGGCGGAGCGCTCCCAGAGCGTGAGGTGCACCTCGTTCATCGCGATGATGCCCGGGTACAGGAAGAAGGTGACGGGCTTGATGGACTGCAGCACCTGGAGCGTCTGCGTGGCCAGCTGCCGCGCCTTCTCGACGTTCTCCTGGCGCAGCCAGGCCAGCGCGAGCGTGCCGTAGAGCACGATCTTCGACGCGACGTCCACGTTGGCCTCGATGCGAGGCAGCTCCGCGGACGCCAGGAGGACGGCCTCCATGGAGCGGCCCATGCGCATCATCGGCCCGATTCGCATCACCGGGCCCCAGAGCTGGGTCTGCGTGGCGCCGCGCCGCCGCGCCGAGCTCTCCATCCGCTCGGCCAGCTCGATGGCGCGCTTGTAGCGCCCGCGGCAGGTGTTCGCGCACGTGAGTACCGCGCACGTCTCCTCCAGCTGCCGGTAGTCGCCCAGGCTGCTGGCGATGGAGATGGAGCGCTCGCCCCAGCTCTCCAGCTCGTGCCAGCGCGCGGTGCCGATGCCGCTGGCCGCGCTGCGCGACAGGACGTAGGCCACGTCGATGGGGCTGCCCACCTGCTCGGCCATCTCCTGCGAGCGGCGCAGCCAGATCTCGGCGATGGGGCGCGTGGGCGGCAGGCTGGCCACCAGCGACATCAGCGCATAGCCGCGCGCCAGGGCGGGGGAGGGGCCCAGCGGCTCGCAGATGTTGAGCATGCGCAGCCCGGACCAGAGCAGGCGCGGCATGTCCTGGGAGAAGAGGAACATGTCCGTGAGCCGCAGCAGCATGCGGCCCGCCTCCGCGCGGTGCTCCAGCTTCTCGTGCGCGCCCAGCTCGAACGCCTCCGGCACCGTGGCCTGGGCGAAGCGCTGGATGAGCTGGCCCGCCACGCCCGTGCCCCAGCCCACGGAGGACGAGGGCACGCTCCAGCCGAAGTACCGCAGGGAGCTCTCGGCGTGCGCGCGGCACTTGTCCAGCAGCCCGAGCTGGAAGTAGACGTCCGCCATCAGCGCCTCGAGGTGCGCCAGCTGCGCGCGCTTCTCGGGCGCCAGGGCCTGGGCATCCGCCCCCGTGGGCGCCAGCAGCGCCAGGGCCCGCTCCAGGTGGGGAATGGCCTCGCGGCTGGCATAGGCCGCCAGGGCCTGCTCGCCGGCCTTCTGGGCGTAGTGGATCTCCTTCGCCGTGTCCCCGGCCTTGCCCCAGTGGAAGGCGAGCGCCACCATCCAGTCCGGAGACTCCGGGTACACCGCCTCGATGGCCATCGCGGCCTGGCGGTGCAGCAGCGGCTCGGCGCGGGCCGGCAGATCCGCGATCACGCCCTCGCGCAGCTTGTCGTGCGCGAAGCGCCACTGGCCCTCGGAGAAGTCCAGCACCGCGGCGCTCGCGCACTCGGACAGGAAGGCGTCCATGCGCATGGTGGGCGCGCACCGGCTCAGCACCTTCGGATCGAGCCTGCGCCCGATGACCGCGGCCAGCTGGAGCAGCTCGCGCGCCGACGGCGGGAGCCTGGCCAGCCGCCGCTGGACGATCTGCTTCACGCCGCCGGGGAAGACCTTGGCGGGCAGCGGCGCGCTGCCGATCCGAGCCAGCTGCCCCGTCTCGTCCGCCAGCGCGCGCACCACCTCCACGAGGAAGAAGGGGTTGCCCTCCGTCTCGCGCCGCAGCATCTCGACGATCTGCGGCGAGCGGCCCGCCGCGCCGATCATCGACTCGGTGAGCACGGCGATGGCGCTCTCTCCGAGCCGGGGCAGCCGGAGCACCTCCATCATCGGCAGCTCGGTGGGCAGCTCGGGGCGCTCGTCGTCGCGGAAGCTGGCGAGGATGAGCAGGGGCAGCGTCCGGGCCAGGGACGCGATGCGGGCCAGCAGGCGCAGCGACTCGCCGTGCGCCCAGTGCAGATCCTCCAGGATGAGCACCGTGGGCTGCGGCACGCGGCGGAACAGATCCTCCACCACCGCGAAGAGGCGCGCCTGCGTCATCTCCGGGTCCAGCTCGACCATGGCGGGCACGGCGCGTCCGAGCAGCGTCTCGAGGTCCTCCACCAGCGGCCGGAGCACGCCCGCCTCGAAGTCGTTCGGCTCGGCCAGCAGCACCAGCCAGCGCAGCACCGAGCGCCACTCCTGGTACGGGCTGCCGCCGCCGGTGACGCCCTGGCCTCGCACCGCCACCGCGCCGCGCACCAGGGCCAGCGTGCGCACCTCATCCAGCAGGCGGGACTTGCCGACGCCGCTCTCGCCGCCCACCAGCCACGCGCTGCCGCGGCCATGCAGCGCCTGATCGAGCACGTCCTCCAGCTTGTGCAGCTCGCGCTCGCGGCCGACGAAGCGCGCGCCCTGGAGGAAGCTCTCGCGCGTGGCGGACGTCTCGGTGACGATCTGGTGGCCGGTCGCCTCCGTCAGCGCCGCCAGGGCCTCCTCGGCGCCGCGGTAGCGCTCGCCGGGGTCGGGCGCGCTCAGCTTGCGCAGCACCTGCCCGAGCGGGCTCTCCTCGAAGCCGGGGGGCAGGCCCGCGGGGCGTCCGGGAGCCGGCGCGGCGAACAGCCGGTAGGCGATCATCCCCAGGCTGAACAGATCCGAGGCGGCCGAGGCCGGGTGGCCCTCGAAGAGCTCCGGCGCCACGAAGCCCGGCGTGCCCACCGTGCCCTGCCCATCGAGCCGCTCGCGGGCGATGGCCAGGCCGAAGTCCAGCACCTTCACCTGCCCGTCGACGACGAGCACGTTGGCCGGCTTGAGATCGCGGTGGATGACGCCCCACCGGTGCATGTAGGCCAGCGCCTGGAGCACCTGCGCGAGCAGGCCCACCCGGACCTCGTGAGACTGGTGCTTGCCGGCCTCGGTGATGGTCTGCGCGCCCTTGAGCAGATCCATCGTGTAGTACGGGCGCGCCTGGTCATCGAACCCGTAGTCCAGCACGCTGATGACGTGCGGGTGGTGCAGGGAGGTGAGGACCTTGAACTCGTCGGCCAGCCCGATGGCGATCTCCGGGGGCGCCGTCTTGGAGCCGAAGCTGCGGGTGGCGTCCTCGGCGATCTCGTCGACCGAGCGGTGCAGCCGCTTCAAGGCCACGACGCCGGCGAGCCGATCCCGGGCGAGGTAGACCGTGCCCATTCCACCTCGACCCACCACCTCCAGGACCTGGTAGCGGCGGCCCACCACCTCGGCGCTTGCGAAGAGCGCCGAGGACGGATCCCCCATGCTGCTCCCGTGCGCGACTGCGTTCATGGATTCCCCTTGGGGCACAGAAGTCTTTCGATCCGGGGGGGAGCCGCGGCTCGAGCCTTGGTTTCCCCTAAGTGATGCAAGTCGGAGTAAGGATTAAAACATTTCCACGGCTATGAGATGCGGACTGTCCGCTTCCCGGGGGGGCTCCAGGACGTCTGGAATGAAGCGGCAGCAGGTTTTACCGCTAATACGGAATTTTGGGGAGACTGAGTGCAGCGCCTGCGCGGGTTCCCGGGCCTGCCGCAAGACTTGCGCGTGCCGGAGTGGCCTCTCGGGTAGTTCGGGGGTGGCGCGAGGATTGCTCCAGGGAGGTGTGCCGGAGCTTCTCTCCGGCGGACGGAGTCCCCCATGGTTGCCCGCGGTGTCTGCATCCTCCTGCTCGCCACGCTTCTGTACGTGCCCTCCAGCCAGGCGGGCGGCGTCGAGCCGGGCTCACCGCTGGCCGTGCAGCCAGCCCCCAAGCGCCCGCCCGCGCCCGCGGCTCCCGCCTCGTCGCGCGGCCTGAGCCTGTCGCGCTTCCTCGAGTCTCCCGGCAAGGAGGAGGCCCGGATCCAGCTGTGGCTGCGCTTCAACCGGTCGGCCACGGAGATCGAGCAGGGGGTGGGCGACTTCCTGGAGACGCTCATCCAGCTCTCGGCCCAGGCCTCCCAGGACGTCATCTACGTGCACGAGCGCGTGCGGCTCGAGGCGGAGGCGCTCGCCTCCCAGCAGGAGATCGAGGACCTGAGGGACGCGCGGACGGAGCTGCTCGAGGAGCTGGACCGGGAGGACCCGGAGCGCGCCATCCTCGGGGGCGAGAAGGCGCAGCCCTGGTCTCCGGACGGGACGCTGGATCGCGAGGCGCTGGCGGGCCCCGCCTTCAAGCCCAAGGGGCGCGCTGGAAGCCTGAGCCGGGACATGGAGCGGGTGCTGGGGCGGCTGGGGACGGTGGAGCGCCGCCTGGATGACGTGGAGCACCAGCTGCTGCCCATCGCGGAGGAGGCGCTGGGCTCGTCGCTGCTCGCGCTCGCCTCGGGGGAGGCCAGCATGCTCGAGGTGATTCACGGGCTTCACTTCCTCAAGCACCAGCAGCGCACGCGGCTGGAGCTGCGCGTCCACCGCGAGCTGCTCTTGATGGAGCTGGCCCGGCAGGCCGGTTGCCGGGTGGACCAGCTCCCATGGGTCTTTTCACCCGTAGCGGGGTAGGCGTCACGGCGAGCGTCAGCCCTTCATGTCTTGAACTGGCTGCTCGGCGCCCCTGCTGGCGCTAGGCTGCCCGCGCATGGCGGAAACCTTGTTCGAGGAGCTCAAGAGATACGTGGGCTTCGGGCCCGAGGACGAGCAGTTCCTGCTCGCCCTTCACTCGGTGGCGCGCGGGCACTTCGCTCGCGTCGCCGAGGTGTTCTACGCCCGCATCCTCGAGCACGAGGGCGCCCGCACGGCGCTCGAGGGCGGGGAGAGCCAGGTGGGCCACCTCAAGGGCACGCTGCAGATCTGGATGGATCAGCTGCTGCGGGGCCCGTGGGACGAGGCGTACTTCGAGCTGCGCTGCCGCATCGGGCGCATGCACGTGCGCATCGCGCTGCCCCAGCACTACATGTTCGGCGCGATGAACGTGCTGCGGCAGGAGTTCAACGCCCTCATCGACGAGCACTACCGCGAGCGGCCACAGGAGCTGGGCGCGGTGCGCCGGGCGCTGTCGAAGATCCTCGACCTGGAGCTGGCCATCATGCTGCACACCTACCGGGAGGATCTGCTGGCGCAGCAGGCGCGCAACGAGCGGCTGTCCACCTTCGGGCAGCTGGTGGGCTCCATCGGCCACGAGCTGCGCAATCCGCTCGGCGTCATCGAGACGTCGCTCTTCATCCTCAAGGGGCGGCTGGCGTCGGTGGACGAGCGCGTCGTCAAGCACCTGGACCGCATCGGCGAGCAGGTGGTGATCGCCAACCGGATCGTCTCGGATCTGCTGGACATGATCCGCGACAGGCCGCTCAAGCACGAGCCGGTGCGGCTGGCGGAGGTGTGGCAGAGCGCGGTCTCCGCCGTGCAGCATCCCCCGGGGGTGACCGTGAGCCAGCGAGGGCTGGAGCAGCTGCCCCAGCTGACGGGGGACCCCAACCAGCTGCGCCAGGTCTTCCTCAACCTGCTGGAGAACGCCGTCCAGGCGCTGGGAGAGACGGGGACGGTGGAGCTGACGGCCACGACGGCGCCCGGCTTCGTGGAGCTGATCTTCGAGGACTCGGGGCCCGGGGTGAGCGAGTCCATCCGGCGGCGCCTCTTCGAGCCGCTCATGACGACGAAGGCGCGGGGCATCGGCCTGGGCCTGCCCCTGGTCCGGCGCATCCTGGAGCGCCACGGAGGGACGATCGCCTACGCGCCCCGCTCCGAGCCGGGCGCGGGCGCACGCTTCTTGCTCCGACTACCGCTCAATCCTCAGGGAGAGCCGCGTGCGACACTACCTGCTGCTCGATGACAACCGAGCCTTCGCGGAGAACATCGCCGAGATCCTCCGCGACATGGGCGACGCGGCCACGGTGGTGACCGATGGCGCCGAGGCGCTCTCGCGAGTGAGGGAGACGCGCTTCGACGCGCTGCTCACCGACATGAAGATGCCGGGCATGAGCGGCGCGGTCGCCGTGCACCACATCCGCAAGGTGGACCCGGGCATCGCCGTGGTGGTCATCACCGCGTACCCGGGAGAGAACGATCTGGAGGCGGCGCGCAACGAGGGGCTGCTGGCGGTGCTGCCCAAGCCGGTGCCGGTGCAGACGCTGATGGGGCTCTTGTCCTCGGCGCGCAGGGACGGGCTGGTGGCGCTGGTGGAGGACGACTCGGCGCTTGCGGACAACCTCTGCGAGGTGCTGCGCGCGCGGGGTTTCTCCTGCGTGACGGCGCGCTCGGTGATGGAGGCGGACCGGCTCTCCATGGTGAAGCCCTTCGCCGCGCTGGTGGACCTGCGCCTGCCCGGAGGCCCCGACGGCGAGGCGCTGCGCCGGCTGGAGGGCCGCTTCCCGGACATGCCCGTCTTCGTCATCACGGCCTACCCGGAGGTGGCGCTGGAGCAGACGCCCGCGGGAGTCTTCCACAAGCCTTTCGACACCGCGGCGCTCGTGGCCGCGCTGGAGCGGACGTACTCCGCGCACAGGTCCGCCGCATGAGCCCCGATGTCCGTCGTCCGCGCGTCCTGGTGGTGGACGACAACGCGGCCTTCCTCGACAACCTGCGCGAGCTGCTGGGAGACGCGGGCTATGAGGTCCGCATCGCGGAGAGCTGCCGCGCCGCCCGCGAGCACGCGAAGGCCGGCTTCGACGTGGCGCTGGTGGACCTGCGCCTGCCGGACGGAGATGGCACCGCGCTGGCCGCCGAGCTGAAGCGCGAGATGCCCGAGTCCGAGGTGGTGCTGCTCACGGGCTTCGCCACGCTGGAGACGGCGGTGGCGGCGGTGCGCGCCGGGGCCTGCGCCTACCTGATGAAGCCGTGCGCGCCCCAGGATCTGCTGCTCACGCTGGAGCAGGCCATGCGGCAGGTGCGGCTGCAGGCGGAGAAGCGCGAGCTGGCGCGGAGGGCCCAGGTGACGGAGCGGTTGGCGGCGGTGGGGACGATGACGGCGGGCCTGTCCCACGAGATCCGCAACCCGCTCAACGCCGCGGCGCTGCAGCTCTCGGTGCTGGAGCGTCGCGTGCGCAAGCTGCCGGACGCCCAGCAGGGCAGCCTGCTCGAGCCGCTGAACCTGGTGCGTGACGAGATCCGCCGGCTGGACCACATCCTGGAGGACTTCCTCCAGTTCGCGCGGCCGCGCGACTTCCGTCCGGAGCCGGTGGAGGTGGAGCCGCTGCTGCGGCGGGTGGTGGATCTGCTCGGGGGCCAGGCCGAGGCGCGCAAGGTGAAGCTCGAGGTGGCGGGGCCCGTCAGCGTGGCCCGGGTGCCGGGGGAGGAGGAGCGCCTGCGGCAGGTGCTCATCAACCTGGCGCTCAACGCCCTGGATGCGACCCCGGCGGGCGGCGAGGTCCGCATCTCCGCGGGAGAGGAAGCCCGCGGCGTGTGGGTGATGGTGGATGACACGGGGCCGGGCGTTCCCCCGGCGGTGCGAGACCGCATCTTCGAGCCCTTCTTCACCACCAAGGCGCAGGGCTCGGGGCTGGGGCTCTCCATCGTGCACTCCATCGTGACGCAGCACGGCGGAACGCTGGAGGTGGGGGACGCGCCGGGTGGCGGAGCGCGCTTCGTGCTGCGGTTGCCGAAGGCCACGCCTGTCCCGGACTCACGGGTGGGGTAGCCTACCCGGCCGATGCCCCGGTACGCCCTCACGCTCTTCGCCAGCGCCTTCCTGCTCTTTGGAGTCCAGCCGCTGGTGGGCAAGTTCGCGCTGCCGTGGTTTGGCGGCACGCCGGCGGTGTGGACGGCCTGCATGCTCTTCTTCCAGGCGGCGCTGCTGGCCGGCTACGCGTACGCGCACGGGGTGGCCACGCGCCTGGCGCCGCGCTCCCAGGTGAGGCTGCACCTGGGGCTGCTGGGGCTGACGGTGGGGGTGCTCGCGGTGCGCGCGCTGTGGGTGGGCTCGCCGGTGGCGCCCGGGCCGGAGTGGCGGCCGGAAGGGGTGGAGGGGCTCACCGGCCGGCTGCTGGCGATGCTGGCGGTGACCATCGGCCTGCCCTTCTTCGTGCTGTCCACCAGCGCGCCGCTCTTGCAGAGCTGGTTTGCCCGGGCGCGGCCGGGAGCCTCGCCCTATCGGCTCTACGCCCTGTCGAACGCGGGCTCGCTGCTGGCGCTGCTGAGCTACCCCTTCCTCGTCGAGCCATATGTGCCGCGCGGCGTGCAGGGCTGGGGCTGGGCCGCGGGCTTCGTCCTCTTCGTCGTGGGCTGCGCGGTGTGCGCCTGGGACTTGTGGAAGCGCGCCGCTGCCTCCGCACCGGAGCGGACGGAGTCGCCGGAGCCGGCGAGCCCTCCGGTGGAGGAGGGGGCTCGGCCCGGGCTGGGGCGGACGCTGGCGTGGCTGGGGCTGAGCGCGTGCGCGTCGGTGCTGCTGCTGGCCACGACGAACCAGCTCTCGCAGGACGTGGCGGCCGGTCCGTTCCTCTGGGTGCTGCCGCTGGCGATCTACCTGCTCACCTTCATCCTCGCCTTCGAGCGGGAGGCGCTTTACTCGCGCGCGTTCTTCTCCCTGCTCCTCATCGCCTCGGTGGCGGGCGTCACCCGCGTGGTCCTCCTGGGGCCGCACACGCCCCTGGGCTTGCAGATCCTCGCGTACGGCGCGGCGCTGCTGGCCGGCTGCATGGTGTGCCACGGCGAGCTGTACCGCCTGCGGCCGGCGCCTCGCTTCCTGAGCGCCTTCTACCTCTGGGTGTCGGTGGGCGGAGTGCTGGGCGGGCTCATCGTCACCATCGTGGCGCCGCGCCTCTTCGTCACCTACGCGGAGTACCCGCTGGCGCTGGCGGCCTGCTGCCTCATCGCCCTGGTGACGATGTTCGTGCGCCCGCCCGGTGAGGAGCGGCTGGCGCGGCTGCGGCGGAGCCTGAGGATGTTCCTGCTGGCCTTCGTCATCGTGGGGCTGGGCGTGGCGGTGGCGGACTTCCGCTTCGAGGTGCGGCTCACGGCGCGGAACTTCTTCGGGGTGGTGCAGGTGCTGGAGCAGGGCCGGGGCAAGCCGGACGAGCACCGCTTCACGCTCAAGCACGGCGCCATCGCCCACGGCGTCCAGTACACCGGGGACACGAAGCGGCGGCTCCCCATGTCCTACTTCACGCTCGAGAGCGGGCTGGGGCTGGCCATCGCCGAGCACCGTCGCCTGCGCGAGGCGGTAGGCCTGGCTCCCGGCCTGCGCATCGGCGTGCTGGGGCTGGGCGTGGGCTCCTCGGCCGCGCTCGCCCGGGCGGAGGACTCGGTGCGCTTCTACGAGATCAACCCGAAGATCATCTCCCTGGCGCGTGGGGAGGGGGGCTACTTCAGCTATCTGGCGGACACTCCCGCGCGGGTGGAGATCATCGAGGGCGACGCCCGCATCTCGCTGGAGCGGGAGCTGGAGCGGGGCGAGGCCCAGGGCTTCGACGTGCTCGCGGTGGACACCTTCAGCTCGGACTCCATCCCCGTGCACCTGCTCACCGACGAGGCGGTCTCCGTCTACCGCCGACACCTGGGGCCCCACGGGGTGCTGGCGCTGCACATCAGCAACGCGCACCTGGACCTGGTCCCCATCGCGCTGGCGCACGCCCGGAAGTTCGGGATGCACGCCACGCTCGTCGTCTACGATCCGGCGGACCGCACGGCGCGCAGCGTGTGGATGCTCCTGAGCCCGGACGCGGAGTTCTCCTGGGGACCGACCTTCGTGAATGCGACCTCGAAGGTGCGCCGCCTGGAGCTGGCGGGCCCGCCGTCCATCACCTGGACGGACGAGCGAGGCAGCGTCCTGCCCCTGCTCCAGAAGGGGAGCTGGCACGGCGAGGTTCGTGAGCTCATCGCCCCGGCGGCCGTGCGCTGAGCTCCGCGCTCCGCGCTCCGCGCTCCGAGCTTGGGGGCCTACGGGCCCGGCCTGGGGCCCTGGTCCCGCTTGTCATCGGACTTGCGGATGTCCACGCGGGAGCTCCACAGCCCGGGGCCCAGGAAGACGACGAGCAGCACCGTCACCACCAGGCCGATCAGCATCTCCAACCAGAACCCCACGCGTTCCTCCGTTCCTCAGCCGCTGGACTCCGCCGCGGCCTCCTCCGCGTCCTCCTGGGAGGAGGGCGTCTTGCCGCTGCCATACTCCTTTAGCCGGTACTGGATCTTTCGCACGCTGATTCCCAGGATCTCCGCAGCGCGACTGGTGGAGCCCTGTACCATCTCTAACGTGCGGAGGATGGCCTCCCGCTCGATGGTGGCCATGGAGGCGCCGGGGATGAGGTTGTTCGCGCTGGAGCCAGAGGGCCGGGGGCCTCGCAGCACGGGGGGCAGATCGTCCGTGGTCAGCTCCGGGCCCTGGGCCAGTACCACCGCGCGCTCGATGGCGTTCTCCAGCTCACGGATGTTGCCCGGCCAGTCGTGCGCCAGCAGGGCCTGGAGGGTGCCCGGCGCCAGCGCCTTCACCTGCTTGCCGTAGGTGTCGCTGTACTTCTCCAGGAAGTGGCTCACCAGCGCGGGGATGTCGCTCTTGCGCTCGCGCAGCGGGGGCAGGGTCACCGAGACGACGTTGAGCCGGTAGAAGAGGTCCTCTCGGAAGCGGCCCGCCTTCACCTCGGCCTGCAGATCCCGGTGGGTGGCGGCGACGATGCGCACGTCCACCTTGAGCGTCTGCGTGCCGCCCACGCGCTCGAACTCGCGCTGCTGGAGCACGCGCAGCAGCTTCACCTGCACGGCGGGGGAGATCTCGCCGATCTCGTCCAGGAAGAGGGTGCCGCCGTCGGCCAGCTCGAAGCGGCCCTCCTTGCGCGCCACGGCGCCGGTGAACGAGCCCTTCTCGTGGCCGAACAGCTCGCTCTCCAGCAGGTTCTCGGACAGCGCCGCGCAGTGCACGCGGACGAAGGGCTTGTCCTTGCGCGGGGACTCCTGGTGCAGCGCCTGGGCGATGAGTTCCTTGCCCGTGCCGGACTCGCCGAGGATGAGCACCGTGGCGCGGGTGTTCGCCGCGCGGCGGATGACGTCGTACACGCCCTGGATCTGGGGCGAGTCCCCGATGATGTTGTGGAAGCGGGTGCGCTGGCGCACCTGATCGCGCAGCGTCTGGGTCTCTCGGACCAGGCTGCGCTTCTCGAGCGCCTTGCCGAGGATGACGAGCACCGCGTCCGCGTCCAGCGGCTTGACCAGGTAGTTGTCGGCGCCCGCGCGCATGGCCTCGACGGCGGTCTCCACGCTCGCGAAGGCCGTCATCATCACGAACGTGGCGTCCGAGCCCAGCTCCCGCGCCTTCTTGAGCAGCGTGAGCCCGTCCATCTGCGGCATGCGCACGTCCGAGAGGACCACCGCGGGCGAGAACTCGGGGATGCGCGCCAGCGCGTCCGCGCCGTTGGAGGCCTCGGTGACCTCGTACCCCTCCTCGCCGAGGATGGTGACGATGGCACGGCGGGCATTGTCTTCGTCATCGACAACCAGGATGCGTTCAGCAGCCATGAGGTTCACGCTAGCAGGTCACCACCCGGTGGGGGATAGGCCTGAGTGCGAGCCGGGGGCCCGCGGAAGGAGTGGAGGAGGGGGCGGCTTCAGGCGGTGGCGTTCGTCCCGAGCGCGGCGGGGGGGCCTCGGTCCGCGGCGCGAGGGCCATCCCACACCTCCACGACGGGCTCGATGCGAGGCGTGAGGTGGAGGATGGTGCTGGGGAAGCACCGGCACGGCAGCTCCTCGAAGATGCGCCGCACCCGCTCCGCGTCCGCCTCGGTGCGGACCGCGACGTGGGGCCGGACGATGAGATCCGTGAAGTGAGGGGGCGCGTCCTGGCCCTCCACGCGGCGGCCCATCGCACTGCTCTGGTAGAAGAGGATCTCGAGCCCCTCGGTCCGAGCCCGCTCCAGGAAGCTCTGGAGCGTGCGGCCCTCCGCGGCCCCCACCAGCAGCGTCTCGGGGGACCACCGGTCCGGGGTCGGGTGCCCGGCGATGAGCCCACCGAGCGGCAGCGCGGGCGTGTGCTCGGTCGACAGCGTGGCGCGATCCGCTCCCTGCCACTGGAGGCGGGTCTCGAACTCGATGGCGGAGATGGATGTCATGAGGGCTCCGGGACGGTGGAGATGCGGCTCAATTCAACATGTGTGCCATGGCTCAGGAGAGGCCGAAGAAGCGGAGGACCCAGGGGCCGGTGAGGGTGACGACCAGACAGCCCAGCGCCATGAGCGGCAGGCCCATGCGCAGCAGGTCCGAGGACTCCACGCCCCCCTCGCCGGCGACCATGGCGTTGGGCGGGGTGCTGATGATGAAGGGGACGCCGAAGGAGCACCCCATGGCCACGAGGATGGGCATGGAGGCGGAGGGGAAGAGCTGCACGGCGATGGGAATCAGGAGCGCCGACGTGCCGGTGTTGCTCATCAGCGCCGAGAGCAGGGCTGCCAGGCTCACGAGCAGCCCCACCTGGGCCACCTGGGGCCAGGCGCTCCAGTCCACGCCCCGCAGCGCGGTGGCCACCACCCCCGAGTGCTCCACGAGCCGGCCCAGGGAGATGCCACCGGCGATGAGGAAGAGGGTGGACCAGTCCAGCCGCCCCAGGTCCTCCCGGCGCAGCAGGCCCGAGCCGAAGAGGGCCGCGGTGGCCCCCAGCGCCACGAGCGGCGCGGACAGGCCGTGGAGCGGCTCGGAGAGCCACAGGCCGGCGCAGGCGACGAACACGCCGAGCACCCAGTGGGCGCGGGTGTCCAGCTTCCGGGTGGGGGCGGCGGGCAGCTCGAAGCGGCCGCGCACCCGGTAGCTCACCACGAGGAGCACGAAGCCCACCAGGAGCATCAGCCCGGTGAGGGGCAGGGCGAAGGCCATCCACTTGACGAACGTCACCTGGGAGTAGGGCGTGGCCGCGGAGATGGCGATCGCGTTGGGGCCAGTGCCCACCGGCGTGGCCATGCCGCCGAAGTTGGCCCCGAGCGCCACGGACAGCAGCAGGGCCCGCTTCAGGGCGGTGTCGTGGTGCGAGGCGTGGAGCAGCGGCCGGAGCGAGGCCAGCATCATCGCCGCGGCGGCGATGTTCGACATCCACATGGAGAGGAAGGCCACGCCCACGGTGACGAGGAGCATCAGCAGCCGCCGGCTCCCCCGCGCCAGCCGGAGCACGTGCTGGGCCACGGCCTGATCCAGCCCATGCCGCGAGGCGGCGACCTCCAGCGTGAAGCCGCCCAGGAAGAGCACGAGCACGGGATCCGCGCACCACGCGAGCACCGCGGACAGCTTGTACCCAGGCTCCAGCGGGCCCAGCAGCGCGGCCGTGCCCCCGAGCAGCAGCAGGGTGGGGACGAAGGGCGGCACCAGCTCGGTGAGCCACAGCGTCAGACACACCCCGGCGATCGCGATCGAGCGCGCGATGGTGGGGCTGTCCACCCCCAGCCAGGCCACCAGGAGGCTCGTGGCCACTCCCACGACGGCGAGCGCGGGGCGCACCCAGTGCCTCTGGCGGGCGCTCGCGGGGGCGGCGGCGGGGGGAGGCTCCGGTGCCTCCGTCTGCAGCGCGTGGGTGGGGCTCGAGCTCATCCGTCACTCGTCTCGGGGTGGGCGGACGACGTACAGCGGCCGCGTGCCGTTCATCAGCACCTCCTGTGCCACCGAGCCGGCCAGGGCGCGGGTGAGGCCCGAGCGTCCGTGGGTGGCCAGGCAGATGACGTCGCAGTCCAGGCGCTCCGCGGCCTGGCAGATGGCCTCGGAGACCTTGCGGCCGGTGACGAGCTCCACGCGCGTGGTGATGCCGCGAGCGGTGGCCTCGGGAGGGATGAGGGCCCTGAGCTCCGCGGCGATCTGCTCCCGCTCGGCGCGCTCCTGGGCGGAGGTGGGCTCGGGGAGGACATACCCGGCGCCGATGGGGGCGCCCGCGGGCGGCGGCAGAGCGTGGAGCAGGTAGACGGTGCCGCCGGGCGGGGCCAGCGAGTAGGCGTGGCGCACGCCGCTGGAGCCCAGCTCGGACAGGTCCGTGGGCGCCAGCACCCGGCGCAGCCGAGGGATGACGCGCGTCGTGGCGGCGCTGGTGGGCACGCACAGCACGGAGGTGGGCGAGTCATGGAGGACGTGCTGGGAGACGGAGCCATGCCACCACTTGCTCGCGCCGGAGCGCTGGTGCGTGCCCACCACCACCAGATCCACGGCCTCCTTGCGCGCCAGGTGGATCAGCGCCTCGGAGGGGCGTCCGAGCCCCGGCTCCAGGTGCACCCAGACGGAGCCGCTGCCGGGCATGTCCCCCATGCGCGCCGTGAGATCGCGGCGCAGCGCCTGCTCGGCCTCGGGCGTCACCTCGGCCTCGGGCGAGATGGGCATGCCATAGCGGGTGTGCGCGTCCGCGCCCCAGTAGTGGTGCGCGGCCATCACCTCGCACGGCCCCAGCGTCCTCATGCGCCGCACCCAGGCGACGGCGGCGTCCGAGGGCGCGGAGAAGTTCAGCCCCAGCAGCAGCCGCAGCGAGCGCTCTCCCCGGGCCCAGGCCTCGATCGGCTGAGAGGCCTTCAGCACCAGCACCGGGCAGCGCGCGGCCTGGACCACCCGGTCCGCCACGCTGCCGATGCGCCAGCGAGGGGCCCGCTGCCCGTGGTGGGAGAGCACGATGAGCGAGGCGTGGACCTGGGCGGCCAGATCGACGAGCACCTCGTCGGGCGCTCCGTCCAGCAGGTGCGGGGTGAGCGACACGTCGCGTCGGCGCAGCTCCTGGACCTGCTGCTCCAGGCGCGCGGCGGCCTCTCGGCGCATGGCCTCGTGGATGGCGCTCGAGCCTCCACCGCTGCCGTACTCGAGGACGTGGGCCAGGTGGAGCGCCTCACCGGTGCGGCGGGCCAGGGCGGCCGCGGCGAGGGCGGCCACCGTGGCGTGCTCCGAGAAGTCCGTTCCGAAGACGATGGCCATGGGAATGCCAGCCTTTCGCGGTTCGATGCAGGCACTGCTAGCAGGCAGGAGCCGAGCGGCTACTCGTACTCCGCCGCCTCGCTCATGCGGTCCAGGTCAGCGATGAGCTGCTGCGCGTAGCGCACCAGGTCCGCCTCCGTGAGGATGCCCATGAGCTTGCCGTCCTCGCTCACGACGGGCAGGCAGCCGAACTTGTTGTCCAGCATCACCTTCACCGCCTCGCGCAGGGCCATGTCCGGGCGCACCGTGCGGATCTCGCGGTTCATGATGTCCGCCGCCCACAGGGGGTTCTTCGTCGGGTCCGGGCACTTGAGGGCGGTGGCCTTGATGAGGTCGCGGTGGGTGATGAGCCCCACCAGCTTGCCATCGCGCACCACCGGCAGGTGCCGGATGCGGTGCAGGCGGAGCAGCTCGTCCGCGATGGCCAGGTTCTGCGTTTCCTTGAGGGTGATGAGCTCCCGCGTCATCAGCTCGCCAACGGTCTTCATATATGTGGGCTCCAGCGCCAGGAATGCGTGGTGACCCGTTATGCACTTTCGGGTCCAAGACTTGGGCCTCCCGAAGGGACGGTGAGGACGTCCACCAGAGGGCGCAAGCTTTGCGCGGCTGCCTGCTACCCCGCAGATCCTGCGCGGGCGGGTTGAACGGTCCGCTCGTGTGAGATACACCGCCCCGCGTCGCTAGGGGTGCCCCAGGGAGGGGCTGAGACGGCCGGGAGTGCGGCCGGACCCTTGGAACCTGAACCGGGTCATGCCGGCGGAGGGAAGCGGCGGGCGCTCCACGCCTCGCTTGCCTCCCATGCCGCCGCGAGGAGGAGCCGTATGAGCGGAGCGTCCAGGAGCCTCAAGGTCGATGGCAAGGTGCTGGAGGGGATCTCGCGAGGGGCGCTGCCGGCCTCGCGCAAGGTCTACGTCCCCGGCGAGCGGTACCCGGAGCTGCGGGTGCCCATGCGGGAGATCAGCCAGACGCCCACCCGTCACGGGCACGGCCCGGAGGCGCGCGTGACGCCCAACCCGCCGGTCCATGTCTATGACTCGAGCGGCCCGTACACGGATCCCGAGGCGCGGATCGATCTGAAGGAGGGCCTGGCGCCCACCCGCGCCGGCTGGATCGCGGCCCGGGGAGACACGGAGGAGCTGCCGGGCATCACCTCCGAGTACGGCCGCGGCCGCGAGGCGGACCCGCGCCTGGCCGGGCTGCGCTTCGCCCACCGCCGCAAGCCGCGCGTGGCGAAGCCGGGCGCCAACGTCACGCAGCTGCACTACGCGCGCAAGGGCATCATCACTCCGGAGATGGAGTTCGTGGCGGTGCGGGAGAACCTGAAGGTGGAGGCCTCGCTCGCGGCGCAGCACCCGGGGCAGTCCTGGGGCGCGGCCATCCCCCGGAAGATCACCCCGGAGTTCGTGCGGGACGAGGTGGCGCGGGGCCGCGCCATCATCCCGGCCAACATCAACCACCCGGAGCTGGAGCCGATGATCATCGGCCGCAACTTCCTGGTGAAGATCAACGCCAACATCGGCAACTCGGCGGTCACCTCCTCCATCGAGGAGGAGGTGGAGAAGATGGTGTGGTCCATCCGCTGGGGCGCGGACACGGTGATGGACCTGTCCACCGGCCGGAACATCCACGAGACGCGCGAGTGGATCCTCCGCAACGCTCCGGTGCCCATCGGCACGGTGCCCATCTACCAGGCGCTGGAGAAGGTGGGCGGCAAGGCGGAGGAGCTGACGTGGGAGATCTACCGCGACACGCTCATCGAGCAGTGCGAGCAGGGCGTGGACTACTTCACCATCCACGCGGGCGTGCGGCTGGCGTACATCCCGCTGACGGCCAGGCGGCTGACGGGCATCGTCAGCCGGGGTGGCTCCATCCTGGCGAAGTGGTGCCTGGCGCACCACAAGGAGAACTTCCTCTACACGCACTTCGAGGAGATCTGCGAGATCATGAAGGCGTATGACGTCAGCTTCAGCCTGGGCGACGGCCTGCGCCCGGGCTCGATCGCGGACGCCAACGACGCGGCGCAGTTCGGCGAGCTGGAGACGCTGGGCGAGCTGACGAAGATCGCCTGGAAGCACGACGTGCAGGTGATGATCGAGGGGCCGGGGCACGTGCCCATGCACCTGATCCAGGAGAACATGACGAAGCAGCTGGCCGTGTGCCACGAGGCGCCCTTCTACACGCTGGGGCCTCTGACGACGGACATCGCGCCGGGGTACGACCACTTCACCAGCGGCATCGGCGCGGCGATGATCGGGTGGTTCGGCACGGCGATGCTCTGCTACGTGACGCCGAAGGAGCACCTGGGCCTGCCGGACCGGGATGACGTGAAGGAGGGCGTCATCACCTACAAGATCGCGGCGCACGCGGCGGATCTGGCCAAGGGCCACCCGGGGGCGCAGGCGCGCGACAACGCGCTGTCCAAGGCACGCTTCGAGTTCCGCTGGGAGGATCAGTTCAACCTCTCGCTGGATCCGGAGCGGGCGCGGGCCTTCCACGACGAGACGCTGCCGGCCGAGGGAGCCAAGGTGGCCCACTTCTGCTCCATGTGCGGCCCGCAGTTCTGCTCCATGAAGATCACCCAGGAGGTGCGTGACTTCGCGGCGCAGAGCGGGGTGGCGACGGAGTCGGCGCTGGAGGCCGGCATGGCCGAGAAGAGCGAGGAGTTCAAGAAGGCGGGCGGGGAGATCTACCGCTGAGCGAGGGCCGCGATCCGTTGGGGCTCCAAGGCTTCAGCGGATCGTGACTTGTCCCCTACGTGACATTTGACGCAGGCGCTGGCAAAAGACGGCCTGCAGGGCGCGATATGTGCGCCTCGGA
Organism: Hyalangium gracile; assembly: GCF_020103725.1. Lineage (NCBI taxonomy): Bacteria > Pseudomonadati > Myxococcota > Myxococcia > Myxococcales > Archangiaceae > Hyalangium > Hyalangium gracile. The sequence goes on along the minus strand of NZ_JAHXBG010000005.1, from coordinate 80,906 downwards.
CGGTTTTGGAGGGGACTCACATGGACCAGCAGCAGAGTGAACAGCCGTTCCTGATGGGCTCGCCGGCACCCAGTCAGGACGACAAGACCATGGCGCTCATCGCGCACATTGGTGGCATTGTCTTCCCGGTGCTGGTGCCGCTCGTCATCATGTTGACCAAGGGCGACAAGTCCGCCTGGGTTCGCGCGCAGGCGGTCGAGGCGCTCAACTTCCAGATCGGCGTCTTCATTGGCTACATGGTCTCGTCGATTCTGGCCTTCGCGTGCATCGGCGCCCTGCTGTTCCCGCTCGTGTTCATCGCCGCGGTGGTCCTGGGGATCATGGCGGGGATGAAGGTGAACGAGGGCGTGGCGTACCGGTATCCGTTCGCCATCCGCATGATCAAGTAGCTCCCGCGAGGGAGCATCGCCACGGAGCGCCGAGCGAGCCTCGAAGGAGAGGTCGTTCCGGTGCTCTGTCGCGTCGTGAGCGGGGCGGCGGCCCGACGGTCAGCCGCCGATGCCCATCATTGGCAGGAGCGTGGAGCCGTTGCCGGCCTCGGTGAAGCGGTGGCCGTCTGGCTTCTCGCCCAGGGCCTGGCGGATGGCCAGGGCCAGCTCCGGGTCCGAGGCGCCGCCGCGGATGAGCTGATGCAGCGGGGCCTGCGCGCGTCCGCCGAGGCAGCTGCGCAGGTCTCCATTGGAGGCCACGCGCACGCGGTTGCAGCCGCCGCAGAAGTTCTGGGTGAGGGGAGAGATGAAGCCCACGCGACCGGTGGGAGCGCGCCAGTAGCGCGCCGGGCCCGAGGTGGGGCTGGAGGCGTCATCCGCCGGCTCGGACACGAGCGGGAGGCCGGCGGCCTGGAGCTGCTCGACGAGCTCGGCGGTGGGCACGGGCGTGCCCTGGCCGAAGGGCATGAGCTCGATGAAGCGGGGGGTGATGCCCCGCTCGTGCGCGTAGCGGACGAGGGCCGGGGCCTCGCCGTCGTTGATGCCGCGCATGACGACGACGTTGAGCTTGAGCGAGGCGTAGCCGGCCTGGGCCGCGGCGTCGATGCCGCGCAGCGTGGCGGCGAAGTCCCCCTGCCTGGAGATGCGGCGGAAGGTCTCCTCGGAGAGGGTGTCCAGGCTCATGTTGAGCTGGGTGACGCCGGCCTCGCGCAGGGGGAGGGCGAGGCGCTCGAGGTGGCTGGCGTTGGTGGTGATGGCCACGTGGCGGATGCCGGGCGTGGCGGAGATGCGCTGGGCGATCTCGAGGATGTCGGGGCGGATGAGGGGCTCGCCGCCGGTGAGCCGCACGCGCTGGATGCCCATGGCGGCGAAGACGGAGACGATGCGTCCGAACTCGGCGGGAGAGAGCAGATCCTTCTTGCCTCCCCAGGAAGCGGGCGAGCAGTAGGTGCAGCGGAAGTTGCAGCGGTCGGTGATGCTCAGCCGCAGGTACGTCATCCGCCGCCCCTGGGCATCCAGGAGGGGAGGCGCGAGCGGGTCTCGCGAGGGAGCGGGGATGGATGGCGCGGGGAGCATCATCAGAGGGGGGGAGAGTATATCCTTGAAGTGGAATATGGACCTGATGACGGGGGGATGCACGCCCCGTTCACTCGATGAGTGCGGTTTCTGACCCGTCCTGCGCTCGAAGAGGACGAGTCGGTAACCCTGGTCTCGTTCCACCTCAGGGTCCTCCCTCGCGGACAGACCCCTGGGCCCGTCAGGCCACCTTGTTCCCGGGCAGCGGAGTGGGGGACGCGGGCGCCGGCGTCAGCTCCATGTCGTCGTCCTCGGTGAGCTTCTCCAGCTCGGCCTCGGCCTCCTGCGCCTGGGCCTCCACCTCGGGCGGCTTCAGCTTGCGCTCCGCCATCTCCATCTTGATCCGGACCAGGCCTTCCTCGCCGATGTCCAGGAACGCCCGCACCACTTCCGGATCGAACTGCGTGTTCGCGCAGCGCTTGATCTCCTGGATCGCGTTGGCGAACGTCGTGCCCTTGCGGTACGGCCGGTCGCTCGTCATCGCGTCCAGCGTGTCCGCCACCGCGAAGATGCGCGCGCCGATGTGGATCTCGTGCTTCTGCAGGTTGCGCGGATAGCCCGCGCCGTCCCACCGCTCCTGGTGCGACAGCACGATCTGCGCCGGCGTGTCCAGGAACGGAATCGCCTGGATCATCTGGAAGCCGATGTCCGGGTGCTTGCGCATCTCCAGCCACTCGTCCGGCGTCAGCTTGCCCGGCTTGAGCAGCACCGCGTCCGGCACGCCGATCTTCCCGATGTCGTGCAGCAGCGCGCCGCGGCCGATCTCCTCCAGCTCCTTGCCGCCCAGCCCCATGCGCTGCGCGATCGCCGACGTGTAGCTCACCACGCGCTGCGAGTGGTCCGACGTCTCGTGCTCGCGCGCGTCCAGCGCCGCTACCAGCGCCAGCAGCGTGTTCTGGTACGTGTTCGCGATGTCCCGCAGCGCCAGCCGAAGCTCCGCCGTGCGGTCGCGCACCTTGCGCTCCAGCTTCTTCTGGTAGCGCTTGCGAGCCATCTCGATGCGCCGCTTGGCCAGCGCGCGCTCGATGGCGCGGATGAGGTCCGTCAGCTTGGGTGGCTTGAGCAGGTAGTCCACCGCGCCGCGGCGCAGGCAGTCCACCGCGGACTCCGTGTCGCCATAGCCGGTCAGCATGATGACGGAAGTGTCCGGATGGCGCTCGCGGAGGTTCTCCAGGAGCCACAGGCCATCCTTGCCCGGCATCTTCATGTCGCTGATGACCAGCGGCGTCTCGGCCTCACTGGCGATGTCCAGGGCCATCTCGGCGCCGCTGGCGACCACGCAGTTGTAGCCCTCCTCCGTGAGGAGGACGGAGATGACATCGCGGACGGAATCGTCGTCGTCCACGATCAGGATGCGAGGAGGGGCAGGGGGAATGGCTTCCACGGGTGGGGATTCTAGTGGTTTCCGGGTTTAGATCGCCAATAGGTACGAGAACTTACCACCTTCCCTGCCTTCCCGGACGCCCCCCACTCAGAGAATCGGCAGGTTGCTTCAGCCCGGTGCCCTAGCACTGAACCGATCGTACCGGAAGGGCGAGAGATCCACGGAAGGCCGGTCTCCAATAATGCACTGCGTAATCAGCTTCGCAGTGATGGGGGCCAGGAGGATGCCGTTGCGGAAGTGGCCGGTGGCCAGGAAGAGGCCCGGAAGGGGGCCTGGCCCCAGGATGGGCAGCCGATCCTCGGTGTAGGGGCGGAAGCCAGCCCACATCTCGGTGAGCGGGGCCTGCCCGAGCTCCGGGCACAGCTCCAGCGCCATGGCCAGGATGCGCGAGACGCCCTCCGCGGTCACCTGCTTGTCGAACCCGGCGAACTCCATGGTGCTGCCGGCGATCAATCGCCCATCGGTGCGGGGGACGAGGTAGCCCTTCTCGGAGGTGAGGATGCGCGAGGCGACGGGCAGCCGCGTCTGGAACTGGAGCATCTGTCCACGGGCCGGGCGCACCGCGTGGGGGCTCATCGCCGTGCCCTGCACCAGCCCGGACCAGGAGCCGGCGGCCACCACGACGGCGCCCGCCCGGAGGACATCGCCGTCCAGATCCACGCCCACCGCGCGGCCGTTCTCCTCCACCACGCCGCGCACGTAGCCGCTGCGGAAGGTGGCTCCCACGCGCGCCACGGCCATGGAGAGGGCTCGGACGAGGAGCCGGTTGTCAACCTGGTGATCGTCCGGAAAGTGCACGGCGGCCAGTGCCTCCGGGGAGAGCTTTGGCTCGAGCTCGCGGGCTTGCTTTCCGTCCAGCAGCTCCGCGCGCAGGCCGAGCGCCCGCTGCCAGGCCGCGGTGGCCTCCAGGTGGTGGAGCTCGGACTCGGTGAAGCCGGCCTTGAGGACGCCGCAGGGCAGGTAGGCGATGTCCACGCCGGTGAGCTCGCGCAGTTCCGTGGCCAGCCCGCCGTAGAGCGCGCGGCTGCGCAGGCAGAGATCCAGGAAGGGGCCCGGGCCATCGGACTCCATCTGGGGCGCGAGGATGCCCGCCGCGGCGCTGGAGGCCTCGGCGCCGGGGATGGAGCGCTCCAGCACGGTGACGTTCACGCCCGCCTGGCGCAGCCTCAGGGCGAGGCCACATCCCATCACGCCTCCACCCACGATGATCACGTCCGGGAGACTCATGGCGCCCGCTTCTGCTTGCTCCCTCCAGGGTTTGCAAGCGTCTGCAGGGGAAGGTTGACGCATCCAGGGCTTTCCGTTACTCATCGGACCGTGCGTCTCACTTCCGTTCATCACCATCATGCGCATCATCGGCTCGGCCCTGACGGGACCGCTCGCCGCGCGCATGCCTGGATGAACGCCTGACACGCCTCATCCTCCCGGCCCTGCCGCAGTGACCGAAAGCCCGTCCCTCCCTGGACGGGCTTTTTTCGTTCCAGCGTTCTCCTCCCCGACACCCCTGGAAAGTCCCGATGCTGAAGATCGCCCTCCCCAACAAAGGTCGCCTCTCCGAAGAGGTTCGTGAGCTGTTCAACGACGCCGGACTCGAGGTCCGCGTCCGAGGGGAGCGCGCCCTCACCGCCTCCCTGGGAGGCGAGTTCGAGGCCATCTTCGTCCGCGCCCAGGACATCCCCGAGTTCGTCGCCGACGGCGCTGCCCACGCCGGCGTCACCGGCTGGGATCTCGTCAACGAGTCCGGGCGCCAGCTCGACATGCTCATGGATCTCGAGTTCGGTCGGTGCCGCCTCGTGGTGGCGGCCCGCGAGGAGAGCGGCATCACCTCGGCCGAGGGCGTGAAGGACGGCATGCGCGTGGCCTCCTGCTTCCCCCGACTCACCGAGGAGTTCTTCGCGAAGCGCGGGCAGCAGGTGGTCGTCGTGCCCGTGTCCGGCGCCGCGGAGATCGCTCCCCACCTGGGCATCGCGGATATCGTCGTGGACCTGACCTCCACCGGCTCCACGCTCAAGATGAACGGCCTGCGCGAGGTGGTCACCGTCCTGGAGTCCAGCGCCCGCCTGGTGGCCTGCAAGAACAACGACGCGGAGGCCGTCCAGCGGCTGGAGGAGCTGAAGCAGGCCCTGGGCTCGGTGCTGGCCGCCCGAGGCAAGCGCTACCTGATGGCCAACGTGCCACGCAGGGTGCTCCCCCAGGTGCGCGAGGTGCTCCCGGGCCTCAATGGACCCACCGTGGTGGATATCATGAACGGCGGTGATTACGTCGCGGTGCACGCCGTCGTCCCCTCGAAGACCATCTACCGCACCATCAACGCCCTCAAGGCCCTGGGCTGCGAGGGCATCCTCGTCACCCGCATCGAGAGGTTGATGCCGTGAACCCTGGAGCCCTGAAGTACCGAGGTCCTCTCTCCGCCCTGTCGCCCGAGGCCCGACGCCAGTTGCTCGATCGCTCGGGAGAGTCGGATGCCCAGGTCGCCTCGCGCGTCCGGGACATCATCGCCCGCGTCCGCCGCGACGGAGACCGCGCGCTCCTGGAGATGGCGCGCGAGTTCGATCGCGCCACCCTGACGGCTCTCGAGGTGCCTCGGGCTCGCTGGGAAGCGGCGCTCGCCTCGCTGGACCCGAAGGTCCGCCACGCCCTCGAGCGCGCCGCTCGCAACATCGCCAAGGCCCACGAGGCCCAGCGCCCCCTCGCCACCGAGGTGGAGACGGAGCCCGGCGTCGTGGTCGGCCGGCGACCGGATCCGCTCGGGCGCGTCGGCGTCTATGCGCCCGGCGGCCGCGCCGTGTACCCCAGCAGCGTGCTGATGGGCGTCGTCCCCGCGAAGGTGGCCGGGGTAGGGGAGGTCATCGTCTGCTCGCCTCCGGGGCCGGATGGGTTGCCCGCGGCCGGAGTGCTCGCGGCGGCGGCGCTGGCCGGCGCGGACCGCGTCTTCGCCCTGGGTGGAGCAGGCGCGGTGGCCGCCATGGCCCATGGCACCCAGAGCGTGCCTCGCGTGGACCGCATCGTCGGCCCGGGCAATGCCTACGTCGCCGCCGCCAAGCTCCAGGTGGTGGACGCGGTGGCCATCGACGCGCCGGCCGGCCCGAGCGAGATCCTCGTCGTCGCGGACCGCTCCGCCGATCCCGAGGCCGTGGCCCGCGAGATGCTGGCCCAGGCCGAGCACGATCCGGACGCCTGTTGTGTCACGCTGGCGGTGAGCGTGACGGTCGCGGAGACGATCGCCGCGGCGGTGGAGCGCGCGGCGGCCCGGGCCCAGCGGCGGGAGATCGTCGCCACCGCCCTGCGCGAGCGCGGCGCCGTGCTCAGCGTGGACTCGCTGGACCAGGCCTGGGCCTTCGTCTCGGAGTTCGCCCCCGAGCACCTGCTCATCGCCACGGCCATGCCGCGGGAGCACCTGGCGCTCGTGCGCAACTGCGGCACCGTCTTCCTCGGAGAGCGCACCTCCGTCGCCTTTGGGGACTACATGACGGGGGCCAACCACGTCCTGCCCACCGCGGGCCTGGGCCACGCATACTCAGGGCTCTCCGTGCTCGACTTCTACCGGTGGACCACCTACCAGCGCGTGGATCATGCGGCGGCGGCTCGGCTGGCGGAGGACGTCGGCCTGCTCGCCGACAGCGAGGGTCTCTTCGCCCACGCCGAGGCCGCTCGGGCCTGGAGGACGCCATGATCCCTCGCCGGCCGTCCTACCAGGACATTCCGCTCTACTCGCCACCCAGCGTGCAGTGCAGCGTGGACCTGAGCGACAACACCAACCTCTTCGGCATGCCTCCGGTCGCCGAGCGCGTCCTGCGCGAGTGCGCCACCTCCGTCGTCTCGCGCTACCCGCAGACCTACGCGCCGGAGCTCAAGAAGGCCCTCTCCTCCTATACGGGCTTCGAGCCCTCGTGGCTCACCACGGGCTGCGGCTCGGACGATCTCATCGACTGCTGCCTGCGCGCCTTCCTGGAGCCGGGCGAGCGCATCGCCGTCCCGGATCCGTCCTTCTCGATGTTGTCCTACTTCGCGAAGGTGAACGGGCTCCAGTTCGTGCCCGTGCGGCTACGCCCGGACTTCGACATCGACGTGGACGGGCTGCTCGCCACGGGGGCCCGGCTCATCTACGTCTGCTCTCCCAACAACCCCACGGGCACGGTGGCCTCTCGCACCGCGCTCGAGCGGCTGGTGGATGCGGCCCCAGGCCTCGTCCTCGTGGATGAGGCCTATGCGGAGTTCGCCAGCGACACCTACGCGGACCTGGTGCGCTCCCGGCCGAACATCCTCGTGACGCGGACGCTGTCCAAGGCGTTCGGCCTCGCGGGCCTGCGCGTGGGCTACGCCATGGGCCGCCCCGAGCTGGTGTCCGAGGTGGAGAAGGCGCGCGGGCCCTACAAACACACCGGCGTCTCCGAGCGCGTGGCCATCGCGGCCCTCACCGAGGGGCTGCCCTGGGTGAAGGCTCGGGCCGAGGAGATCAAGGAGATCCGTGGCCGACTGGTGGAGGCGCTGAAGGCGGAGGGGCTCCAGCCGCTGCCTTCCGACGGCAACTTCCTCCTCGTCCCGCTGCCCGACGCGCCGAAGGTGGCCGCGCGCATGCGCGAGCTGGACGTGAACGTGCGGGCCTTCCAGGGGCTGACCGGAGTGGGAGACGCGCTCCGGATCGCCTGTGGCCCCTGGCCCATGATGGAGACGGCGCTCCAGGCGCTGCGGGAGGCTCGGCGGTGAGAGTCACTCTGTTCGACTATGGCGCGGGGAACATCCACTCGCTGGCCAAGGCGCTCGCCACCGAGACGCGCGCCGAGGTGCGCGTTCAGACCGACCCGGTGATGGCGCTGGACACGGACGTGCTCGTGCTGCCCGGCGTGGGTGCGTTCGGCGCCGCGGCGGCTCGACTGGAGCCCGGACGCGAGCGGATGCGCCAGGCCCTGGAGCAGGGCCTTCCGTGTCTCGGCATCTGCCTGGGCATGCAGCTGCTCTTCGAGGGCAGTGACGAGGGTGAGGGCCGCGGGCTCGGCATCTTCAAGGGCCGGGTGACGCGGCTGCGCGCGAAGCACGTGCCGCACATCGGCTGGAACTCCGTCGAGGAGGACGCCGCGGTGCCGGGCTCGCGGCTGGACACCGTCTACTACGCCCACAGCTTCGTCTGCCGCGCCGAGGAGTCCGACGTGGTGGCGGGCTGGACGACGCACGAGGAGGATCGCTTCCCGGCCTCGGTGCGGCGCGGGAAGGTGCTCGGGGTGCAGTTCCACCCGGAGAAGAGCTCCGCCGCGGGTGTGCGCTTCGTGCAGGCGTTCCTCCGGGAGGTGGCGCCGTGATCGCCATTCCGGCCATCGACCTGCGCGAGGGCGCGTGCGTGCAGCTCGTGGGCGGCTCGTACGACGCCGAGCGCGTGCGCGTGAATGATCCGCTCGACGCGCTGAAGAAGTGGCGGGCCCTGGGCTTCAAGACGTTCCATGTGGTGGATCTCGACGCCGCGCTGGGCAAGGGCTCCAACCAGGAGGCCATCTCCCGGCTGCTGAGCCACGAGCCGGGCCTCACCTTCACCGTGGGCGGCGGCGTGCGGGACACGGCCCGGGTGGAGGCGGTGCTCGCAAGCGGTGCCTCGTTCGTGGTGGTGGGCACGAGGGCCATCGAGGACACCGCCTGGCTGTCCGAGGTCGCCAGCCGCTTCCCGGGCAAGGTGGTGGTGGCCGCGGACGTGAAGGGACGCGAGGTGGTGACGCGCGGCTGGACGGCCGGGAGCGCCCGGGACATCGCCGCCGTGCTCGCCGCGCTGGAGCCTCTGCCCCTGGGCGGACTGCTCGTCACCGCCGTCCACAAGGAGGGGCAGATGGGAGGCGTGGACCTGCCGCTGATGCAGGAGGTGGTGCGGGGCAGCCGGCACCGCATCTACGCCTCGGGCGGGGTGACGACGCTGGAGGATCTCCGGGCCCTGGCGGATGCGGGGGCCCACGGCGCCGTCATCGGCATGGCGCTCTACACCGGGAAGCTCGACGCGGCCTCGGTCGCACGGGAGTTCGCATGACGGTCGTGACTCGAGAGACGAAGGAGACCCAGATCCGCGTCGAGCTGACGCGCGGTCAGGGCCTGGCCAAGGTGGACACCGGTCTGAAGTTCTTCGACCACATGCTGGGCACCTTCGCGAAGTACGCGGGGCTGGACCTCAACCTCCACGCTCGCGGAGACCTGCGCCACCACATCATGGAGGACGTGGCCATCGCCGTTGGCACCGCCGTGTACCAGGTCATCCCGCCCACCGCCGCGCGCTACGGCGAGCGCACCATCCCCATGGACGACGCGCTGGTGCACGCGGCCATCGACACCTGCGGGCGCTTCTACTACCGCGGCCCGCTGCGCAACCGGCTGTATGACCACTGGATGCGCTCGTTCTGCGAGCACGCCAAGGTGACGCTCCACATCCGCGTCCTCCGGGGCCGCGACAGCCACCACCTCACCGAGGCGGCCTTCAAGGCCGTGGGGCTCGCCCTGCGCGACGCGCTGGTGGACTCGGGGACGGTGTTCAGCACCAAGGGCTCGGTCGCCCTGGAGGTGAAGTGATGCTGACGCGGCGGCTCATCGTCTGCCTGGACATGAAGGGCGGCCGGGTAGTCAAGGGCGTCCAGTTCGAAGGCCTGCGCGACGTGGGAGACCCCGTGGCCCTGGCCCTGCGCTACGAGGCCGAGGGCGCAGACGAGATCACCTTCCTGGACATCTCCGCCAGCGCCGAGGAGCGCGAGACGCTGTGGGACGTCGTCCAGCGCACCGCCGAGCGCCTCTTCATCCCCCTCACCGTGGGCGGCGGAGTGCGCACCGTGGACGACGTGGGCCGCGCGCTGCGGGCCGGCGCGGACAAGGTGAGCATCAACTCGGCGGCGGTGACGAACCCCGAGCTGCTCACCGCCTGCGCGGATCGCTTCGGCGCCCAGTGCGTGGTGGCCAGCATCGACGCCCGGCGCGAGGCGGACCGGTGGCGCGTCTACACCCGAGGCGGCAGGACGCCCACGGACCTGGACGCCGTCGCCTGGGCTCGCGAGTGTGTGAAACGTGGCGCGGGCGAGGTCCTCCTCACGAGCATCGATCGCGATGGGGCCCGTTCGGGGTATGACCTGGAGCTGACGCGGGCCGTCGCCGAGGCGGTGGACGTCCCGGTCATCGCCTCGGGTGGAGCGGGGAACGCGGAGCACGTCCGGGACGCGCTCACGGAGGGCCGGGCGGACGCGGCGCTGGTGGCGGGCATCCTCCACGACGGCCTCACCACTGTCGGGGCGATCAAGACGCTGCTCCAGGGGAGCGGCTTGAGGATCAGGAGCGTCGCATGACGACGGAGACGCAGGGATTGATGCAGGCGGCCGCCGAGGTGGCTCGGAAGTCCGGGGACGTGGCGCTCGACTTCTTCCGCAAGGGCGTCAGCGTGGACATCAAGGGAGACGGCACGCCGGTGACGGTGGCGGACCGCACCTCCGAGCAGACCGCGCGCGAGTGGATCGAGGCGCGCTTCCCCCAGGACGGTATTCTTGGCGAGGAGTTCGGCGAGACGCGCAAGGGCGCCCAGCGCCGGTGGATCCTGGACCCCATCGACGGCACCAAGACGTTCATCCGCGGCGTCCCGCTCTGGGGCACGCTGGTGGCCGTGGCCGAGGGCGAGCGCATCCTCGCCGGAGCCGCGTACTTCCCGGCCGTGGGAGATCTGCTGGTGGCCTCGCCCGGCGCCGGCTGCTACTGGAACGACAAGCGGACCAAGGTGTCCTCCGTGTCGGACCTGTCCCAGGCGGTGGTGCTCTCCACGGACGAGCGCTTCATCCAGTCCCCGGAGCGGGGCAACGCCTGGCGGGCGCTCGCGGCCAAGGCGGCCATGGATCGCACCTGGGGTGACTGCTACGGCTACCTGCTGGTGGCCACGGGCCGCGCCGAGGTGATGGTGGACGAGTTCCTCTCGCCCTGGGACGCGGCGGCGCTGCAGCCCATCATCGAGGAGGCGGGCGGGGTGTTCTCCGACTGGACGGGGGCGCGCACCTCGTTCGGCGGCAACGGCATTGCGACGAACGGAGCGCTCGCCACACAGGTGCGCGAGCTGCTCGGCGCCACGAAGAGGCAGTGATGCTGGATCTCTCCAAGCTGGACTTCACCAAGGGCAACGGGCTGGTGACGGTGGTGACACAGGACGCTCGCTCGGGCGACCTGCTCATGGTGGCCCACGCGGACCGCGAGGCCCTGGAGCGCACCCTGGCCACCGGCGAGATGCACTACCGCTCGCGCACTCGCGGCCTGTGGCACAAGGGCGCCACCAGCGGCAACGTGCAGCGCGTGGTGTCCCTCACGGCCGACTGCGACGGCGACGCGGTGCTCGCGCGCGTGGAGAAGGCTGGACCCGCGTGCCACACGGGCGAGGAGACCTGCTTCGGCCCGGGCCGCCCGGACGCCCTGGTGGCCCTGGACACGACCATCGCCGAGCGCGCCGCCAAGGCACCCGTGGAGGGCGAGAAGCCCAGCTACACCCGCCGGCTCCTGGACGACCGCAACCTGCGCCTCAAGAAGATCGGCGAGGAGGCCGCGGAGCTGGTGACCGCCTGCGCCGACGGGGACAAGGACCGCGCCGCGGAGGAGGCGGCGGACGTGCTCTACCACCTGCTCGTGGCCGTCCGACCCCTGGGCATCTCCCTGGACGACATAAAGGGTGTGCTCGCTCGCCGGGCCTCCGGGTCCTCCAAGCGCTGAGCCGACATGAACCGGAAACGATGGGGTATCGGAGTCCTGGCCCTCCTGGTGGTGCTGTTCGGCCTGTGGCAGCTGTCCAAGGCGCGCACCTTCCAGGTCTTCGGTGAGCTGCACCATCGCGTGGAGACGTCCGAGAAGGTGGTGGCGCTCACCTTCGATGACGGGCCGAGCCCGGCCAACACGCCCCCGCTGCTCGCGCTGCTCGCGCAGCACCAGGTGAAGGCCACCTTCTTCATGGTGGGGCGCAACATCGAGGCCCACCGCGAGCTGGCCGCGCGCGTCATCTCCGAGGGCCATCAGGTCGGCAACCACTCCTATTCGCACAAGCGGCTGGTGTTCCGCTCGCCCTCCACCATCCAGGAGGAGATCTCCCGCACGGACGCCCTGCTGCGAGAGGTGGGCGCGCGCGGGGAGATCTTCTTCCGGGCCCCGTTTGGCAAGAAGCTGCTCGTCCTGCCCTGGCTCCTGGCGCGCGACAACCGCAAGCACATCATCTTCGACGTGGTGCCGGACGACCACGCCACCCAGGATGCCTCGCTCCTCACCTCGCGCGTCCTCGAGGCCACCCGGCCGGGCTCCATCATCCTCCTGCACGACGGGTGGGCCACGAAGCCGGGCACGATCGAGGCCACCCGCCGGATTCTCGAGGGACTGAAGGCCCAGGGCTACCGGTTCGTCACCGTTTCCGAGCTGCTCGCACTGGCGGGCAAGGGGAGTCCGGCACCCGACCCGTGAGGTTCAGCGCCTCCGCTCACGAAAAGTCGGCCGATATGCCCCCATCCGCGGGACGTTGAGGCAGTATGAGGCCCGTTGAAGACCGGCTGGACCGCCTGTTGGGGGCCGGTACGGGGGGCCCGTGAGGGAGGTTTGCCGGATGTCCGACCTGTCGGAAGAGGTGAGAGTGCAGGTGGCTCGCTTGCGTCACCTCTTGATCGATGTAGGCCGCAGAGGCGTCTTCTCCAGCCCGCTTGCGGCTCCAGCCGAAGGGAACTTCGAGCCCCTTCACTTCGAGACGCTCTGGTGGCTCCGGGCGGAGGGCTTCCTCACCATCAACCTGCTGGCGGAGCGACTGGGGGGGATTGCCATGCCCCGGATGTCTCGCCTGGTCGACCGGTTGGAGGAGGCGGAGCTGGTGGCGCGCGTGAAGATCATGCGGCATGATCGCCGGCACGTGAGTGTGCGTCTCACCGACAAGGGGCGCGCCCTGGCCGAGCAGGTCGACGGCATCGTCCAGGAGCGCATCGCCCGGTTGCTCCTCCCGCTGGCCGGAGAGGATCGCAGCGCGCTCATGGACTTGCTGGAGCGGTGGGTGGAAGCACTCGGGCAAGCGACCCAACAGGTTGACTCGGAGTCCCTGGCCCTGTCAGCTTCTGATAGCTAATCGTCGCGTTTACGGGACTTGGGGCCTCGCGCCCCGATGCTCTACGGCCGCGCCACCGGGGAGGGTGGACCTTGGAGCGCTCGCTCCGGTGGCGCGGACCGTTTTTGGGGAACGTGAAGGGAAGCCGCGTTCCACTTCCTGCTCCTTCGTCTCATGGCAACGTCGGCTGCTGGACGGCTCCAGGCAGGCGCGGCCCGGCACGTGGGTTGCTCCCTCTCGCTCAGCGTGTACCGACGAATCCTGCTGAGTGTGATGGTGGGCGTGCTGCTGTTGCGTGGGCCAGAGGCCGAGGCAGCGCGCCGGGGCGTGGGTGATGCGCGATCCCAGATCGGTCGCAAGGCCGTCTCTCGCGCGGCGATGTGGGTGGGGCTGCCGTCGCTCGCCCGGGTGAGCCGCGAGGTGAATGACGACTGCTCCGGGCTGACCTACCTGGCCTACTGGAGGCCGGGGTTGAACCTGCTGCCCGAGGAGGTGCGGCCCGGAGAGAGCGGGGTGGCGGCCATGTACCGCAAGGCCCAGGCGCTGGGTGCGCTCCGCTCGCAGCCGCGCCCTGGAGATCTCGTCTTCTTCCAGGAGACGTACGATCGCAACCGCGACGGGCGGCGCAACGACGGGCTCACGCACGTGGGAGTGGTGGAGCGCGTGGCGCCCGATGGCCTGGTGACGTTCGTGCACCGCGCGGGGGGCGGAGTGAAGCGCTCGAAGTTGCACCTGTCCCTGCGGGATGTCCGGCGAGATGGGAAGGGCCGCGTGCTCAACGACTGGCTGCGGCGCCCGGACAAGAAGGGGCCGGGACAGCTCGCGGGTGAGCTGGTGGTGGGCTTCGCCACGGTGGACGAGCGGTGGGTGACGCCGGAGCCTCCTCGCACCGCGCGTCGGGCCACGGCGCGACGCTGATCGCGTCTCACGGAGCGTGAGGGAGCGCCGGGACAGGAGTACCTGCCAGGCGCTTCCTCTGCGGTGGCCGGGCCCCGCGGCTCCTGCGATTCGTCAGGGCTACGTGCGCCGTCACCTATAGTGGGGGCATGCACGGAAGAAGGCTTCGCCTCGTCAGAACCGCCCTCATCCTCACCGGCCTGGGGGCGACGCTGGGCTCCCTGCTCGACGGCATCCACTCGCACTTCGGTGCGTTGACCTATACGACGCCCTTCATGGCCAGGGCCGCCTGGTGGGTGCCGCTGCTGTTCGCCGGTGCCTATGCCGGAGGTGTCGCGCGGCCGTTGCTCGGGCGGGACGAGCCTCCGCTGCCCGCGTGGAAGGCTGCCCTGGGCATGGGGCTGTTCATCGCGGCCTACTGGCTCACCGTGGCGCCCTGGGCCTGGACCCTGCGCTCCGCCATCCTGGGCGGCATCTTCGTGCTTGGTTGGTGGATCTGCGATCGGACGCTGCTCGGCGTGGGCATCGCGGTGCTCACCGCCATCCTCGGTCCCACTGTCGAGATCCTGCTCGTGCACGCGGGCACCTTCGTCCACCACGAGGTGCTCTTCCTGGGCATCCCCGGCTGGCTGCCCTTCCTCTACCTCTCGGCGGCGGTGGGGCTCGGCAGTCTCGCCCGGTGGCTCGCGGCTCCGTCCGCGGAGGAGAGCGCGTCGAGCGACTCAGCGCACGTCGCTCCACACCTGCCGTGAGCCGCGCACCGACGGCTCGGCTGCGGCCTCGCTGCCAGATTGTCCGCTCTCGAAGCGGCTCATCCCACGAATGACATGGCGATTCGTGCGCTCGGCCAGGCCGCGTCGCGCCGTGCTTCACAAGGACGCGTAACTGCTCGGCATTGCGGAGGGCCTGTCGCGGGCCGGCGTCGCAGCCACGCGGGGAGGGCTGGCCCGGGCCTTGCCTTGTGAGAGTGCGCGTGCGCGATGCACGCCACCAGGAGGCACCCCATGTTCGGCTCCCAGATCCAGAATGACTCCAACCCCTTCGTCGTCATGTGCTCCGTCATCGCCGTCTACGTCGTCAGCAGCGCGTTCCTGCTCATCGACTTCATCCAGCCATGAGCGCCACGTTCAGGCGAGGCTGAGCCTCGGAGCGAGCAGCGCGCGCCCTCGAGGACTGCCCGCCTCTGGGAAGTGACGCCCCAACTCCGAGACGAACCCACGCGGGGCGTAGCGGCGAGCAGGGGAGCGACATCCGCATATAAGGATGCGGGAGGCCTCAAGGCGCGGTGTTCGTTTCTGGGACGGCACTTCGCGCAATCGGGCAGCGATTCTGGGACGAGGGGGACAATCCCCAGGAGTTCCAGAGGGTTGGAGCCCGATCCCGCCTTGGCACGGCCTTCGCTTTGTCACTCGCCCGTGGACATTCCTCGGACTCGCAAACCCAACCGCAAGCCCTGGATCTTCGGAGCCCTCGGGGTGCTCGCGCTCGCGGGTGTGACGCTGGGCCTCTCCCAGCTCCGCGCCGCCGCACCCACGGTGGAGCGGGGCAGCGTGTGGATGGATACGGTGAAGCGCGGCCCCATGCTGCGCCAGGTGAAGGGCGCGGGCACGCTCGTTCCCGAGCACATCCGCTGGCTCACCGCCGACACGGCGGGCCGCGTCGAGCGCATTCACGTGCGCCCGGGCGCTCCCGTGCAGCCGGACACGCTCCTGATGGAGCTGTCCAACCCGGACGTGCAGCTGCAGGCGCTCGAGGCCGAGCGCCAGCTCGCCAGCGCGGAGGCCGAGCTCATCGCCCTGCGCACCAGCCTGGAGACGCAGCGCATCTCGCAAGAGGGCGCCATCGCCAGCCTGGAGGCCGAGTCCGCCCACGCGGGCCGCCAGGCCCAGGCCACCGTGGCGCTGCTGGACCGCGCCTATGTGCCCACGCTGGAGGCCCAGCAGGCCCGGGAGAAGGCCGGGGAGCTGTCCACCCGCCTGGAGCTGGAGCGCCGGCGGCTGAACGTGCTCCAGGCCAGCACGCGAGAGCAGCTCGCGGCGCAGCAGGGACAGATCGAACGATTGAAAGCGGTCGCCCGGTTCCGACGTACACAGGTGGAGTCGATGCAGGTGAAGGCGGGCGAGGCCGGGGTGCTGACGGAGCTGCCGCTGGAGCTGGGGCAGTGGGTGACGCCGGGGACGGTGCTGGCCAAGGTGGTGAAGCCCGAGCGGCTGAAGGCGGAGCTGCGGATCGCCGAGACGCAGGCGCGGGACATCCAGGTGGGGCAGAAGGCGCAGGTGGACACGCGCAACGGGGTGGTGGAGGGCACGGTGGCGCGCGTGGCTCCGGCGGCGAGCCAGGGCACGGTGCGGGTGGAGGTGACGCTGCCGGCGGAGCTGCCCCGGGGGGCGCGGCCCGATCTCACGGTGGAGGGGACGGTGGAGCTGGAGCGGCTGGGGGATGTGCTGTCCGTCGGGCGGCCGGCGGGCGCGCAGCCGAACTCCACGGTGTCGCTCTTCCGGCTGATGCCGGGCAGCGACGAGGCCGTGCGCGTCCCGGTGCAGCTGGGCCGGGGCTCGGTGAACGCCATTGAAGTGGTGCAGGGACTTACCGAGGGCGATCAGGTAGTCCTCTCGGACATGACCGCATGGGACGCGGTGGATCGGGTAAGAGTGCGATGAACACGACGGTTCCGGAGAGCGCGAAGGCCAGTGGTGTGGCGGTGACGGCGCCGGCGAGCGCGGCGGACGCGGTGCCCCAGAAGGCGCTCATCCAGCTGGAGGGCGTCACCAAGGTCTTCGAGACCGAGGAGGTGGAGACGCACGCCCTCTCGGACGTGCACCTCACGGTGCGGCCGGGCGAGTGGCTGTCCATCGTGGGCCCCTCCGGCTCGGGGAAGACGACGCTGCTGGCGGTGCTGGGGCTGCTGGACACCTCCAGCAAGGGCACCTACCTGCTGGACGGCAAGTCGGTGCTGGACCTGTCCTCCACGGAGCGGGCGCTGGTGCGCAACCGGCACATCGGCTTCATCTTCCAGAGCTTCAACCTGATTGGCGACCTGTCCGTCTTCGAGAACGTGGAGCTGCCGCTCACGTATCGGGGCATGGCCGCCGACGAGCGCAAGGCGCGGGTGGAGAAGGCGCTGGAGCGCGTGGGCATGAGCCACCGGGCGCGCCACATGCCGGGGCAGCTCTCGGGCGGTCAGCAGCAGCGCGTGGCGGTGGCTCGCGCGGTGGCGGGCGATCCGCTCATCCTGCTGGCGGACGAGCCCACCGGTAACCTGGACTCGAAGAACGGCGAGTCCGTGATGCAGCTCTTGTCCGAGCTGCACCAGGGGGGCGCCACGCTCATCATGGTGACGCACGATCCCGCCCAGGCGCGGCTCGGCACGCGCGTGGTGAGCCTGTTCGACGGTCGCGTCGTGCAGGACGAGCGCCTGCGCTGAATCCCGGCTCCCTCGGAGGGGGGCAGGGGGAAGGGCCCCGGGTGAGCACCCGGGCCTCACTCATTCGAGGAGCCACATTCCATGGATCACCTCCTTCAGGACGCGCGCTACGCGCTGCGCCTCCTTCGCAAGACGCCGGGCTTCGCCTTGGCCGCGGTGCTGGCGCTGGCGCTCGGCATTGGCGCGAACAGCGCGGTCTTCAGTGTCGTGAATGGCGTGCTGCTGCGCCCGCTGCCCTTCGCCGAGCCGGAGCGGCTGGTGCGCATCTTCGGGAACTTCCCCAGCCTGGGGCTGAACAACATTCCAACCTCGGTGCTCGAGTTCCGGGACTACCAGGAGCGGCCACGGACGCTGGAGTCGGTGGGGGCCTACGCCGTGGCGGACATCACGCTCACGGGCCAGGACGTGCCCGAGCGCCTGCGCGCCACCCTCGCCTCCGCCTCCCTGCTCCCCACGCTCGGCGTGTCGCCGATGATGGGCCGCGGGTTCTCTCCGGAGGAGGAGACGCAGGGCCGGGATCGGGTGGTCGTCCTCACGCACCGGGTGTGGCGCGGGCGCTTCGGCGCCAAGCCGGACATCCTGGGCACGACGCTGAGCCTGGACGGACAGCCCTACACGGTGGTGGGCGTGTTGCCCGCGGGCTTCGAGTACCCCCAGCGGACGGACCTCTACGTGCCCTTCGCGCCCACGCCGGAGCTGCTCGAGCCGCCGGCCCGGGGCCAGCGCTTCCTGGACATCGTGGCCCGCCTGAAGCCGGGGGTGACGGTGGAGGGCGCGCGCAAGGACATGCAGCGCGTGGTGGCGGACATGCTGGCGGCGAACCCCCAGGGCTATGGCACGAAGGGGGGGTGGCACAACACCGTGCTGTCCATGGAGGAGCAGACGGTGGGCGGGGTGCGCTCCACGCTGTGGCTGTTGCTGGGCGCGGTGGGCTTCGTGCTCCTCATCGCCTGCACCAACGTGGCGAACCTGCTGCTGGCCCGGGCCGCGGCGCGCAGCCGGGAGATCTCCATCCGCGCGGCGCTCGGGGCGGGCCGTAGGCGCCTGATGACGCAGTTCCTGACGGAGAGCCTGGTGCTCGCCCTGTCGGGAGGCGTGCTCGGCCTGCTGCTGGCGATGTGGGGCATGGACGTGCTGCTGGCCATCATTGGTGACGGGCTGCCGAGGGCCGCCGAGGTGCGGCTGGACGGCCGGGTGGTGGTGTTCACCGCGGCCATCTCGGTGCTGACGGGAGTGCTCTTCGGGCTGGTGCCCGCGCTCCAGGCGAGCCGCGCGGATCTGCACGGCGCGATGCGCGAGGGCGAGCGAGGCACGACGGGCCACGGCTCGGGGCGGGTGCGCTCCGTGCTGGTGGTGTCCCAGGTGGCGCTGGCGCTGGTGCTGCTGGTGGGCGCGGGCCTCTTCCTGCGCAGCTTCGTGGCGCTGCAGGCGGTGGATGCGGGCTTCGAGCCCCAGGGAGTCCTCACCGCGCGGCTGTCCCTGCCTGAGGAGCGCTACAGCGAGGAGCCCAAGCGCGCGGCGGTGCTCCGAGAGTTCCTGGAGCGGGCGCGGGCGGCGCCTGGCGTGGAGGCCGCGGGCCTGTCGACGCTGCTGCCGCTCACGGGCCGCAGTGACTGGACCACGCAGGTGGAAGGCAAGCCCATGTCACCGGGCGATCCGGAACGTCCGGCGGTGGAGTACCGGGTCGTGAGCGCGGACTACCTCCAGGTGCTCCGCGTGCCGCTGCTTCGGGGGCGGATGCTCTCGGACTCGGATGGCTTCACCGCGCCTCATGCGGTGGTCATCAACGAGACGATGGCCCGCGCCTTCTTCCCGGGGGAGGAGGCGCTCGGCCAGCGCATCCGTCCCCAGAGCCGCACGCCGGATGCGCCGTGGGCCACGGTGGTGGGCATCGTGAAGGACGTGAGGGAGTGGGGGCTGGATGTTCCCGCGCGTGCCACCGCCTATTACTCGGTGTTGCAGCGGCCGGTGCTGGGGGCCTACCTCGTCGTTCGCACCCGCCAGGCGCCGGAGTCGCTGCTGGCGACGCTGCAGGCCGAGCTGCGCGCGGTGGATCGGGATCTGCCGCTGTATGACGTGGCGCCCATGGAGGCGGTGGTGGACGGCTCGGTGGCCCAGCGCCGCTTCTCCATGGTGCTGCTGATGATCTTCGCGGGCGTGGCGGTGGTGCTCGCCTCGCTGGGCATCTATGGCGTCATCGCCTACACGGTGACACAGCGCACCCGGGAGCTGGGCATCCGCATGGCGCTGGGGGCGCGCCAGGGGGACGTGCTGGGGCTGGTGGTGAAGCACGGCATGCGCCTGACCCTGCTGGGCGTGGGCGTGGGCCTGCTGCTGGCGCTGGGCCTGGGGCGGCTGCTGAGCGCGCTCCTCTATGGAGTGCAGGCGCATGATCCGCTGACCTTCGTGGGCGTGGCCGCGCTGCTGGCGGGCGTGGCGCTGCTGGCCAGCTGGCTGCCGGCGCGCCGCGCGGCGAAGGTGGACCCCGCTTTGACCTTGCGTGCGGAGTGAATTCCATGTCCCAACCCCTCATCTCCCTGAAGAACGTCGAGAAGTCCTACCCCATCGCGGGAGGGAGGACCTGGGTGCTGCGCCGCATCCAGCTGGACGTGCAGCCCGGCGAGTTCGTCACGCTGATGGGCCCCTCGGGCGCGGGCAAGTCCACGCTGCTGTCCATCCTGGGCATGCTCGACGCCGAGTGGACGGGTGAGTACTTCCTGGACGGCCGGGCCGTGCACGCGATGAAGCCCAAGGATCGCGCGGAGCTGGCCAAGAGCACCATCGGCTTCGTCTTCCAGCAGTACCACCTGCTGGACGGGCTCACCGTGGCGGAGAACCTGGAGGTGCCGCTGTCGTACCGCAACCTCAAGCGCTCCGAGCGCGAGGCGCTGGTGGGCGACATGCTGGACCGCTTCCAGCTGGTGGGGAAGAAGGACCTGTACCCCAACCAGCTCTCCGGCGGGCAGCAGCAGGTGGTGGGCATCGCCCGGGCCCTCATCGCCAGCCCCAAGATGCTGCTGGCCGACGAGCCCACGGGCAACCTGCACTCCACGCAGGCCAGGCAGATCATGGAGATGTTCCAGGCGCTCAACCGCGCGGGCACCACGGTGGTGCAGGTGACGCACTCCGAGGCCAACGCCGCCTACGGCAGCCGCGTCGTGCAGATGGCCGATGGCTGGATCCAGGAAGCGCGCTGAACGGACTGGAGAGAGGGTGAGCCCACGCCTGCCCTCCGAGCTTGTCCGAGCCTGCCAGGGCCAAGAATCCCGCTCCCCCTCCTCGCGGGCCTTCTGGCAGAGTCCGTCTTCTTCAGGAAAACACAGTGTCCGACACCGCTCCCTCCACCCCTGACAGTGCTCCCCGACCCGAGGTCGACTCGCGAGCACGCATCCTCATCGCCGACGACCAGGTCGACGTGCTGGAGGCGCTGCGCCTGCTGCTCAAGCGCGACGGGTACGCGGTGCTGACGGCCCAGTCTCCGGCGGGCGTGCTCGCCATGCTGGAGGCCGAGGACGTGGACGTGCTGCTGATGGACCTCAACTACGCGCGCGACACCACCTCCGGGCGCGAGGGGCTGGATCTGCTCGCCCGCGTGCGCCAGCTGGACGCGACGCTGCCGGTGCTGGTGATGACGGCGTGGGGCAGCGTGGAGGGCGCGGTGGAGGCGATGCGCGCGGGCGCTCGGGACTACGTGCAGAAGCCGTGGGACAACACGCGGCTGCTGACGTTGCTGCGCACGCAGCTGGAGCTGCGTCGGGCGCTGAAACGCTCCCGGAGGCTGGAGGAGGAGAACACCCACCTGCGCAAGGGAGGCGAGCGGCCCGCCTTCCTGGCCGAGTCCCGCCCGATGCAGGCGGTGCGGCGGTTGGTGGAGCGGGTGGCACCCTCGGGAGCCAACGTCCTCATCACCGGAGAGCACGGCACGGGCAAGGAGGTGGTGGCGCGCTGGCTCCACGCGGCCTCGGGGCGCCCGGACAGCCCCTTCGTGGCGGTGAACTCGGGCGGGCTCTCCGAGGGTGTCTTCGAGAGCGAGCTGTTCGGCCACGTGAAGGGCGCCTTCACGGACGCGAAGACGGACCGCATCGGCTGCTTCGAGCTGGCCGATGGCGGCATCCTCTTCCTGGACGAGATCGGCAACATGCCGCTCACCCAGCAGGCCAAGCTGCTGCGCGTGCTGCAGACGGGCGAGCTGCACCCGGTGGGCTCCTCGAAGGTGCGGCGGGTGTCGGTGCGGGTCGTCTCGGCGACGAACGTGGATCTGGCCAGGGCGGTGGCCGAGGGCCGCTTCCGCGAGGATCTGCTGTACCGGCTCAACACGGTGGAGGTGCAGCTGCCGCCGCTGAGGGATCGGCGCGAGGACATTCCTCCGCTGGCCGCGCACTTCCTGTCCGAGCAGGGCCGGCGCTATGGCCGCGCGGGGATGCGCCTGTCCCAGGGGGCGCTGGAGGCGCTGATGGCCTACTCGTGGCCCGGCAACGTGCGCGAGCTGGAGCACACCGTGGAGCGCGCGCTGCTCATGGCCAGCGGGGACGAGGTGACGCCGGAGGATCTGCTGCTGCGGCGCACCAGCCGCGAGGGCTCGTCGCGCCTGGAGGAGATGACGCTGGAGGAGGTGGAGCGCTACCTCATCGAGCGCGCGCTCACCCGGAACGACGGCAACGTCAGTGACGCGGCGAAGGCGCTCGGGCTCTCGCGCAGCGCTCTGTACCGGCGGATGCAGTACTACGGCATCAAGGGAGCGCGGTGAGCCGCCCCCGGAGATCGCTCCCGCACGATCTCCGCATCTTCCTGCTGGCGCTGCTGGCGGGACTGCCGGGCTCCATTGCCACGCTGGTGCTCCTGTGGACGGGAGACGTGAGCGCGAAGGTGCAGTGGACGTTCTCCGTGGTGGTGGTGGCGGTGCACCTGGGCGCGGCGCTCGCCGTGCGTGAGCGGGTGTCCCGGCCGCTGCAGACGGTGGCCAACCTGCTGGCCGCGCTGCGCGAGGGGGACTACTCGGTGCGCGGGCGAGGCGCGCGCGGGGACGATCCACTCGGCGAGGTGATGCTGGAGGTCAACGCGCTGGGCGACACGCTGCGGGAGCAGCGGCTGGGCGCGCTGGAGGCGGGCGCGCTGCTCACGCAGGTGATGGAGGAGATCGAGGTCACGGTGCTGACCTTCGACGCGGAGGGGACGCTGAAGCTGGTCAACCGCGCCGGGGAGCGGCTGCTGGGGCTGCCTCGCGCGCACCTGGTGAACAAGAGCGCGGGGACGCTGGGGCTGACCGAGCTGTTGGAGGGGCCGGTGCCGCGCCGGCTCACTCGGACGTTCGCGGTGGAGGGCGGGCCGTACGAGCTGCGGCGGGGCACGTTCCGGCAGGGCGGGTTGCCGCACCAGCTCGTGGTGCTGGCGGACCTGCGGCTGGCGCTGCGCGAGGAGGAGCGCGAGGCGTGGCGGCGGATGGTTCGGGTGCTGAGCCACGAGATCAACAACTCGCTGACGCCCATCCAGTCCATCGCGGGTGCGCTGCGGGACGCGCTGGTGCAGGGAGGGCGGCCAGCGGACTGGGACGAGGACGCGAAGTCGGGGCTGGGGATCATCGAGCGGCGCAGCGAGTCGCTGGCCCGGTTCCTGTCGGCGTACGCGAAGCTGGCGAAATTGCCTCCGCCGAGGCTGGGGCCGCTGGAGCTGGAGTCCTGGGTGCGACGGGTGGTGGCGCTGGAGACGCGGCTGCCGGTGGAGGTGCGTCCCGGCCCGGCGCTCACGGTGAGCGCGGATGGGGATCAGCTGGAGCAGTTGCTCATCAACCTGGTGCGCAACGCGGTGGACGCGGCCCGGGAGAGCAAGGGCCGTGTCTGGGTGTCCTGGACGAGGGCCTCGGCCGACGCGGTGGAGCTGTGGGTGGAGGACGAGGGCCCGGGGTTGGCGGACACGGCCAACCTCTTCGTGCCCTTCTTCACGACGAAGCCGCAGGGCAGCGGCATCGGCCTGGTGCTCAGTCGGCAGATCGCCGAGGCCCACGGGGGCACGCTGCGCCTCGAGAACCGGACGGAGGGGGCGGGGTGCCGCGCGCGGCTGAGGCTCCCGCTGCAGCTGTCCGGGCTCACGCGCTGACGCGGCTACCAATCCGGTCGGCACGCGAAGGGCAGGTCCGGCCAGGGCTGTCGACACCGGAAGCCCTCGGCGCAGATGTCGGCTCCCTGGGGATCGCAGCGCGGCAGGCATTGATAGTCGTCGCAGAAGCTCTCCGCGGAGCAAGGGGGCAGGTTCTTGCCGCAGCGCTCGACACACTCGAACCACGCTTTCCCGGGTTGCGCCGGGTTGCCGAACACGCTGCAGCGCTGTCCTTCTGGACAAGGCGACTGCTGGCAGTTGGTGCCATAGACGTGCGCGCACATGGACGAGCCCTCATCGAACCGGATGCATTGCTGGCCTGCTGGGCATCCTCGCTGCTCGCAGGTGGGCAGACAGGCGGGCTGGGGTGTGGTGTCGGCGCAGAAGAAGCCCTCGGGACACTCCCCCTGCGCACCTGGATGGCAAGTGCGGGCGCACCAGCCATTCATCCCAGCGCACAGAAGCCCAGCTGCGCAGGCGCTCTCCTGATCCTCCGGGGCGGGGAAGCAATTCTCTCCTTCCTGACGCGCACCCACGGGGATGCAGAGGCGCACGAGTGGCCCCTCCCTCTTCGTGGCGAGCTCGCGGCAGGCCTGGCCCTCAGGGCACTGCGCATCCGTGGCACATTGGCTGTCGGTGCAGAACGCGTGCCTGTAACGGGACTGATACAAGCAGCCCAGCGGTGGTTCGCACTCAGCACTCGACAGGCAGGGCCGCTTGTACGTCAGCAACCGAGCGCGCTGCTCGCCGTCGAGCACCGGGCTGATGCGTACTCTGGTGGGAGTCTCTGACCCGGTCTCTGGACGAAGGATCATCCCCAGCAAAAGCAGGAGCGGCAGGATGAGCAGGACGCCCACGCAGACAGGCAGGAGTGGACGCCAGTTCATGTACCGCCGCACTTCTGACACTCGAAGGGATCCCTATTGGGGCCTTCGCATACCTCCGCTCTCCTCGCCTCCGAACAGCGCGTGAGGTTCAGCAGGTTCTCCTGCGAATCGTTGTGGACGGCCTTGGACACGCGGCCGTCCTTGCCGAATTCAGAGGGGCAGCCAGTCATCGCCAGGACTGAAAGGAGCACGATTCCGGCTTGAAGCCCCCGCATGAGGCCCTCCCGTGAAGGACGTACAAACCTACCAGCGCGACTCCAGCAGCGTCCACGTCACGGCGCGTGGCGAGGATCGACGCATGGCTCCAGCGGCCTCCTACCGCGTCCCGCTCGCCTCCAACTCGTAGAACGCGATCCTCGGAAGCGCGGGGAACACGCTGATCGCCTCCACGTCCAGCAGCGGCACCGGGAGCGTGCACGTCTCCCACTGGCCGGTTCCCTTGAACTGGCACACGGTGGGGTTCACGAAGAACGTGTCGCGCTCCTGATCCTCCATGCCCACCCCCGGTGGCAGCCGGACGATGGCGCGCAGGCTCCCCGCTCCCTTCGCCCGGACGCGCAGCGAAGTGAGCTGCTTCAGCGGTGGCTCGAACTGGCCCCGCAGCGCGCCGTCCGCCTCCCACCGGGGCGTCCGCCCGTTGCCCAGGTCCACCCCGGACCTCTCCTTCCCATCGAACGCGTGGCTGCCGGCCTCCGCCCCCGTTATCTGCGCGGGAGTCATGGGCGTGGGCGAGCCAGCCGGGGCCGTCGCCAGTCCGGTCAGCTCGCCGGCCTGCGCCCCCTGGTGCACCACGGCGGCGCTCACCACGGCCGCGGGCAGGTGTCCCGCCCCCGCGCACCTCGGAGCCAGCGCGCTCAGCAGCGGCCGAAGCGGCTCCTGGAACTTCCCTCCCGTCGTCGCCGCCGGCACCAGGGCCAGACGCACCAGGGCCGCGCACGCCGCCGGGGTGCCAGGGCCCGCGTTCTCCAGGTACCAGAGCGCCTCGGCCGTGTCCCGGGTGTGGCCCGTGGACCCCTCCATCAGCACCCGGGCGACGCCGCCCGCGCAGGCATTCGTCTCGGCGGGGCACCGCTGGCACAGCGCCTTCAGCAGCCCTCGGGCCGGCGTGTCGCCCGCCGCCATCGGAGCCCGGACGGCCAGGGCGGCGCCCAGCTCGCAGGCCCGCACGGGGGGCTCCAGGCAGGCCTCCAGCTTCCGCTGGGCCTCTGCCAGGGCGGCGGCATCCTCCGGGTTGCGCACCACCGCGTCCAACGTCCGGTCGAGCGTGACGCAGGCGGGCGAAGCCGAGGAGGAGGGGCCCCCGCCGGGGGCGGGCGCTTTGGGAGCCCCCTTGGGAGGGCCCGAGGGAGGTACCACGTCCACCTGCATTCCCGGCCCGGGGGAGGGGGGCTCCCCAGCCTCCTTGGGCTGCTTGGAATGGGTGGCCCAGTACAGGCGCGCGAAGACGATCAACGCCAGGACCATCAGCAGAAGCGTTCGGAGCGGAAAGCGGCGCAATGCAAACTCCTTGATTCCCACCGTGTGCGGGGGTTATCAGCCCCCCGCGCGTTCTACTCAACGGAGGCGAGTGTGGCTGAGACGTTCGACGTGGTGATCATCGGTTCTGGCCCTGGCGGCTACGTGGGAGCCATCCGGGCGGCCCAGCTCGGCCTGAAGACGGCCCTCATCGAGAAGGACAAGCGGCTGGGCGGCACCTGCCTCCACCGTGGGTGCATCCCCACCAAGTCCCTGCTGTGGACGGCGGCCCTGTACCACCACATCCACGAGGCGGCCGACTTCGGCATCGACGTGACCAACCCCACCATCAACTGGGCCAACGCCCAGAAGCACAAGGAGAAGGTGGTCACCAAGGGTGCCAACGGCATCGACTTCCTCATGAAGAAGAACAAGATCACGGTCGTCAAGGGCCATGGTCGCATCGCCGGCAAGGGCAAGGTGGAGGTCACCGCCGAGGATGGCTCCAAGCAGACCCTGGAGACCAAGAACATCATCATCGCCACCGGCTCGGTGCCCAAGTCGCTTCCCAACGTCCAGGTGGACCACAAGCGGGTGCTGAACAGTGACTCCATCCTCCTGGTCGACCGCATCCCCAAGAGCCTGATCGTCATCGGCGCGGGCGCGGTGGGCTGCGAGTTCGCCTCCGTCTTCAACCACGTGGGCAGCCAGGTCGCCATCGTCGAGTACATGCCCAACCTGCTGCCCATCGAGGACATCGACGCCTCCAAGGAGCTGGAGCGGCACTTCAAGCGCCGCAAGATCGATCTGCACACCGGCGCCAAGGTGGAGAAGGTGGAGCACACCGCCACCGGCGTGAAGGTGACCATGTCCGTGGGCAGCGAGACCAAGACGATCGAGGCCGAGCTGCTCCTGTCCGCCGTGGGCCGCGCCCCCGTCACCGAGGACATCGGCCTGAAGCACACCAGCATCCAGACGGACCGTGGCTTCATCAAGGTGGACTCGATGATGCGCACCTCCGAGCCCAACGTGTACGCCATTGGCGACGTGATCCCCACGGCCATGCTGGCGCACGTGGCCAGCGCCGAGTGCGTGCTCGCCGTGGAGCACATCGCCGGGAAGAACCCCCAGCCCATCAACTACGATCACGTCCCGTCCGCCACGTACTGCTACCCCGAGGTGGCCTCGGTGGGCCTCACCGAGAAGAAGGCCAAGGAGCGCGGCTACGACGTGAAGGCGGCCGTCTTCCCCTTCAGCGCCGTCACCAAGGCCTCCATCTCCAACGAGGGCATCGGGATGATCAAGGTCGTCTCCGACAAGAAGTACGACGAGGTGCTGGGCGTGCACCTGGTGGGCCCGCACGCCACCGAGCTCCTCGCCGAGGCCTGCGTCGCCCTGCGCCTGGAGATCACCACCGAGGAGCTCGCGCACACCATGCACGCGCACCCCACGCTCTCCGAGATCATGAAGGAAGGCGCCGAGGCGACGCTGGGTCACCCGATCCACATCTGATGCAAAATCCAACGGCGCGCCTCCCCGATGTGGAATGCCACGGGGTTGCCCGCGCTGTGAGTGGGGGCGCCCGCACGGACGGTCGCAGCCACTCTCGAGCCTGGAAGCCCTGGGAACCTCTCAGGCTTCCAGGCTTTTTCATTGGGGGCTCGGGCGCCTCCGAGCCAGGGCTCCCCGGAGCTGGGGGTTGCGTGTACGATCCTTGCAACCGAACGCTGAGTCCTTCTGCGCTGGTCGGGAGACACCCCCATGCACGTCGTGCGATTCGCTTCGGTCCTCGTGATGCTCCTGCTGCTGGGAGCCTGCAGTGAAGGTGGCAAGGTCTCCGTGGCGGGCGTCACCGAGCCCGCGAAGGCCGCCGCGGGAAGTCGCTCCGACACGACCCCGGAGCGCAAGAAGATCGCCCTGGTGATGAAGACGCTCACCAACCCCTTCTTCATCGACATGGAGAAGGGGGCGCGGCGCGCGGAGAAGGAGCTGGGCATCGAGCTGCTCGTGAAGACGGCCTCCCAGGAGACCTCGATCGAGCAGCAGATCCAGATCGTCGAGGAGCTGATCCGCATGAAGGTAGATGCCATCGCGATCGCCCCGGGGGACTCGGTGCGCCTGGTGCCCGTGCTGAAGAGCGCGCAGGAGGCCGGCATCCGCATCGTCAACATCGACAACCGGCTGGAGCCGGAGACCATGAAGAAGCTGGGGCTGGCCCACGTCCCCTTCATCAGCGTGGACAACGAGAAGGCGGCCTACGAGTCGGCGCGCATCATCGCCCAGGGCGTCCAGAAGCCCACCCAGGCCGCCATCCTCGAGGGCATCCGCAGCGCCGACAACGCGCGCCAGCGCAAGGCCGGTGCCGAGCGCGCCTTCAAGGAGAACCCGCTCATCAAGGTGGTGGCCACGGAGACGGCCAACTGGAAGATCGACGAGGGCTACGAGGTGACGCGCCACCTCTTCTCCGTCCATCCGGACATCGGCCTGCTGTTCTGCGCCAACGACATGATGGCGCTGGGCGCGCTCAAGTACATCAAGGAGTCCGGCCGCCAGGGCGTGAAGGTGGCCGCCTATGACGCGCTGGAGGACGCGCGAGAGGCCGTGAAGTCCGGGCGGATGGCGGTCACCGTCGATCAGCAGGCCGCCGAGCAGGGCTACCAGGGAATCCTCCTGGCGCGCCGCGCGATCGATGGCGAGCCCTTGCCCGAGCTCGTCCTCGTCGAGACGCGTCTGGTGATGGCAGAGAAGCTGCGGTAGTCCCAGACAGGTGGCCCTTGGCGCTCCGATCCTCCATCACGATCAAGCTGATTGGCTACCTGCTGGCGGTGAGCGTGGCGCCGCTGCTGGTCTTCGGCGTCACCTCCTACGAGATGGCGCGCTCCGCCATCGTCAGCCTCGCCAGCGACTACAACGCCCGGCTGCTGAGCAACCAGCGCGACTACCTGATCCTCCAGTCCGAGCAGGTGGAGAGCCTGGCCACCAACATCGCCGGCGTGGAGGAGATCGGCAACGCGCTGGCCGGCGCGGACGCGCCCTCCGAGGATGATGGGGGCTACTCCTCGCTCGTCACCCAGGCGCGCGTCGGCTACATCCTGAGCGGCTACGGCAGCCTCAAGGGGCTGGTGTCCATCGATCTGTTCACGCCTCGGGGGCGGCACTTCCACGTGGGCGACGTGCTGGACACCTCCCAGGTCGACTCGGAGCTGCGCAAGCGGCTCTACCAGGACACGCTCGACTCGCGGCAGCTCATCGTCTGGCACGGCGTGGAGGACAACATCAACGCGGCGTCCTCCCACCGCAAGGTGCTCGTCGTCACGCGGCTGCTGCGGCGCGTGAACCCCAGCAGCCCGGACCTGCAGACGGTGGGCATCATCGTCATCAACTACTCGGTGGACTACCTGTACGAGCACTTCAGGAACCTGGACCTGGGCGCCGGGGGCTACCTGATGGTCATCGACAGCCACGGGCGCCTGCTCTTCCACCCGGACAAGGCGCTCATCGGCCAGCCGGTGATGCCCGAGTTCCGCTCCCTGCTGGAGGGAGACCAGGGCACGGTGGCCCTGACGCTGGCCGGTCAGGACGTGCTGCTCAACCAGCTGCGCCTGGACCCGCTGGGCTGGCACGTGGTCAGCATCCTGCCCCAGGCCAGCCTGACGGCGCCCATGTCGCGGATCGGCAGCGCGGGCCTGGCGCTGCTGCTGGCCTGCTTCGGCGCCATCGGCGCGGTGGCCGTCTTCTACTCGCGCAAGGTGGTGGCGCCCATCCGCGCCATCTCGGAGGGCTTCCGCCACATCCAGCAGGATCGGCTGGAGCAGGTGCAGCCCCTGCCACCGCCGGAGTCCCAGGACGAGATCGGCAAGATGGTGGGCTGGTTCAACGCCTCGCTGGAGAACCTGCACGCCCGCCGCCGCTCGGAGGAGGAGCTGCGCCAGGCCAAGGAGTCCGCCGAGCAGGCCAACCGCTCCAAGGGCGAGTTCCTGGCCAACATGAGCCACGAGATCCGCACGCCGATGAATGCCATCCTCGGCATGACGCAACTCGCGCTCGACGCCCAGTCCCTGGACGAGAGCCAGGAGTACATCGTCAAGGCCAGCCGCTCGGCGCAGAGCCTGCTCGGGATCATCAACGACATCCTGGACTTCTCGAAGATCGAGGCCGGCAAGCTCGAGATCGAGCGCGTGCCGGTGTCCCTGCACGAGCTCATCTCGGGGCTGGCGGACGTGTTCGCCAGCACCGCCCGGGACAAGGGGCTCGAGCTGCTGTTCGATGTGGCGCCGGAGCTCTCGGGCGGCCTGGCGGGAGATCCGCTGCGGCTGCGGCAGATCCTCCAGAACCTGATCGGCAACGCGCTCAAGTTCACCCCCGCGGGAGAGGTAGTCGTCCGCGCGGAGAAGGTGTCCGAGCAGGAAGGCCGCGTGCTCTGCCGGTTCTCCGTGCGGGACACGGGCATCGGCATCGCGCGGGAGCACCTGCCGCGCCTCTTCCAGTCCTTCTTCCAGACGGACAGCTCGGTGACGCGCCAGTACGGCGGCACCGGGCTGGGCCTGGCCATCAGCAAGCGGCTGGTGGAGCTGATGGGCGGGCGCATGGGCGTGGAGAGCGAGCCCGGCAAGGGCAGCTGCTTCTGGTTCGAGCTCTCCCTGGCCCGGCTCGCCACCCCCCAGGACGGCCGGAGCGCACAGGAGCCGGTGGCGCCGCGCGATCTGCGGGTGCTGGTCGTGGACGACAACGCGAGCTCCCGCGAGATCCTGGGCTCCATGTGCGCCTCGTTCGGCTTCACGGTGCGCACCGTGGAGGGAGGCCAGTCCGCCCTGGAGGAGGTGACGCGGGGCGTGAACGGTCAGCCCTATGATCTGGTGCTGCTCGACTACCACATGCCCGGGATCGACGGCATCGAGACCAGCCGGCGGCTCCACCAGCGCCAGGACCTGGTGCGCGTGCCCACCGTCATCATGGCGTCCATGGACGAGCGCCCCGTCATCGCCGAGAAGGCCCACGCCGCCGGCGTCCAGGCGTACGTGAACAAGCCGGTGACGGCGTCGACGCTGCTGGACTCCATCCTGCAGGCCCTGGGGCGTTCCTCCACTCGGACGACGCTGGAGTCTCGCCGCCGCGAGCGGCGCGCCCAGCCCGTGCTGAGCCACCTGCGCGGCGGGCGGATCCTCCTGGTGGAGGACAATCGCCTGAACCAGGAGGTGGCGCTGCACTTCTTGCGGCGCGCCGGCCTGGAGGTGGACATCGCCTGCCATGGTGGCGAGGCCATCGAGCGCCTGGAGCACGGCCGCTACGACGCCGTCCTGATGGACTGCCAGATGCCCATGATGGATGGCTACGAGGCCACCCGCCGCATCCGGCGCAACCCCCGCTTCGCCCGGCTGCCCATCATCGCCATGACGGCCAACGCCCTGGAGGGCGACCGCGAGCGCAGCCTGGAGGCGGGCATGGACGATCACCTGAGCAAGCCGATCGACGCCCATCGCCTCTACCAGACCCTGGGCAGGTGGCTCGCGCAGCGCACCGGGGGCGAGGGGAAGGCGCCCGAGTCACCCGGGAGCGCCGCCGTGTCCGAGGCGGCGGCTCAGCCGGGCTCCCGTCACGTGAACATGGCCGACGCGCTGATGAACCTGGACGGGGACACGGAGCTGTACCGGCAGGTGGCGAGGATCTTCCTCGGCGACGCTCCCGCCTGTCTGGAGCAGTTCCGCACCGCCCGCGACGAGGGAGACGCGGAGGGGGCGGTGCGCGCGGCGCACTCCCTGAAGGGGCTGGCGGCCACCGTCGGCGCCGAGCTGCTCCGGGACCATGCGCGGCAGCTCGAGGTCGCCCTGGAGGAGCGCGACACGTCGGTCGTCCCGGCGAGGGTCTCCACCGTCGAGCGGGAGCTGACCCAGGTGCTCGCCACGCTCAGGGGCTTCCTGGAGCAGCAGCCGGAAGCGAGGTGAGGGGAGCCTCCTCTACAGGAGGCGCGTGCGGAGGCAGGTGCACGGGCTCGCCGAGCAGATCCGCGAGCTCGAACGCGTCCAGCAGCGCGTGTCCCTGGAGATCATTGTTGAAGTAGACCCACGCGGTGTAGCCCGCGCGCCGCCAGCCATCGAGATCCCTCGCCACGGTGTGCAGCGCCTTGCGGCCGTAGAGCCCCGAGTACTTCGACGTGGTGCCGTGGAAGCGCAGGTAGCGCCAGCCTCCCGTGACGAAGGAGGGAGGCTCGGGGCACAGGTCATGCTCGCACACGGCGGCGCCCCACTCGTCGAGCACCTCCAGCACCTCCGGGTGGTACCAGGCGGCGTCGCGGAACTCGAAGGCGTGCTGGAGGTCGTGCGGCAGGTGGCAGAGGAAGTGGTTCAGCCGCTCCGGATCCGGGTTCTTCATGTGCGGCGGGAGCTGCCAGAGCACGGGCCCCAGCTTGGGCCCCAGCCGGTGGATGACCTCGAAGAAGCGCTCCAGCCCCAGCCCCACGTCCGTCAGCCGCTTCATGTGCGTGAGGAAGCGGCTGCCCTTGCAGGCGAACTTGAAGCCCGGCGGCACCTGATCGCGCCAGCAGTCCACGGCCTCCGCGGTGGGCAGCCGGTAGAACGTGGCGTTCAGCTCCACCGTGGAGAAGACGCGGGCGTAGTAGGGGAGCCAGCGGCTGGCTGGCAGCTTGGGGGGATAGAAGATCCCCTTCCAGTGCTTGTACACGTACCCGCTGGTGCCCAGGTGGATGCGCCCCGTCTCCATGCGAACAACCTGGGCATCGCCCGAGGGTGCCGCAGTGCTGGCCGGGCCGTCCGGCGTTAAGCAAACCGGGACGTTCCAGAAGCCTTTGTCACAGCTGACGCTCCGCGTTAGAGGCTTCCTGCTTGACCCTGCTTTTGACCCCACCTTAGAAGGCCCGCGACCCATGGCGACTCCCGATCGGTTCCCTCTTCCCCAGGTCTCCGAGAGCACTCGAAAGCCCGAGTGGTTGAAGGTGCGCCTGCCCCACGGAGAGGGCTACGAGCGGGTGAAGTCCATCGTCCGCCGCACGAAGCTGTCCACGGTGTGCGAGGAGGCGCGCTGCCCCAACATCGCCGAGTGCTGGGGCGGGGGCACCGCCACGGTGATGTTGATGGGCGAGGTCTGCACCCGCGCCTGCCGCTTCTGCCACGTGAAGGTGGGCGCGCCGCCGCCGCTGGATCCGATGGAGCCCATCCACCTGGCCCAGGCCGTCAAGGAGATGGACCTGGAGTACATCGTCGTCACGTCCGTGAACCGCGATGACCGGCCGGACGGCGGCGCCAGCCACTTCGCCTCCGCCATCCGGGAGCTGCGCCGCGAGTCGCCCAAGACGATCGTCGAGGTGCTCATCCCCGACTTCAAGGGCGTGGAGAAGGACCTGACCACGGTGGCCGAGGCCCGCCCGCACGTGGTGGCCCACAACGTGGAGACCGTGGAGCGCCTCACGCCCACCGTGCGCGACCGCCGCGCCACCTACCGCCAGTCCCTGCGCGTGCTCGAGTACCTCAAGAAGCGCCCCGAGGGGCTCTACACCAAGAGCTCCGTGATGGTGGGCCTGGGCGAGACGGACGCCGAGCTGGAGCAGACCTTCAAGGATCTGCGCGAGGCGGGCGTGGACGTGCTCACGCTGGGCCAGTACCTGCAGCCCTCGCAGTACCACCTGCGGGTGGAGCGCTTCGTCACTCCGGCGCAGTTCGAGTCGTACAAGAAGCTCGCCGAGTCCTACGGCTTCCTCTACGTGGCCAGCGGCCCGCTGGTGCGCTCCAGCTACCGCGCCGCCGAGTTCTTCATGAAGGGCCTGATGGAGCGCGAGCGCCTGGAGCGCATCGGCTAGCCCTTCCCGGCAGTCCCACCTCGAGTCCCGTTTCCCCCCAAGAAGGACGGAACCCTCACCCCATGGCTCTCTTCGAATTCAAGCTCCCCGACCTCGGCGAAGGCGTGATGGAGGGCGAGCTCGTCAAGTGGCACGTGAAGGAAGGCGACTCGATCAAGGAAGACGACGTGATCGCCGAGGTGATGACCGACAAGGCCACCGTCACCGTGCCCAGCCCCAAGGCCGGCCGCGTCCTCAAGACGCACGGCAAGGAGGGCGAGATGGCCAAGGTCCACCAGCTCCTCGTCACCCTCGACGTGGAGGGCGCCGCTCCCGCCCAGGCCGAGGGCCATGGCGCGCACGGCGGCCCCGCTGCTCCCGCCGCCACCCCGGAGAAGTCCGAGCCCCTGGCCGCGAAGAATGGGAACGGCGCCGTCCCCGCGACCAAGGTGCTGGCCACGCCGCTCACCCGCCGCATGGCCCGCGAGCACGGGCTGAACCTGGCGGAGATCTCCGGCTCCGGTCCGCAGGGCCGGGTGACGAAGGCGGATGTCGTCGCCGCCCTGGAGGGCAAGTCCTCGGGCAACGTCGTCTCCGAGGCTCCGGCCCAGGCGCGTCCCTCCGCGCCTCCTCCGGCGCCCCCGGTGGCCGCCGGCCGCGCCGACGAGCGCATCCCGATGCGCGGCCTGCGCAAGAAGATCGCGGAGAAGATGGTGCGGTCGAAGTTCACCATGCCGCACTTCGCCTTCGTCGAGGAGGTGGATGGCACGGACCTGGTGGCCCTGCGTAAGCGCCTCAACCAGCAGCTCCAGGCCACGGGCGACGAGACGAAGCTCACCTACCTTCCGTTCATCGTGAAGGCGGTGATCGCCGCGCTGAAGAAGTACCCCCACCTCAACGCCAACTTCGACGAGGGGGCGCAGGAGCTGGTCGTCCGCGGCGAGTACAACATCGGCATCGCGGCGCAGACGCCGGACGGGCTCACCGTGGCGGTGGTGCGCAACGCGGACCGGCTGACGCTGAGGGAGCTGGCCCAGGAGATCGCTCGCCTGGGGGTCGCGGCCCGCGAGCGCAAGCTGAAGATGGACGAGCTGACCGGCGGCACGTTCACCATCACCTCGCTGGGCCAGAGCGGCGGCCTGTTCGCCACGCCCATCATCAACCACCCCGAGGTGGGCATCCTCGGCGTCCACCGGCTGCGCAAGCGCCCGGTGGTCAAGGACGACGAGATCGTCGTGCGTGAGATGATGAACCTCTCGCTGTCGTGCGATCACCGGGTGATCGACGGCTCGGTGGCCGCCGAGTTCGTCTACGAGGTCATCAAGTATCTCGAGAACCCGGACATGCTGTTCCTCGCCATGTCCTAGGTCGGTTGGACGAAGCGCCGGGCCTGGGGCCGGGTTACGCTGCTTCCATGGCCAATCCTCGTGACCACATCCGCGCCGCCCAGGCGGCGGAGCTGAGGGGCGACAAGGCAGGCGCCATCTCCGAGCTGCGCAAGGCGGCCGAGCTCCTCCGGCGCTCGGGCAACATGCCGCGTGCGCTCCACCTGCTGCGGCATGCCCGGAAGCTGGACCCGAGCCGGAGCGATGTCGCCGAGGAACTCGGGCGGCTGGAGCAGCTGTCGGACAGCCCCATCGCCGGGGCTCTCCAGACGGAGGGTGACGGGTCCGAAGCAGGGGTGCGGCAGCTGAGGTCGGCCCCCGAAGAGCTGGCCGAGCGTCAGCGGCTCATCGAGGAGGCGCTGCGGAACGCGGGGGCCTCCGAGGTGGAGGCTGAGGTCCAGGACGAGGTGCGGCGCTGGAACGTCGAGGAGCCTCGCGCCGGAGCCGCCAAGGCCCCGGAGCTCCAGGACGCGAGCCGCCGGGCGCTCGAGTGGGCGCGCCAGCACGCCCAGGAGGATGACATGGCTCCGCGAAAGTGGTCGGTCGACGAGTCTGACGCGCGGGACGAGCTCGAGCTGCGCCCGGTCGAGGAGTCGGAGCGACCGGAGGAGGAGGAGGCCGTGGGGCTCCCCCGGGGCCACGCCACCGACGTGACGCTGCAGGTGAGGCCGCTCGTCGTGGGAGACGTCAGAGCCCTGGTGGCGGATGTGGAGATCGACGCCTATGAGCCCGCCTCCGAGCCACGGGAGGCTCCCGCGGCAGAGGAGTACCAGGAGGACGCTCCGGCGGAGGAGTCGCGCGCGGAGGAGCCTGGCCTGATCGATCGAGGACCGACCCGGGCCGATCCGGCGATCGATGCCTGGTGCTCCTTCTGCTGTCGTCCGAGCGCCGAGGTGGGCGAGCTGGTCGCGGGCCCCACCGGCTCCTTCATCTGCGCCGCGTGCGTCACGGAGTCCCGAGGGCTGCTCTCCCTGGAGGACACGGCCGTGGCGCGTCCTCGGGCCGCCCGGCGCAAGAGCGCCTCGTCCGAGGCGATGCCCCTCATCGGCCAGCAGGAGGCCCGGGAGCTGCTGGAGCGGGCCGTTCAGGCCGGTGCGCGCCGGCTGCTGGTGATCGGCCCCGAGGGCACCGGGAAGACCGTCTGGTTCCGGGAGCTGGAGCGCGAGGATCGCGGGACGATCGTCACGCTCGACACGTTGGAGCAGGGCGGCGGCAGCGAGGTGGTGCTCCTGGAGGATGTGGACCGGTACATGTCCGACGACTGGACGCGGCTCTCCTCCTTGATCGCCCGGTACCCGGAGCGGACGGTGCTGATGAGCGCTCGGGGCTCGCTGGAGGCGCCCAGCCTCGTGCTGCGCGGTGCCACGGGCAGCCTGCCGGTGTTCACCACCAGCGTCCTGTCGGCGGCGGTGCTCGACTCGGTGCCGCTGGAGCTGCTCGAGCTGGTCCAGGTCGCCATCCCGCTCCAGGTGCCCACCGAGGCCGAGTTCCTGGAGATCGCTCGCCGGCGGCTGGCCCTGCGCGGCGCGGAGCTCTCCTTGTCGGACGGGGTGCTCTCCGCCTTCGCCACGGAGGCCGCGCGCTCGGCTCGCGCCGGGCATGAGCTGAATGCCCTGCTGGCTCGAGTGCTGGCGGGCTCCTGGAGCCTGGAGGGAGAGCAGAAGCAGGCGTCGGGAAAGAAGGCCGAGAGCCGGGGCGCGGTGGGGAAGGGGACGGCGAAGAAGCCGAGCCGGCGGGGCCGACGGAAGGGAACGGTGTGAACACGCTCACGGTCTACAGGCTGGGCCGCGTGGAGTACGAGGACGGCCTCACGCTCATGCAGCGCTTCGCGGAGGCGCGGAAGCAGGGGCTCATCGGAGACTCGCTGCTCCTGCTGGAGCACCCGCCCGTCCTCACCCTGGGGCGGGGCGCGAAGCGGGAGAACATCCTCTCCAACGACGAGCAGCTGGGCACCGAGGGTGTCGAGCTCTTCGAGACCAACCGGGGCGGCGACGTCACCTACCACGGGCCGGGCCAGGTGGTGGGCTACCCCATCTTCCTGCTGCCCAAGGAGCGCCAGGACGTGCGGCGCTACGTGCGCGACGTGGAGCGCTGCATCATCCAGTCGCTCGCCGAGTACGGGCTCCAGGCCGGCATCATCCCCAAGTGGCCGGGGGTGTGGCTGGGCCAGGAGGGCTCGCCGGACGCTCGGAAGATCGCCGCCATCGGCATCCACATCTCCCGGTGGCTGACGACGCACGGCTTCGCGCTCAACGTCAACACGCACCTGCCGCACTTCAACCTCATCGTGCCGTGCGGCATCCGCGAGGCGGGAGTCACCTCCATGCAGCGCGAGCTGGGCCACCGCGTCTCCGTGCCGGACGTGGAGGAGACGCTCGCCCGCCACTTTTGCTCCGTCTTCGAGAGCGAGCGCCGCGACGCCGGCATCCCCGTGCGCACGGTGAGCATTGCCCTGCTGCGAGGACGCGGGGCCGACGCCCGGGTGCTCCTGGTGCGCCGCATCCCCGAGCGCGGAGGCTTCTGGCAGACGATCACCGGCCGGGTGGAGCCGGGCGAGACGCCGGAGAAGACCGCCGCGCGGGAGCTGAAGGAGGAGACCGGCCTGGACGTCCCGGTGCGAGCGCTGGACTACCAGCATGCCTTCGCGCTGGGAGAGATCCTCCCGCCGATGCTGGTGGAGGAGACGGCGTTCGCGGCCTGGTGTCCGGAGGGCCAGGAGGTGCGGCTCAGCGCCGAGCACGACGCCCACGAGTGGCTGGACGTCCGCACCGCGCTGGAGCGGCTGGAGTACCGCGGCCTGCGCGAGGGCGTGAAGCGCGCGACGGCGCTCCCCGAGTAGCCGTCAGCCCCGTGAGCCACGCCCTCACAGCGTGAGGGTCATGTCCTCTTGCGCGGCGATGACCTCGGGGCGGTGCTTGCGCACCTGGCGCACCAGCCGGTTCATCTCCGTGTCGTCGCGCTCCGGATCGTGGTGGAAGAGCACCAGCGTCTTCGCCTGGGACTCGTTGGCCGCGCGCACCGCCGCCTGCCACGTGGAGTGGCCCCAGCCCGTGCGCGGTGGCCCGCCCCGGCGCCCGCAGTACTCGTCCTCGGTGTACATCGAGTCGTAGATGAGCAGGTCCGTGCCGCGGGCGAACTCGAAGAAGCGCTCCTCGTCGCCGCCGCCGTGTTCGATGTCCGTGGCGTACACCACCGAGCGGCCATCACACTCCACGCGGTAGCCCAGGTTGCCGCCCGGGTGGTTCAGCTCCAGGGTGCTCACCTGCGCCGAGCCCACCGTGAGCGCCTCGCCGGCCTGGATGTCGTGGTAGCTCAGCTGCGCCCGGAACACGCCGTCGGCCGTCACCGGGAAGTAGGGCTGCGTCATCTGCCCCGAGATGATCTGCTTCACCGTCTGCCCGTTGCGCGTGGCGCCGTAGAACGTGAAGGCGTTGTGCGGCACGAAGATCGGCTTGAAGAAGGGCAGGCCCTGCAGGTGATCGTAGTGGTAGTGCGACAGGAAGACCGAGGCGCTCACCGGCTGCCCCTTGGCCATCAGCGAGTCGCCCAGTACCCGCGCGCCCGTGCCCAGATCGAAGACCAGCAGCGAGTCGCCCACGCGCATCTCCACGCACGGGGTGTTGCCGCCGTAGCGCCGCGTATGCGGGCCGGGAGAGGGAATGGATCCACGCACGCCCCAGAAGCGGACGTGGAAGTGCGTCTTCGCCGGTGCGCCGTTGGCCCGCTTCACCGCAGCCTTCACCCGGCGCGCGGCCTCCTGGGCGCGGGACTTCCGCAGCGGCTTCTCAGCCGGCTTTTGCTTCGGTGTCTTCCTCGGCGAAGAGCTCAATCAGGTGCCCCGTGCGCTCGCGCTTGGTCTTCAGGTATCCGACGTTATGCGGATTGTGCTCGGTCCGGGAAGGGATTCGACGCCGCACCGGCATGCCTTCCTCCACCAGCCCGGCGATCTTCAATGGGTTGTTCGTAATGAGGTCCACCGACCGGACATCCAGGGACCGCAGCATCTCCGCTGCAATATCATAGCTGCGAAGATCATCCGCGAAACCCAGCTGCCGGTTGGCCTCGTACGTATCGTACCCCTTGGACTGCAGGGCATAGGCCTTGATCTTGTTGCCCAAACCGATGCCGCGTCCCTCTTGACGCAGGTACAGGACTACCCCACATCCCCCCTGGGTGATGAAGTCCAGGGCCCGGTCCAACTGCTGGCGGCAGTCGCACTTGAGGCTGCCGAACACCTCGGAGGTCAGGCACTCGGAGTGCACCCGGACGGGCACCCCCTCCTTGGCCACGTCGCCCACCACCATGGCGATGTGCTCGCGGCCGTTACGCCGGTCCCGGAAGACCACCGTGCGGAGCATTCCTCGCTCGGTGGGGATGTCCGCCTCCGAGTACCGCTCCAGGTTCTGGGTCGGCTTGCGCGAGGGGAGCACCTGGGGTGGACGAGTGTCGGACATGATGAGACGTTCTCCCAAGAGGGGAACCCTTTTTCGGGGTTCGTTGGGGTTCAAGTCAAGGGACTGCCCAGAGTCCCAACAGGTTGGATGCCCTTGGGGACTGAACGTTGCTCACGCGCTCCAGGAGACCGGCAAGAGAACGACATGCCCCCCATGAGCCAGACTGCTTGCCTCCCGGGGGAAGTGGAGCAGGTGGGTGGCCGAGGCCGCCGAGCGCAGCGCCCCTGACGTCTGGGTGGCGAGCGGCCGGGCCCAGAGCTCGCCCTCACGCCAGCTGGCCGCTACACGGATGTAGTGCGCCAGCCCGGGCGCCTTACGCAGCTCGCCGTCCAGGCGGCCGGCCACCCGGGGTGGCTCCACGTCCGAGTGGCCGAGCAGCCGCCGGAGCACCGGGCGGACGAACAGCTCGAAGGTGACCAGGGAGGAGGTGGGGTTGCCCGGTAGCCCGAAGTAGAGCGTGCGGCCCTTGCGGCCCACGGCCAGCGGCTTGCCGGGCTTGATGGCCACCCGCCAGAAGTTCATCTCCACGCCCTGCTCCTGGAGGGAGGCCTTCACGAAGTCGCGCTCTCCCACGGAGACGCCCGCGCTGGTGAGCACCACGTCGAAGCCCTGGGCCTCCGCCAGGCGCGCGGACACCTCCTCCTGGGTGTCCCGGGCGATGCCCAGCAGGGTGGGGAGCCCTCCGGCCCTCGCCACCGCCAGCGCGAGGGAGGGGGCGTTGGTGTCGACGATGCGGCCCTCGGGGGCCTCGTCGGCGCGGCACAGCTCGTCCCCGGTGGAGAGGATGGCCACCCGGGGGCGGCGCGGGACCGGCACCGTGAGCAGGCCCTGGGCGGTGATCAGCCCCAGCTCCGGGATGCCCAGCGGCGTGCCTCGCCCGAGCAGCGGCTCGCCGGCCCGGGCGTCCTCGCCTCGGGGGCGGACGAAGTTCCCCGCCGACACGGCCTCGAGGATCTCCACGGCCGGGCCCTCGGCGCCCTGGAGGGGCCGGGTGCGCTCCTGCATCACCACCGCGTCCGCTCCGGCGGGCAGCGGCGCGCCCGTCATGATCCGGGCGCAGACGCCCGGGCGCAGCTCGCTGCGAGGTGTCTGCCCCGCGTGGATGATCTCTCCCACGGCCAGCCGGACGGGCGGCGGACCGGAGAGATCGGCGCTTCGCACCGCGTAGCCGTCCATGGCGGAGTTGTCCCACGGTGGTAGCGTGCGCTGCGCGAGCACGTCCGCGCCCAGCGCTCGCCCGAGGGCTTCTTCGAGGCGCACCCACTCCACGGGAAGAGGGGAGGCCAGGGCGAGCGCTCGGGCTCGCGCGTCCTCCGCCGGCAGCAGATCGGATCCAGTGCTCATGGGCGCACTGAGATCGAAGTCTCTAGGAAATTCAAGACTTTGTTTGACAGTCCCGCTGATCACCGTTACAAGCGACGTTGATCGCGCGACACGCCCCCGTGCCAGGGGAGATCCGCCAACCCGTTGAAATAACACGGGATCCCAAGGAGACAGCGTCGATGGCCAAGCCCAAGTCTGGGGCCAAGAAGGCGACCCCCGCTGCCAAGAAGGACAAGGCCGCGCGGCTGGAGCTTCTCAAGAACGCGAGTGAGCGGGTGGCGAAGACGGCGACGAAAGTGGTCAAGGCCGTCAAGGAGAAGGTGGCAGAAGTGACCAAGGGGAAAGCACCCGCGACGAAGTCGGCCTCGAAGAGCGCGCCCAAGAGCGCCGCGAAGGCCGCTGCTCCAAAGACCAAGACCGCCGAGAAGGGCGAGGCGGCGCCCAAGGCCGAGAAGGCCGTGGCCGAGAAGGCTCCGGGCGAGAAGGCCGCCAAGGGCGAGAAGGCCGAGGCCAAGGCCAAGGCGCCCGCGGGTGCGGCCAAGGGCAAGGGCGGCTCGTCTGCGCCGGCGGTTCCGGCCCAGGAGAAGCCCCGGCCGCGCGCCACCAAGCTGCCTCCGGTGGGCGACGCGCTCACCA
Organism: Hyalangium gracile; assembly: GCF_020103725.1. Lineage (NCBI taxonomy): Bacteria > Pseudomonadati > Myxococcota > Myxococcia > Myxococcales > Archangiaceae > Hyalangium > Hyalangium gracile. Next base: position 39,617 of record NZ_JAHXBG010000005.1, on the reverse strand, counting down.
AGCGGGAGATGGAGCAGCTGCTGTCGGCGGGCGAGGGCCGCGGCGTGTTCGGCGAGGGCAGCCTCAAGGGCCGGCTCGTGGTGACCGACGGCATGCCGCACCTGCTGGTGGTGGGCCGCGACAAGCGCGAGCTGACGTTCCTGCTCCAGGGCCCGGATCAGGAAGTGCTGCCGGCCTACGTGGACCACAAGGTCTCCGTGAGCGGGCTGATCCGCAAGACGACGAACTACGGCGGCACGGTGGACGTGCGCAAGTACTCGGCGAAGAAGCCGGAGGCCGAGGCCCCCGCGCCCCCGCCGGCCGAGACCGAGGCCAAGCTGCGCTTCCTGTCCCCGGGCGAGGTGTCCATGGTGACGAGCGCCGGCATGGGCTCGGGCATCAAGGGCTTCGCCTCGCTGCGCGGCAACCTGGAGATGACGGGCGAGGACTTCGTGCTCGTGGTCTCCAACGCCGGCACCCGGCAGCAGGTGTCCTTCATCCTCGAGGGCAAGGGCACCAAGGGCATGCGCAAGTACGTGGGGCAGCTGCTCTTCCTCACGGGCGTGGTGGAGAAGTCCTCCGGCTGGGGCGGGAAGATCCTCGTCGAGAACTTCGAGCCGCGTCCGCCCGAGGCCCGCGTGTCCCGCGAGGACATGGAGATCGTCCACGTGGAGGGCGAGGTGCCCACCTCCGTGGAGGTGAAGCTCAACCACGGCCTCACCGTGCGGCTCCAGGAGCAGCCCGGCTACACGTGGGCCATCGAGCCCACGGCGGCCAAGCGCGTGGGCCTGCGCGAGGCGCGCTACGAGCCGGACGAGGGTGGCAGCGCCGGCACCCGCGAGTTCTTCTTCACCCCGCGCAACCCCGGCACCTCGGAGATGGAGTTCTTCCTGGCGAAGGCCTTCACTCCGGGCGTCGTGGAGCGCTCGTTCAAGATCAACGTCACCGTCAAGCCGTGAGCGGCTGACAGGACCGGGAGCAGCCCAGGGGCCGAGCACGGCTGCCTGGGGGGTTCCCGTCCAGCGGGCCAGGGCCTACCCGTTTCATGAGCGGAAGGGCCCGCGCCCAGGTTCCTTGTGAATCCATCCCCTGAGCAGCTGAGACAGATCCTCTCCGACGCCGACCACCCGCTGGGAGTCAAGGAGCTCCTGCGGCTGGCCGGCATGCACGCCGGGCAGCAGACGACCCTCAAGCGCACCCTGCGGGAGATGGTCCGTCAGGGCCACATCCTCAAGGAGGGCAAGCGCTTCCGGCTCGAGCACCGCCGCGCCGAGCCCGCCGAGCCCGAGCGCCGCAAGGGCCGCAAGGGGCCCATCCCCACCAGGGCCGAGCGCACGCAGGTGGAGGGCATCCTCAGCGTCCACCGGGATGGCTTCGGCTTCGTCCGGCCGCTGTCCGGCGAGGGCGAGGACGTGTTCCTGCCTCCGGCGGAGGCCGCGCGCGCGCTGGACAACGATCGCGTCCTCGTGGAGGTGTCCGGGCGCCCCGGGCGGCTGGAGGGCCGACTGGTGGATGTGGTGCAGCGGCGCCGAGAGCTGGTGGTGGGGGTGTACTCGGAGCAGGGCCGGCACGCTCTGGTGCTGCCGAGCGACAACACGCTGCCGGGCCCCATCCGCGTCCCGCGCACCCAGATGGCGCGGCAGGGCGACCTGGTGAAGGTGCGCCTGGGCGTGGGCGCGCGGATGCTGGACGAGGGCGAGGGGCTGTTCGGCGAGGTGGCCGGCTCGCTGGGCCGGCCCGGGGATCCGAGCGCCGAGGTGCTCTCCATCGCCTACGGCCAGGGCTTCAACGACGAGTTCCCGCCCGAGGTGATGGACGAGGCGGACAGCGTGGGCCCGGCCGTCACCGACGAGGAGGCGCGAGCCGAGGGGCGCAGGGATCTGCGCACCATGCCGCTGATCACCATCGACGGCGAGGACGCGCGGGACTTCGACGACGCGGTGTACGCCGAGCCCCACGGCTCGGGCTGGCGGCTGGTGGTGGCCATCGCGGACGTGACGCAGTACGTGCGCGAGGGCCGGCCGCTGGACGCGGAGGCGCTGCGCCGGGCCACCTCGGTGTACCTGCCGGACCGCGTGCTGCCCATGCTGCCGGAGCGGCTGAGCAACGGCATCTGCTCGCTGCGGCCGGACGAGGATCGGCTGTGCATGGTGGCGGACATGGTGTTCGACGCGCGCGCCCAGCTGCGCTCCTATGAGCTGTACCCGGGCGTGATGCGCAGCGTGGCCCGGTGCACGTACAACGAGGTGCAGGACGTCCTGGACGGCAAGGACGTGCCCCACCGCAACTCGCTGCGCCCGCTCTTCGAGCGGCTGCTGGCGGTGTCCCGCGCGCTCCGGAAGATGCGCAAGGAGCGGGGCGCCATCGACTTCGATCTGCCCGAGCACAAGGTGGTGATGGGCGAGGACGGCCTGCCCGAGCGCATGGACAAGCGCGAGCGCAAGGAGAGCCACCGCCTCATCGAGGAGTGCATGCTGGCCGCCAACGAGGCGGTGGCGAAGTTCTTCCAGGACGAGGGGCTGCCCACCGTCTACCGCTTCCACGGCGAGCCGGACGAGCAGAAGCTGGCCGCCTTCGCCGCGCTGGCGCAGGCGTACGGCTTCAAGCTGCGCTTCGAGGACGGGGTGTCCTCCAAGGAGCTGGACGCGTTCATCTCCCAGCTCGAGGGCCACCCGGAGCAGCGCGCGCTGAACCAGCTCTTGCTGCGCTCGATGATGCAGGCGGTGTACTCGGCCTCGCGGGTGGGGCACTACGGCCTGGCCGCGGAGCACTACCTGCACTTCACCTCGCCCATCCGCCGCTACCCGGATCTGCTGGTGCACCGGCTGCTCAAGGCGCACTGGGTGCGCAAGGGCAAGAAGCGCTCTCAGGCGCACCTGGAGCGCGAGGAGGCCCAGCTGGAGGAGATGGCCGAGCAGAGCTCCGAGCGCGAGCGCGCCGCCATGCAGGTGGAGCGCGAGGTGGTGTCCTTCTACGCCACGCTGCTGATGAAGGACCGCGTGGGCGAGGAGTTCGACGCCACCATCTCCGGCCTGGCCGAGTTCGGCTGCTTCGTGGAGCTGGACACCGAGCACGTGGAGGGCCTGGTCAAGCTCGAGACGCTCGGGTTCGGCGGGAAGCTGGACAAGATGCTGCACGCGCTGGTGTTCCCGGACGGGCGGCGCATCCGCGTGGGGCAGAAGTGCCGCGTGCGGCTGGCGTCGGTGAGCCCGGAGCGGCGGCAGATCGACTTCGAGCCCCTGGAGATCGATGGCAAGCCCGTGACGCGCCGCGAGCGGGCCCAGCGCCCCGGGCGTCCCGGGAGCCGGTTCGGGCCGTGGCGGCCGGACGCGGAGGAGCCCCGGTTCGGCGTGGTGTCCCAGGAGCCGCGAGGGCGGGGGGGCAAGGGCGAGGAACCTCGGGAGGAGGCGCCTCGGTTCGAGGAGAAGCGCCGGCGCTTCGTGCGAGCCGGCCAGCGGGAGGAGGCGGCTCCGAGCAAGGCCGACCGCAAGCGCTGGCAGGGTGAGCGCGGCGCCGGGCGGGAGCAGGAGCCTCGGCGGCCCGAGCCTCGAGCGGCGGCACCCGAGCCGGCGGACGGCACGCCGCGGCGGCGCTTCGTCGTGCGCCCGGTGCAGGAGGCGGAGCGAGCGCGGGAGGCCGAAGCGCCGGGCTCGACGTGGCGTCCCGAGCCCCACCCCATCGCCGAGGGAGATCCGCTGGCGGCCTTCATGGCGGATGCGCCTCCGCCGACACCGCCACCGGGGTTCGATCGCCTTCGGGCGCTGGCGGCCCGGCGCGCGAACAAGAGCGAGGAGCGCCAGCCCACCGAGGCGCCTCGCGCCGCGTTCGAGCTGCCGTCTCGCGAGCCTCGGGAGACGCGTCCCGCGCGCAAGGCCGCACCCGGTGGGAAGAAGTCGAGCCGGGCCGCGCCCGCGGGCAAGCGCAAGGGCGCGGGAGGCGGAGGGAAGCCCTCGAAGTCCCGCGGCAAGTTCAAGCCCGGGCGCCGCGGGCGCTGAGTCAGTCGTTGTCCTTGAAGAGCTCCACGTAGTCCGCGGCGCGCATCCGGGTGGTGATGGCCGGGTAGCTCACCCCGTTGTGGCTGCAGCTCCAGTAGAACGGGCCGCGGGGATCGCGCACGCAGCTCGACCAGCAGTCGCCGACGAAGCGCATGGGCGCGCACGCCGTGGCGGAGCCGCCTCCCAGCCCGGCGCAGGCCCGCGTCAGGTACATGGAGTGGTTGCCCACGAGCTGGTCCGTGCCGAAGTAGAGCCCCTCCTGCGTGAAGAGGTTGCCGAAGAAGCAGGCCTCTCGCGCCACGTAGTTGCCGAGCTCGCGGCGGCTGTAGGGAATGATGTCGCCGTCGGCGTCGTGCCCCAGCACGGAGATGGGGACGCTCTCTCCATACCGGTTCACATGCGCCATCAGGCAGGCGCTGATGATCTGCTGCTCGGTGCGGCTGGCGACGGCGCCACGGGCCCACCTCGGAGCCAGGCCGAGGCTCCCGCTCCACGTGTAGCGCTGGCCCGTGCTCGCATCGACATGGGACCGCGTCTCTCCCGCGGGGACGGCGCACCTCACGAGGTAGCGCATCACCATGTCTCCCAGGGCCGGATCCGCTCCGAACCAGGCCTTGAAGCTCGCCGTCGCCAGCCCGTTGGTGGCCAGCCCGTTGGCGCTGAGCCCGTTGGCCGACAAGCCGTTGGCACTGAGCCCGTTGGCGCTGAGCCCGTTCATCGAGTCGAGCTCCTGGCTCCCGGTGCTCAGCGAGGAGGGCTCGGACGAGTCCTCCACGGGGCCACAGCCCGCAGTCGCGGCGACCAGCAACGCCGCGGCCAGCATCCACCTGCCTGCTCCACTCGCTCGGCACTGCGCTCCAGCACGGCTCCGCGCCTGGGGGGTCATCTCTGTCATGGGGGTCCTTTCAGTGGGACAAGATGGCAACCGTGACGCGGTAATGAAGTGTGCCTCCGTTTCCTGGATGATCCGGTTTTCGCTTCCGAACGGGAGCGACGTGCGCTGCTCAACAGCACGCAGATCCTCCGTCCAGTTCCCGATATCCGGGGATGCCTGTAGCGCGGGGATGCCTCTCTTGTGAGGGGCCTTGCGGCACCGTTCCAGGTGCACGGTCTCGCGGGGCCAGAAGCCGGTCATGAACGCTCTCGCCATGCCCATGGAAGCCCCGTCCGGCACGGTGGCCCTCGTCTTCACGGACATCCAGGGCTCCACCTTGCTGTGGGAGCGTTGCAGCACCGGCATGCGCGCCGCGCTGGAGCTGCATGATCGGATCCTGCGCTCTTTGCTGGCGTCCTCCTCCGGCTATGAGGTGAAGACGCAGGGCGACTCCTTCATGGTCGCCTTCCCCACGGTGGCGGATGCCGTGCGCTGGTGTCTGGACGTTCAGGAGGGGCTGCTGGACGCTCCCTGGCCGGAGGAGCTGCTGGCCTGGCCCGAGACCGCGGAGGAGCGGGGGGCTCGGGGGCTGCTGTACCGCGGGCTGCGCCTGCGCATGGGCGTGCATGTAGGCGAGCCCGAGCTGCGCGTGGATCCCCGCACGGGCAATGTGGACTACGTGGGGCGCATGGTGAACGTCGCGGCCCGCGTGGCGGATGCGGGCCACGGCGGGCAGGTGCTCCTGAGCGGCGCGGCGTGGGCGCAGGTGGCCGGCATGCTGGATCGCCTGGGCCGCCCGACGGTGCGCGTGCTCGGCGACTTCCGCCTCAAGGGGATCTCCGAGCCCGTCCCGCTGGTGGAGGTGCTCCCGCTCTCGCTCTCGGAGCGGCGGTTCGAGTCCCTGCGGGTGCGAGAGGAGCGGCGCGGCAACCTCCCGGAGGACCCGGGGGACATCATCGGCCGCGAGGAGGAGCTGGAGACGCTGCGGCTGTGGCTGGCGGAGGGGGCTCGGCTCATCACCATCATGGGGCCGGGGGGCATGGGGAAGACCCGGCTCGTGACGCACTTCGGCAGCCTTGAGGCAACCACGCGCACCTGGGAGGGCGGCGTGTGGTGGTGCGATCTCACCGAGGCGGAGACGCTCGAGGACGTCTGCCATGTCGTCGGTCAGGCGCTGGGCGTGCACCTGACGAGCGGCGCGGGGGAGGAGCTGGTGGGGCAGCTCGGCCGGGCGCTGAGCGGTCGCGGGCCGGCCCTGGTCATCCTGGACAACCTGGAGCACCTGCTGGAGCACGTCCCGGCCACGCTCCGGCGGTGGATCGTGCTGGCGCCGCAAGCCCGGTTCCTCGTCACCTCCCAGGAGTCGCTGCGCCTGGCCGGGGAGCGCATCCTGGATCTGGCCCCGCTGGGGCTGCCGGACGAGGGGGCTCACACGCTGGAGACGATCTCCCGCTCGGAGGCGGTGCGCCTGTTCGTCCGGCGGGCGCAGGCGTCTCGGGAGGGCTTCACGCTGACGGAGGCGGAGGCGCCGCTGGTGGCGGACATCGTCCGGCGGCTGGATGGAATCGCGCTGGCCATCGAGCTGGCGGCGGCGCGCACGGCGTTGCTGAGCGTGGGGCAGATCCGGGATCGGCTGTCCAAGCGCTTCGAGCTGCTGCGCAGCGGGCAGCGGGACGCGGTGACGCGGCAGGCGACGCTCCGGGGAGCGATCGACTGGTCGTGGAACCTGCTCGATGTGACGGAGCAGAACGTGCTGGCGCAGTGCTCGGTGTTCCGAGGAGGCTTCACCCTGGAGGCCGCCGAGTCCGTGCTCGCGCCCACGGCGGGTGGGCCGGACGTGCTGGAGATCGTCCAGGCGCTGCGGTCCAAGTCGCTGCTGCGGGCGGGGGCCTCGGAGGGGCTGCCGGGCGAGCTGCGCCTGGGCATGTACGAGAGCATCCGTGAGTACGCCTCCGCGCGGCTGGCAGAGACGGGGGACAGCGAGGCGCTGCTTGGCCGGCACGCGGAGTACTACCTGGCGACGGCCCGGGAGCTGCGCGGGCCGGCGCGAGGGGGTGGGGTGGAGGCGCTGCGTCGGCTCACGCTGGAGCGGGAGAACCTGCTGGCGGTGTGCGATCACGCGCTGGCCTCGTGGCCGCCGACACCGGAGTCCGTGAAGCGGGCGCTGGAGGCGCTGGTGGCGCTCGAGCCGGACATCACCTCCCGCGGGCCGGTGGGCATCACGCTGCATCGGCTGGATCGGGCGCTGGAGCAGGCGTCGACGCTCTCGGAGGACTCGTTGCTGCGGGCCGAGGCGCTGGCGGTGCGGGGACGGGCCCGGCTGGAGACGGGCCAGCTCGCCAATGCTCGGAAGGATCTGGAGGAGGCGCGCGCGTTCTTCCACACGCTGGGAGAGGGGGTGCGCGAGAAGCGGCTCCTGGTCGATCTGTCGATCGTCGCTCGGCACGAGGGAGACATGGACGCGGCCTGGAGCTTCATCCAGGAGGCGCGGAGCCTGCCGTCCGGCAGGGATCGGTGGCTGGAGGCCTACGCGGTGGGCAACCTGGGCATCATCGAGCAGGTGCGCAGCGGCCCGGGGGCGGCGGTGCCACACCTGCATGCGGCGCTGGGGCTGTTCCGGGCGGTGGGCGATCTGACGTTCGAGGTGCTCTTCCTCAACAACCTGGCGCTGGCCATCGGCGAGTCCGGGGGCACGTCGGAGGCGGTGGGCTTCCTGGAGGAGGCGCTCGCCAAGGCGCTGGGCGCGGGCAGCCGCTCGGGCCAGGCGTTCGCGCGGCTGAACCTGGGCTGCTGTCTGATGGATGCGGATCGTCCCGCCGAGGCGTGCGAGCACCTGGAGGCGGTGGTGGAGCTGGCGCGGCAGCTCGGCATGCGCATCGTGGAAGGGTGCGCGCGGGGCGAGCTGGGCCGGGCCTTCCTGACTTCTGGAGCGCTGGAGGTGGCCGAGTCCCACCTGATGAGCGCCACGTCGATCCTGGCCCAGGTGTCGCGCTGGCACGCGCTGCGGTTCGCGCTGCACCTGGCCGCGGTGCAGGCCTCGCGAGGGGCGGTGCCCGAGGCGCGCCGGGGATTCTCCGCGCTGGGCTCGGCGCCCGAGATCAAGAACGATCCGGTGCTGCGCGAGCTGGCGACGCTGCTGTACGCGACGATGGATCTGGTGGAGGCTCGCGCGGCGGCGCCCGGGAGCCCGGAGGCGGAGCGGAGCCGGGCCGAGTTCCGCCGGCGGCTGGAGCATGCGCGGAATGTCCCCCTGGAGGGGGCTTCTTCCGACCTGCGCGGCTGGCTCCGGCTGCTGGAGCCGGAGCTGCACACGCTGGGCTAGGGATCCGGTTCAGAATCATGGAACCCGCGCTCGTTGAACAGGTTGTTCTGGACGACCCAGAGCATGTTCCGCTCTTGGTGGGAGGTCATCGCTGCGGGCGCCCAGGACGAGGGGGTGTGATAGCCCCTGACCGTGTCACCTGGAGACGCCAACCTCAGGTAGCGGTGGGCTACCGGATGCGGAGCGCGCGCCGGAGCTGCGCGTAGGCCTTGGCGTTGCCGCTGTAGGTCACCTTCTCGGCGATCGACATCTGCCCCATCGTCTTGTGCTGACCGTCGGGGATGAACACGGGCTCCCAGTGGATGCCCGTGCCCTCCTTCTGGTCGGCGATGCGGCCGTCAATGCGTCCCTCGAAGACCTGGAGCTTCCGTCCATCGCAGTAGCAGACCTGCTGAATGACGTGGGCGCGGCGCGAGGCTCCCGGGGGGATGATGGCGCAGAGGTCTCCCTCCAGCGCCTCCCAGAATGGCTTCACCAGCGGACCCGGCAGCTGCTTCAGGTACTCGATGTAGAGCCCGCCGTGCTCCACGAAGAGCGGTACCTGCGCCCGCTTGTACGCCTCGAGCGCCTTGGTGCGGACGACCTCTTCGAGATCGCCGGAGAGCATCTCCGGTACCTTCTGCCACAGCATCCGCGGAGGGTTCTTGCAGCTGAGGAAGCACTGCTTCACGTCCTCGTACTTCTGCTCGTTCGACGTGCTGAAGTAGATGGTGGGCATCGGTGCCTCAGGAGTGCAGGGCGTTGAGCAGCTCGGCGACGCTCTTGGACTTGTCGCTCGCGTCGAGCTCGATCACATCGATGTGCCATTCCTCGAGCAGCCGGGGCTGGACGAGGCCCGCGCCAAAGGTGACCCAGTAGGAACGCAGCTCCGGTGGGGGCGAGGCGCTCTTGTCCGCGCCCTCCATGCTCTCCTGGCGGAGCCGGTACATGCGGTGCCAGATGTACCGGATGTTGGGATCGCTGAAGCTGTACCCGAGGAAGAGGAAGGCATTGCCGAGCAGATCGTTGCGCAGGCGCTGATCGGGCGCGGCCTCCAGGAGGTGGCGATCGAAGAACTGGCTCTCGGTCAGGACGATCGTCTCGGGGAATGCCAGGTCTCCGTGGAACTTGATGACGCTGCACGCGGCCGGATCCACGGGACGCATGAAGTCCTGGAGCCGGGCGAGCACCGAGACCTTCCGCTTCTTGTCCCTGTCTCGTAGGGCCCGCTCGATGTGGTGCTCGAAGTTGGTCGTGTAGATCGTCCGGAACTCGCAGTCCGCGAGCGCTCGATGCTGGATGGAGGTCCGACGCCGCCTTTCGACTTCGGGCGCATGGAAGCGCCGCTCCATCTCCTGGATGAAGCCCGGCAGCTTCTCAGGGTGCTCCAGGTCGAAGTAGCCGGCCAGCTGCTGGGCATTGCCATGCACCTCGAAGAGCTCCGGCGGCGTGAACTGGAGGCCCTCGCCCATCCACTTCATGAGCCCGCTCCAGGTGGGGAGCCGCAGGGGCGCCGAGAACCCCGCGCCGAGGAAGGGAATCAGGCGGCGCTCCTTGTACGCCTTCCGGAGCTGGGGAAGTGCCTTCTGGAGTGTCAGCAAGGACATGGAGCGGCATTCAAGCCCATCCCGAAACCCGGTGCCATGTTCGCCAGGCCAGCATTGGACGTGACTCCGATGGACGATGCCCGGGGCGCGCGATAAGGGCGGACGGACATGAATTCGACCGTGCTCTCGGTCCAGGAGCTGCGCAAACAGTATGGCGCCACCGTCGCCGTGGACGGCATCTCCTTCCAGGTGGGCCGCAACGAGATCGTCGGACTCCTGGGGCCCAACGGCGCCGGGAAGACCACGACCATCAACATGATCCTCGGCGTCCTCGAGCCCAGCTCCGGGACCATCCACATCGAGGGCGTGGACCTCGCGCGGCGGCGCACCCAGGCGCTCGAGCGCACCAACTTCGCCGCTGTCTACGCGCCCCTGCCGGGCAACCTCACCGTGCGGCAGAACCTGCGCGTCTTCGGGCTCCTCTATGGCGTGAAGAAGCTCTCCGAGCGCATCGAGGCGCTGCTCACGGAGTTCGATCTGGTGAAGTTCCGGGACGTGAAGTGCGGAGTGCTCTCTTCGGGAGAGCAGACGCGGGTGGCCCTGGCCAAGGCGATGCTCAACAGCCCCCAGCTCCTGCTGCTCGACGAGCCGACGGCCTCGCTCGATCCCGCGACGGCCCGGGACATCCGTGCCCGCATCCGCGAGTTCTCCTCGCGAGGCACCAGCGGCGTGCTGTGGACCTCGCACAACATGTACGAGGTGGAGGAGGTCTGCGACCGCGTACTCTTCGTCTCGCGGGGAAAGGTCCTGCTCGAGGGCGATCCGAAGAGTCTGCCGGGCGAGCACGGTAAGGCCACCCTCGAGGAGCTGTTCATCACCGTGGCCCGAGAGCCCCTCACGCTGGGGCGGTCCTGAGCACCATGTCCCTCCGCCGCGCCGCCGCCGTCGTCCTGCGTCAGTTCTTCCTCATCCGAGGCAGCCTCTCGCGCATCTTCCCGCTCTTCGTCTGGGTGGCCATCGACATCATCCTCTGGGGCTTCATCACGAAGTACTTCAGCTCCTTCACCGCCACGGGCGTGAACCTCCTGCCGTCGCTGCTGGGAGCGGTGCTGTTGTGGGACTTCCTCACCCGCGTCATGCAGGGCGTGACGATGGCGTTCTTCGAGGACGTCTGGTCGCGCAACTTCCTCAACGTCTTCGCCACGCCGATCTCGATCTCGGAGTACGTGGGCGGCCTGGTGCTCTCCAGCATCGCCACCAGCTCGGTGGGGCTCATCGTGATGGTCGTGGTGGCGAGCGCGGCGTTCGGCCTGTCCCTGTTCTTCTACGGCATCATGATCGTGCCGTTCCTGTTCGTGCTCTTCCTGTTCGGCATCGCGCTGGGCATCTTCGGCAGCGCCGTGGTGCTCCGGCTCGGGCCGTCCGCGGAGTGGTTCGTCTGGCCCATCCCCGCCGTGGTATCGCCGTTCGCCGGCGTCTTCTATCCGATCGCCACGCTGCCGGAGTGGATGCAGCTCATCGCCCGCCTGCTGCCGCCGTCCTACGTGTTCGAGGGCATGCGAGCGATCGTCGCGGGCGGTGGGTTCTCGGGCACCACGCTGCTCTGGGGCGTGGGGCTGGCCCTTGTCTACATCGTGCTGGCGTGCGCGTTCTTCATGCGTGTCTTCCGCCATGCGGTGCGCACCGGCCTCATTGCCCGCTACAGCGCAGAGAGCGTGAGCTAGAGAACGTGAGCGGAGGCCCTGGCCATGGGGGAAATTGCCCCTCGAGCCTCGACGTGGAAGTCAGGGCCTCCATCGAACGGGAGGCAGGACATGCAGAAGCGGCAGCTCGGCAACTCGGACCTTCACATCACCCCCATCGGCTTCGGGGCGTGGGCCATCGGCGGTGGAGGCTGGGCCTTCGCGTGGGGGCCCCAGGACGATCATCAGTCCATCCGCTCCATCCGCCGCGCGCTCGATCTGGGCATCAACTGGATCGACACCGCCGCCGTGTATGGGCTCGGCCACTCGGAGGAGGTCGTCGCCAAGGCCCTGGAGGGCCGCTCGGGCCGCCCGTACCTCTTCACCAAGTGCGGCCTGGTCTGGGACTCCAAGGGCCAGGTGCGCAACGAGCTCGGCGCGGACTCCATCCGCCGCGAGTGTGAGGCGAGCCTGCGCCGCCTCAAGGTGGACACCATCGACCTCTACCAGATCCACTGGCCCCTGGAGGAAGACTCGCTCGAGGGCCTCGAGGAGGGCTGGAAGGCCATGGCCGAGCTGCAGCGCCAGGGCAAGGTGCGCTGGATCGGCGTCTCCAACTTCAACGCCAGGCAGCTGGAGTTCGCCCAGCGCATCGCGCCCATCACCTCGCTGCAGCCGCCGTACTCGCTCATCCACCGTGACATCGAGGCGGACGTCCTCCCGTTCTGCGAGCGCAACGGCATCGGCGTCATCGGCTACTCGCCCATGGCCTCGGGGCTGCTGACGGGCGCCATGACGCGCGAGCGCGTGGCCGCCTTTCCCGAGGATGACTGGCGCCGCCGCAGCTCCGACTTCCAGGAGCCGGACCTGACGCGCAACCTGGCGCTGGTGGAGCGGCTGCGGGAGATCGGCGCGCGGCACGGGCGCTCACCCGGGGAGGTCGCCATCGCGTGGACGCTGAGGCGCCCCGTCGTCACCGCGGCCATCGTCGGCGCGCGCAGCCCCGAGCAGGTGGAGGGCTTCATCGGCGCCATGGACTTCCGGCTCTCAGCCGCCGAGCAGCAGGAGCTCGAGGACTTCCTCCGCCAGCAGCCCTCCGCGGGTGCTCAGTAGCGGATGTCCATGCAGACCTTGAGCACCGTCCCCGCGGGCAGGGCCGGCGTGCTGCGCAGGTGCAGCGAGAGCTCGGTGCGGGCCCACAGGTTCGTCTTGAGTTCGAACCGGATGCGCTGTCCCGCGTGGACGTCCACGAACGCCGTGCCGCCTCCATCACTGGACTGGATGTGACCGGACAGGAGCGTCCCCGGGATGGGGGACTCGATCCAGGCATTGCAGTCCAGCGTGAAGCCCGAGCAGTACCGCTTCACCGAGAGGTTCGCGACACCGCCGGGGCCGAGCTTCACCTCGAAGGCCATGCTCGTGCGCGCGTTGGCGTGAAGCCCCGGCACTCCGAGCAGCTGGCAGCGCTTGTCCGCCATGCGAGCCATCGCCTGGGCGTACAGCTCGTCCGAAACTCCTGCGATTGCCTCCGTGAAGGACATCGTCGTCACCATTGCGTACCTCGCCTCACCCCTCCGGGATTTCGAGGGGTGGACGGTGCAACGCGAGGGCCAACGCGCATCCAGAGAGAAACACTCAGGATTGTCAGCGGGACGGCCTTCTACCCTGAAAAACTTGCAGGCTCCTTGGGAAGGAACTGCAAGGGCATCCAGGAGGCCCCTGCCCACAGCGGGCAGCAGGGGCGCACCCGTCGTTTACCTCACGGCGATGGGAACACCACCGTGCGCAGCTTGCTGGAGTCCCACGTGTCGAGGAAGCGCGGGGCTCCGGCCGTGCTGTCGATGACGGCCACGTTCATGTGTGTGTCGGCGAACTCCACCAGCAGGAACTTGTGCTCGTCCGTCGAGCCGCTGCGGAAGACGGGGATGTTGGTGTTGGGCACCGTCTCGTTGAAGCCGTTCAGATGGTGGGCGTGGCCGGCGAAGAGGGCCACCACGCGCTGCCCGGCGATGGCCGCGAGGAACTCCGGGTCGGTGACGGCCATGTGCTCGCCGTAGTCGTGCATGTTGAGGACGATCTTCTTCCCCTCGGCGGTGGCGCGCGTCAGGTCCGCCTTCAGCCAGGGGATGGAGGAGGAGATGCCGATCTTCGTCCGGGTATACGTGGGGTAGTTGTGGAGCTGCACGAAGTGGTAGCCGCCCATGTCCCAGGAGTAGGCCAGGCTCTTCTGATCGAAGTCGCGCACCAGGGAGGCGGGGAAGCTGGGCACCTTGTTGCACTGCACGGTCGCCTTCATGAAGTCCACCGCGTTGCGCGAGCAGCCCTCCAGGCCGTACCCGGTATAGGCGCCGTCACGCAGCCACCAGCAGCCGGAGTCCACCCCGGGCTCGGGCACGTTGTTGGCGTAGTCGTGGTTGCCCAGGCCGGGGAACAGCGGGAACTTCAGGCTCTTGGGGTTGTTGAAGTACTCCTCGAAGAGATCCACCTGCCAGTCGTGCCAGTAGGCGGTCAGGTCTCCGTTGACGATGACGCCCTCGGGCCGCCGGATGGGCGCGCCCGCGCCGCGCGAGAGGCCCGGCCCGGAAGGCCACGCGCCGATCTGCGAGGAGGGCCCCTGCGCCTGCTGGATGTTGTTCATCGCGTCAACCTGGTGGCGGTTCTCGCGCAGCGAGCAGCTCGTCTCGGACTCGTTGGGAGAGCAGGAGCTGCCACGCCAGGGGAACTGCGGATCGGAGGCGACGATCATCGTGAAGGTGCCCCAGGGCCCCGCGCCGGTGGCCGAGCGGGTGAAGCTGGAGGAGGTGCACGTGGTGGGCACCACGCCCGCGCCGCGGCCGTAGGTGGCCTTGGCGTAGATCTGCGCGTCCTTGCGGCAGAAGGCGCCGTCATCCGTGTAGCCGGCGGGGCAGCTCTGCCAGCACACCGGACCCACGCCGTAGTAGCCGGAAGCGCAGTAGGGGTAGCACAGCGCGCCGTCCTGATGCGTCCCGCCGGGGCAGGTGTTCGGCACCTGGCCCAGGCTGCGGCCGTAGGTGGCCTTGGCGAAGATGTGGGCGTCGATGCGGCAGGTGCAGCCGTCGTTGGCGTAGCCCGCCGGGCACTGCGAGCAGCCACGAGCGAACGTCAGACCGCACGCGTCGTACCAGGGGCAGCTCGAGGTGTTGGCGCCGATGATGCGGGCATCCCGGCGGCAGAAGGCGCCGTCATCCGTGTAGCCGGCGGGGCAGCTCTGCCAGCACACCGGGCCCACGCCGTAGTAGCCCGCGGCACAGGTGGGGTAGCACAGCCCGGCGTCGTACTGCATGCCGGCGCCGCACTGGAGCGGCGTCCCGGCGCCACGGCCGTAGGTGCTCTTGGCGAAGATGTGAGCGTCCTTGCGGCAGAAGGCGCCGTCGTCCGTGTAGCCCTCGGCGCAGTGCTGCCAGCACACGGGGCCCACGCCCTTGTAGCCCGCGTCGCAGCGCGGGTAGCAAAGGCCCGCGTCGAAGACCTTGCCGTCCGTGCAGCCGGCGTTGAAGGTGGTGGCGTCGTTGGCGGTGGTGACTCCCTGGAGGGCGGGGCCCGCGCCCGTGAGCTCCTGCGCCTCGGTCCGCTCCACCGCTTCGGGGGGCGTCTCGGCGCCCGGCTCGGTGACGCCGCCACAGCCCGTCGCCATCAGACAACAGGCGAGTACCCACGCACTCCAACAGTGAAGTCGGCTCATCGTCTCTCTCATGGTCGTTCTCTCGTGCGAGCGCCGGGGCGAGCGGGTTTGCTCCGTGGCGCGTTGGCGGTCGGCCACAGAGCAACGCCCGTACCAGTGCCTGGCGCGGGACCATGAGCGCGTAAACCCTCGGAGAGCCGTGGAGGATGGGGAACCCAGGCGTTTCGAGGGGACGCAGGCGCGTTCGGAACGAACGCAGCGGAGGACGCGCGCTGCCGGCCGACCTTTTTGCGAACTGGTATGACAAGCATACCAGTTCGTGGTGCTTCGGCCGGACAGGCCCTCAGGGCTTCAGGAAGGGACCGTCACTGCCCACCTTGCCCGGAGCCGGGTTGCCGGGCAGGTCGAGCACGTACACGCGCATGTTGCCCTTGCCGGCGACGCTGGCGGTCAGCGCCCCGTTCGTCACGGTCCGCACGTCGCCGGTGATCGCGTCCTTGTAGGTGCCGTTGGGGATGCCCGAGAAGGTGGCGCCGCCGGAGATGGTGACCAGCACGAAGCTGTCCACGCCTCGGGCGGTGTCCGTGAAGCGGCGCTTGAAGGCCATGCCTCCCGAGATTCCATCGGTGGAGTACTGGCCCTTCTGGAGGGCAGGGATCCTCCGTCGCAGCTGGTTCAGCCGCTGCAGGTGCTTCGCCAGCGGCTTGCTGAGCGTCTCCGCGACCTTGCCGGAGGCGGACGCCACCACTCCGAAGTCCGAGGCCGTCACGCTGCCCTCGAGGTTGTCCCCGTAGTAGGCGCGGCCGGTGGTGGCCAGCGCGCACGTGGGGCCGCAGTCGATCTTCTGGCCCGCCTGGAACTCGATCTCCGAGCCGTAATAGAGCGTGGGGATGCCCCGGAAGGTCCACATCAGGCTCATGTTCTCGGCCCAGGCCTCGGTGCCGCCCATGTAGCGGGTGGAGGACTTGTTGGGGCCGTAGTCGTGCGAGTCCACGTACACCACGTTGTAGGTGGCGTCGTTGTAGCTGTCGTCCGAGTCCTTGCCGTTCCAGAAGGCGTTGCTGGCCTCGCCGAAGTTCATGTGCATGCGCATGTCGATCACGCTCATGCCGGAGAACTGGCTGTGATCCGGGGCGTGGTAGCTGTTGCCCTGGAGGAAAGCGTTGGTGGAGGTGGGCTGGTTCGCGGTGCCCATGGACTGCTCGTAGTTGTACTGCTCGAGCGCGGCCACCGTGTCATCCGCGCTGTACGTCCTGCGCTCCTTCCAGGTGAAGAACTGCGCCGAGTGGTTGGGCGAGCCCCGGTTCCACTTGTCGTTCACGAACGAGCCCACCTCGCCGAACATGAAGAAGTCCTTCCCCTTGGCGCCGAACTTCTGCTCGGCGTACTGGTGGGCCGCGGGCAGGAAGCGCCGGTTCCATGTCACGCGCGGGATGTGGACCGCGGTGTCGATGCGGAAGCCGTCCACCCCCATGTCGATGTACTTGTTGTACACGCCGATGAGGAAGCTCTGGACGGGCGTGCTCTCGGTGTTGAAGTCCGCCAGATCCTCGTGGATCCAGCAGCTGCGCGAGTCCTCTCCCTCCCAGTTGCCGATCCAGCACTGGTGGAAGTACTGCGAGGGGAACATGCCGGAGGTGGGGTTGGGCCACTGGCAGTTGTAGATGCGGTAGCCCTCCTGGCTGTAGCTCCCCGTCGGCACGCCCCAGCTGCGGCAGGTGTTGCCCGCGGGCTCCGCCGTCGACCACAGATCCCCGTTGTAATAGGACTTGCCGGTGCTCGGCTCGATCGTCAGCCCGTCGTACTCGAAGCCGGACACCGGCGCGTCGTAGTACCAGCTCCACTGGCTGTCGCGCACGCCGTACACCTTGGCGCTCCACAGCCCCTTGGCGCCCCAGCGGCTGGAGTGGTTGTAGACCACGTCCTGGATGATCTTGATGCCCTTGGAGTGGGCCGCGTTGATCAGGTCCTGATACGTGGCGCCCGGGGACTCCAGGCGCGGATCCACCTTGTGGAAGTCCCACGCGTGATAGCCGTGGTAGTCGTAGTCCGAGCGGTTGAGCACCACCGGGGTGATCCAGATGGCGGAGAAGCCCAGGGCCTTGATGTAGTCCAGCTTCTGGATCAGCCCCTTGAAGTCCCCTCGGAACATGGGGTCGTTGTTGGCGGCGTTGCCCGACTTCACGTGCATGCTGCCGCCGCGGTTGTTGGCCGCGTCGCCGTCGTAGAAGCGGGCGGTCAGCACGAAGTAGATGCTGTCCTCGCGGATGTCCCCGCCCAGCGGCTGCCCGGCGGGAGGCGGAGGCGGGGCGCTGCCCGTGGTGGCCGAGGCCGAGGCGCTGGCGGCGGACTTGTTGCCGGCCGCGTCGACGGCCTTCACGGTGTAGCTGTAGGTCGTCTGGGGCGTCAGACCGGTGTCACTGTAGCCGGTGCCCGTGGAGGTGAACGTCCTCGGCCCCTGGGTTCCGCCCGTGCGGGAGATCTCGTACCCCGTCACGCCGCGATCATCGGTCGAGGCGCTCCAGGCCAGATCGATGCGCGTCTGCGTCGCAGAGGCGGTGACTCCCGTGGGCGTCGTGGGGGGAGTGGTGTCCGGCGGCAGGACCACGCACGGCGTCGGGGCGTTGGCGGTGACGACGCCATCCTTGACCGTGATGCGCCCCGTCCCGAGGGAGTAGTCCGCCCCGCCGTTGTTGTCCCAGCTCCCGCTGTTGTTGTTGAACGCGGCCTTCATGCCGGTGGCGGCGCCCAGGTTGATCGTCTTCTTTACCCAGTCGGTGCAGGCCGGCTCGTTCATCGCCACGCCGGGCGCCGTCGTCCACGTGCCGCCAGTGGGCGCGTAGTGGATGTTGACGGTGCTCCAGCCGCGCGTGCGCGTGTAGTAGTAGACCTCGGTGGGGGGCTGGGGGTCCGCCGTGCAGGGCGTCCCCGCGTTGGCGAGCAGCTGGCCGTTCTTGACCTGGTGCGTGCCCTGCGTGGGCACGACGTAGTTGGCGCCGGACTGGTTGTTGTAGTTGTCCCAGTGGTTCTGGCCATCGTTGAAGACGGCCTGGAAGGTGCTGCCGCTCCCCGTGGTGAGGACGTGGACGACCCAGCCCGTGCAGGCCGAGCTCATCGCCGTGCCTGGCACGCTCGTCCAGCCACCACCGGCATTGTGGTGGAGATAGACGCTGCTCCAGCCCTTGTACGGCGTGTAGTAGTAGACCGTCGCCGTACCGGCGGCTGCCGGCAGGCTCACTCCCAGCAGCAGCCCCATCAAGGCCCAGGCTCTCCACTGCATCATGGCGTCCCCCTCTGTTCCTCAGAGGTCACGCACAGTGAAGAAACTGGAATCCGCTTTCAAGAAAAAGCCGGATTTACAGAAGAACCGAAAATCTGAAGCGGTGGAGAGTGCATGCCTCTCCACCGCGATCACCTCGTGCTCACGCGCCAGCGGCTACTTCTTCATGAGCACGTTCTGCATCATCCCCGCGTCCTCGTGCGGAATGATGTGGCAGTGGAAGACGTCCTTGCCGCTCCACTGCTTGAACTTGATGCGGATCCGGACCTCCGTGTTGTGAGGCACCCAGACGGTGTCCTGGATCGTCCCGGGCTCCATCATCTCGTCTCCGACGGAGATCACCTCGAAGGAGTTGGTGTGGATGTGGAAGGGGTGCCCCTCGCCCGAGCCACCCGCGTGATGGCCATTGTCGTGGATGACCCACTCCTCCACCGTGTCGAGCTCCACCTCCACGGGGATGGCCGTCTCGTCATACAGCTGGCCGTTGATGGCGAAGTCCAGACCGACCAGCAGGTTCTTCTGGGGCGGGTAGTGCATGTCGAAGCTGATGTCGCGCGTCCGCTTCACCTCGTCCGGCTTGATGAGCGGGTAGTGCCGCTTCGGCAGGGGCAGGCTCGTCGGCAGCGCCATGTCCATGGGCTCGCCTGAGATCTCGATCTCGGCCAGCACCTTGGCCTGGCTCTCGAGGAACTGCTGCGTCTGCGCCAGCTGCATGATCCTGTAGACGCCCGGCTCCTTGGCGCCCTTGATGAGGAACTCGGCGCGGCCTCCGGGAGCGAGCAGCACCTGCTGCTGCCCGAAGGTGGTGTTGTTCACGTACTGGCGCTCTCTCGGGGCGGGGAAGTTCACCCCGTCCATGGCCAGCAGGTACATCGTGTGCTGCTCCACGACGAGGGGGATCATGTTGTCCGTGCAGCCATTGAGCATGCGGAAGCGCACCACCTCGCCGGGGCGCATCTGGTAGCGCGGGACGGAGAGCTGCATGCCCTTGGGCTTGGTGACGGCCTCCGGGTTGTGCTTCTCCTCGTAGATGGGCGAGCCGTTGTTGAGGAAGATGCGCAGCGGGAAGTCGCCCGTCGTGAAGCCGCTGTCGGCCGGGCCCAGGGTGTTTCCCTGGGCATCCTTGAAGGAGCTGGTGCCGGTGTCCGTGCTGTAGATGGCGTTCTGCGGAGGATCGTAGCTCCACAGGCCCGGCTGGCTCTTGGACTCGAACAGGCCCACGTCCTGGATGGCGATCAGCTGCTGCCGGGCGGCGGCGATCTCCTTCACCTCATCGATGGCGCCCTCGACGACGATGAGCCCCGCCAGGCCGTTGGCCACCTGCACGGACGTCGAGCCGTGGTGGTGCGGGTGATACCAGTACAGCCCGGTCGGGTGATCGTCCGGCATCTCGAAGGTGTACTCCTTCTTCTCGCCAGGCTTGATCGCGATCATGTGGGACGACGGATCGGACGTCCCGACGGGCTCGAACAGGTGCGGGATGACCTCCAGCCCGTGCACGTGAAGGTTGGTGGTGTTGAGATCGTGCGGGATGTTCATCATCACCGTGTGCGACACACCGGAGAGGTTCTTCCAGGCCGATGAGTCGTACTCCGGGAGCTTGTTGTCGATGTTGATCCGGAGCTTCGCGCCAGGCCTGGTGTAGATCGTCGGGCCTCCGAGGGCCCCGTTGTACGTGCGCAGCCTCACCTGGCGGTCTCCCAGGGTGAGGGTGGTGAAATCGACCGTGAGCGTCGTGGGCTCGGAGTCGTCACCCGAGCAGGCGGTGAGGTTGGGCAGGCTGAGGCTCGCCGCCAGGCCCGTGCCAACCTTGAGGAGGGTACGTCGTGAGAAGGGACTCATGCTTCGGACTCCAAAAGAGGGAAGGGGTGAGGCGTGGGAAGAGGTGACTACTTGCGGAGTCCGTCGCGGTTGATCTGGATCGGGGCCAGTTGGTACTCGCTCGCGTAGAAGCCCTGCAGCACGCCGCTCTTCATCGTGTAGAAGTTCTGCAGGCTCATGGCCACCTGGAACGAGAAGTCCGTGGAGTAGACCCGCGGATCCGTGGAGGTGGCCGCCGGCACGTTCTGGAACCACTTCATCCACTCCGGCGAGCCGCCCTCCGGGGGCGGCGTGGGGCCGCCACCCGGAGCCGCGCCCTTCGGCACCAGGGCCGTCGCCGCGGGGTACTGCGCCATGATGTGGCAGCTCAGGCACGAGGTGGTGTTCAGGTCGGCGGGCCCGTTCAGTCGCCCGTTCCACCCCAGGTGCTGCGGCGGCAGATCCTTGGAGGGGAAGATGACGTTCTGCTTCAGGTCCGTGTTGATCCTCGTCTGGGTCGGCGGGAACGGGGTGGTGGCGTTCACCGTGTTCTCCGGATCATTGCCCCACATGATCCCCACCGGCACGAGGTTGAGGAACTTGTTGGGGTTGTTGACCTGGCCGTTGTACGCGAACGTCCCGAACACCCAGCCGGTGCCGTCCGGCCCCTCGGCGCGCACGTCGCGCACGGCGATGTCCATCTGCAGCAGGTTGACCTTGCCCACCACGCGCTTGCTGGAGCCGGAGAAGCTCTCGGTGATGTACGCCGTCCACTGGAGGGGGTTCTCGAGGAAGGGGATCTTGTCGGTCCCCTGGGGCGCGTCGGTGAACAGCAGCTTGGCGAACACCGTGCCGGGGGGGAAGCCGCCGCCATAGCGCTTGTCCGTCGCCCGGGGGTCCGGGTTCATGGGGTCCTTCCACATCCGCCCCAGCGTGTACCCCGCCATGTCGTTGACGAGGGTGATGGCGTAGACGGAGTAGTTACCCTCCTTGCCCTTCTGGCCGGGCGCCAGCTGCAACGGGTCGATCGCCGCTTCCTTGATCAGCCCGTGGAAGCCCTCGGTGCCGCCGTTCGGGGGATAGGCGTCGGGCCCCGTCGCCGTCGGGTGGAGCCAGGGGATGTGGTACCAGCCACGCTTCGTGTTCTTGAAGGGATCCCAGTCCGGCAGGTTGCCGTCGAAGGAGTAGTCCCGCACGGCCAGCAGGTACTCCAGAGGGTTCTTCCGGAAGTCGATCTTCGTGACGAAGTCCGGCTGCTTCTTCGGCTTGGTGGTGGGGTAGTCCGTCTTCAGGCGGAAGAGCGGCTGGTCGGAGTACTTCTCCAGGTACTCGGAGACCGGGACCATGAAGCCGAAGTCCGGGAAGGGGCTCTGCTCGAGCTTGTAGCCCTCCGGCCTGCGCAGCAGGGCCGCGGCTCCGGCCTGCTGAGGGGCTCCGGTCGCGGGAGCAGGCGCCGCGCGAGCAGGCGCGGCGGGAGCAGGCGCGGCGGCCTGGGCGTACGCCGCGCCGGACATCGTCGACAGCGCCACCGTGGCGCCCAAAAGGACGGACTTCGGGAAGCCGCGCCGGGAGGGCCGGGCGGCGATTGTTCTGGGGTTCATGTCGTCTCTTCCTGAGGTGCGGCGGGGAGGGGGGTTACGGCTTGAGATCGTTCGCGCTCACCTCGCAGGCCTTGCGCACTTCCTGCACGGTGGCGGGGGCATCGAAGCGGAACAGGCCGCTGAGCTTGCGCTCCAGGCGCGAGGCGCGGATGGCCGCCTTCACCGCCAGGAAGACGCTGGTGGCCAGCACCAGGGGCGGCTCGCCAATCTCCTTCGAGGAGAAGATGCCCTCCATGGGGCTGGCCGGCACGTCCACCGAGTCCCGGGGGAACAGGGACACGTTGAGCTGCAGCGGGATGCTGGTGATGGCCGGTGGCTTGTAGCGCCAGGTGTTCACCGAGTTGAGGCGGCCGGCCTCCGGCCCGTCAGGCTCGAAGGCCAGCTTCTCGGACAGCACGTAGCCGATGCCCTGGACGAAGGCGCCCTCCACCTGGCCCACGTCGATGGCCGGGTTCAAGCTCCAGCCCATGTCATAGGCGATGTCCGAGCTCAGCACCTTCACCTCGCCGGTGAGGATGTCCACCTCCACCACCGAGCACGCCGCCGAGTAGGTGAAGCCGGTGAACGAGTCGTACGCGCCGGGCTTGCCCGTCGGCACCGCCTTGTAGTCGGCGAGCTCGGGCTGCTGCTCGATCGGCTTGTAGGTGAGCGACGGCATCGGCGTCTCACCGCCCAGGATGGGCGCGGTGAAGGTGGCCACCAGGCCCACGCGGTACTGGTAGGCCAGCGCCACCAGGTTCTGCCAGATGAGCTTCTTCTGCCCGTGGATCTCCACCTCGGTGTTCCAGCCCGCCTGGCCGTGGTTCCAGAAGTCGATGCCCTGCGTCACGCACCAGTCGTTCCCGTTCTCCTTGAGCATCTCGTAGCCGAAGTCCCTCAGGCGGGAGGCGAGATCCTGGCAGGTGCGCTTGACGGCCTCGCCGTTGTAGGCCGTTCCGGTGGATGCGCCGGTGCCGGTGGGGTTGGGCATGACGGCCGTGCGGGCCGCCTCCACCTGGATCTTGTCCATGGGCACGTTCAGCACGTACGAGGCGATCTGGCGGACCTGCGTCAGCAGGCCCTGTCCCATCTCCACGCCGCCCTGGTGGATGATGATGCTGCCGTCGGAGTGGTACACGGAGACGACCGCGCCGGCCTGCTCCAGCATCGCCACGTTGTAGCCCGAGCCGTACTTGACGGGCATCATCGCCAGCCCGCGCTTGCGCCAGCGGTTCGTCGCGTTGAACTCGTCCACCTCGCGGCGCTTCGTCTCGTAGTCGCACTGCTTCTTGAGGTAGGCCCACACCTCGCGCATGTAGCAGTACGTCAGCGCCTGGCCGAACGGCGTCACATCCCCGCGCTCGTAGAGGTTCTTCTCGCGCACGTCCTCCGGCAGCATGCCGATGGAGAAGGCCGCGTCGTCCACGGCGTTCTCCAGCATCAGCTTGCCCTGGACGTCTCCGAAGGCCCGGAACGCGGTGCTCGGCGCCGTGTTGGTGCGGCACACGTCGATCTGCGACTCGAAGTTGGCGAT
This sequence comes from Hyalangium gracile, assembly GCF_020103725.1. NCBI lineage: Bacteria > Pseudomonadati > Myxococcota > Myxococcia > Myxococcales > Archangiaceae > Hyalangium > Hyalangium gracile. The sequence goes on along the minus strand of NZ_JAHXBG010000005.1, from coordinate 16,402 downwards.
CCGGTAGGCGTTGTCCGAGCGCGTCTGGATGCAGTTGGAGACGACGAACGAGCAGTCGTAGAACGCGCCGCCGTCACCCCACATCTTGTGCTGCAGGCCGCGGATGAGGCCCTTGTCCTCGGGGTTCACCTCGCCGCGATCGATGGCGATCTGGTACTGGCCGAAGTAGGGGTGGCGCTTGCCGATCATCGACGTGTCCTGCTCACGCGAGAGGACCAGGCGCACCGGCCGCTTGGTCGCGTGCGCGGCGATGGCCGCCGCCCCCGCCACGAAGCGCGACTGCTCCGTCTTGCCGCCGAAGCCACCGCCCACCGGCGCCACCTGCACCTCGATGCTGTTGTAGCTGGCACCCAGCGCCATGGCGGCCGTCTGGTGCATCGCCGCGGGGCTCTGCGAGGAAGGCCGCAGCAGCATGCGATGGTTGTCCAGGGGCTCGGCGATCGCCGCCTGCGTCTCCATGTAGAAGTGCGCCTGGCCACCGCACGTCTGCGTGCTCTCGACGATCTGGCAGGGGATGCCGTCCAGAGTCCCTTCCCGGTTGACGATCGTCCGGTCGATCCGCCCCTCGGGGGTGTCCTTGGGGGTGACCCAGTCGAACCGGCTCCCGTTGCGCGTCACCTTCCAGATGTGTGACACGAAGGGGGCCTGGGTGGGGTAGTCCGGGTAGATGCTCCCCAGGCGGATGGCATCGTCCAGCGTCAAGACGGGCTGCCACCACCAGTCCGGCAGCTTCTTCATGCCGATGCGGGGCTTCATCCGAGGCTTGACCGCCTCGTAGGCGATGCACTGATCGGTGACGTACTTCGCGATCCGCTCGGCCTCCTGCTCCGTCCCCGCGAGCACCAGCGCGATGGACTGGCCCACGTAGTTGACCTCGCCATCGGCGAAGAGCGGCTGGTCGGAGCCCATCCCCTGGTTGTTGAGCCCTCCGTCCTTGAAGACCGAGGCGGTGATGAGATCGACGAAGCCGGCGTGGACGCTCGACAGGTGCTGGCGCAGCTCGCTCTCGCTGGCCTCCCTGCTCTTGCCAGGGATGACGAAGTGGAAGGTGGCCAGGGCCCGCCGGCTCTGGACGAAGGAGGCATTGAGGGTCTTCGGAGGGACCGGGAGCTCCTGGGTGTAGTGGAGCTGCCCGGAGGCCTGCTGCATCGCGGTGTCCTTGATGTAGGGCAGGGCGACGGGCGCCTTGTAGAACTGCTTCTTGTAGTCCTGCGTGCCGTCGCTGACGCCCCAGCGGCCCCAGGTGATCTCTCCGGCGGACTGCAGCTCCTGGGGGATGTCGCCGCCCCGCTCGGACAGCGCGTTCACCACCGCCTTGTAGAGGAACGCCGTGGCGAGCTGCGTCCGGTACTCGTCCGTGAAGCCCTCCGAGGGCAGCCCCTGCATGCGCCGGGTCCAGCGCGCAAGCTCCACGCCCGCCTCGCTGGCCAGGCTCCGGGCCAGGGCCGGGACGGCGCTCAGGGACAGCTCCTTGCCCACCAGCGCCTGCTCCGTCTTCCGGGCGCGCCACGGGTAGGGCGCGATGCCGCCGAACACCAGCACGGCCTCTTCCACCTGCAGCGACTTCGACAGCCGCAGCCGGCTGGTCGCGTTGAGGATGCTGTGCGCGTTGACGTCCCGCAGCGCCACCTTCTGCGCGAGCACCACCTCGTTCCGCTTGCCGAAGGGCACGTGGTAGGCCAGCAGGACGATGGAGTCCGCCAGGGCGGGCGTGGCGATCACCTGCTCCACCAGCTCCTGGGCCGTGGCGCGGCGGGGCCTGGCGCTCTCGCCCTCCTGCGTGTCCAGGTACTCGATCTCCGCGTCGATGGCGACCAGCACCGTGAAGACATCGGACGGGAACGGCTCACCGGTGCCCTCGGCGATGTGCTTGAGCACCAGCATCGTGTTGCCGCCCAGCGACGCCGCGTTGCGCACGATGCGCCCGGCGGTCCGCCGCGCCATGAAGCGCGTGGCGCCCAGCCGCGTCGTCTCCGGGTAGTCCGTCTCCTCGCTCTTCCGGGCCTTCGCCTCGCCCACGGAGAGCATCGTGCTCTCCAGGGCCCGGATGAAGTCGCTGTAGCTCATGCCCGCGCCGACTCGCAGCCCGGTGTCCGTCGCCCTGGGCTGCGCGCTCAGCTCGGGGATGAAGCGGATGTCCAGGTAGATCTCCGCCTCCAGATACTCTTCCTTGTAGATGCCGTAGGCGGTGTTGGAGTGGACCAGGCGCACCTTGCGGCCCTGGTACTGGCGCATGAGGCTGGCCAGCTCGGACAGGCTGGTGGGGGTGCGCCACACGCGCGACTCATCCTCCAGCGAGATGCCCGTGGCGGGCGCCTGGGCCTCGGACGGGAACGGGATCACGACGCTCGAGGCGGGGAGCTGCTGCGCGGCGTAGTCATCCGGCAAGCACTGCATCCGGTTGTCCGCATCCTCCTGGGACCAGTCGGAGGCGAAGGTCTTCATGCCGGTGAGGATGGAGCGGTAGCCCGTGCACCGACAGAGGTTGCCGTCGAAGATCTCCTCGATCTCGCGCTTGGTGGCCTTGGGGTTGTTGACGATGAACTCGGACATGTTCATCACGAAGCCCACGGTGCAGTAGCCGCACTGCGTGCCGTTGTTCATGGCCAGCCGGTGGGCCACCGGGTTCATGCCCTCATGCGAGAACTCCACGGGGTGGTGCGGTACGACCTCGCGGAGCGACGCGCTCAGGGCCTTGGGCCGGGACTTCGCGTTGACGCGGGCAATCACCTCGAGGCGCTTCTTGTTGGCCGCCTCGTGGGCCTCCACCATCGCCGGCGGGGGAGGGATCTCCTTCCTCTCCGGCAGCGCGCCCTCTCGGAAGTAGACGGCCGAGTGGGACAGGTTCTTCGGGTTGGGGCGCCGCGCGGCACCCGTGCCCTCCACCGTGGTCACCACCATTCCCTCGAGGGCGAGGACGGGGCGCAGACAGGAGTTGATGGCGCGATGCTCGGGGCGGCGCTTCTTCTCGTTCCAGCTCGAGAGGATGACGGTGCAGCCACCGCAGCCACCCTGGCCACAAGGCTTCTTCGGGCCCGCCAGCGCCACTTCGGGGGAGCGCAGATAGTCAATCAACAGCAGATCCGGAGACGGGTCGTCGATCGTGACGGGTCTGCCATTGAGGAAGAACGACAGTTTTTTGGGCATGGGCCCCCCTACGTGATCATTCAATACTAGTGTTCAATTCAGGACAGAGTAGTCTTGTTCTTACTCTCACAGCAAGAAGTGGCCATGCCTTGGGAACGGAAGTTCCAGGGTGGCCACGCTTCCATTTACGGAGGTCTTCTCATGCGCCACATCGTCCCAAGCCTTGTCCTCTTCAGCGTGTTGTCCGCCTGTGTCCGTGCGACGCCCGCGCCTTCCGAGCCCTCGCCATCGACGGGCGGGGGCACTTCATCCGTCCGCGCCGAGCCCCGCCTGGTGGCCCGCGAGTTCAACCTGCGCCCCGTGGAGTCCGGCAGCACTCCCACCGAGCAGAGCGCCTCGGGCAGCCCCAACGGAGGCCCCGGCGTGGCGGCCACCTTCGGGCTCTATGTGCTGGCGCTCTCCTGGGAGCCCAACTTCTGCTGCGGCCACTCCGGCAAGGAGGAGTGCCAGGGTTTGGATGGCAGCTTTGGCGCCACCCACCTGACGATCCATGGCCTGTGGCCGAACTACACGGATGCGCAGGCGAAGCAGGCGGGCGCCAGCTGGCCCCAGTACTGCGCTCCCTATGGCTCCTGTAACACGAAGAACCCGGCCCCCGGCTGCGACCCGGATACTTCCACCATTCCGGACGACATGAAGATCTACGGCCCCGGCTACGTGTCCGACGACTACTTCCTGGCGGACCACGAGTGGCCCAAGCACGGCAGCTGCACCGGCCTGGACTCCGGCACCTACTTCTCCGCGGCCATCTCCGCGCTGAAGAGCCTGCCCGGTGATCAGGGCACCCCCGGACTGCTGACGAAGAGCGTGGGCGGCACGGTGGCTGCCACGGAGCTGCGGGCGGCCTTCGGCTCTCCCGAGTCCGTCATGCTCAGCTGCGACTCCAGCTGCAACCTGTCGCAGGTCAGCATCTGTCTGGCGAATACGAACTCGCCCCCGTTCGTGACCCGGACCGCCTGTCCGAGCAACGCGACGAGCTCCTCTTATGACAACGGCTGTTTCGTCAATAATTGCCAGAACGTGACGATTCAGGCTGCGGGTCAGTGCTCTTCAGGCGGCTCCAGCTCCGGCGGTGGCACGGGCGGCCAGTGCGGCAACCCGGGGCAGGGGCCTGCCTGCACCGAGGACTCCGCCTGCGTCTCGCAGGGCTATCTGCGCTGCGCGAAGTCAGGCTGCTGCACCACCGTGCCCCTCTGAGCGACCTCTTGAGAATGCCATGGAGTCGAGCGTGTCCCGGGCTTGAGAAGGTATCAGGAGAGAGCTCCTCGGAAGTTTTTGTATCAAGCCTTGAGCAACGTACGTGCCAGTTGTCTTCTCAGAGGGGCGGGCGGGAGACGGGGGGCGTGTGAGGCGTTGAGGACATGTCATTGACATGTCATTGACGTGTCAGTGGCCGCGAGACCGTCCCACGCCCTGGGGGTGTCCCTGGCGTGGGACACATGGACTGCGCATGCGCGCTCCCATCACGCGGGCTCGTGAAAAAATCCTCCTGATATCAAGGGTTTGAGGCTGGTCTCCCGGTTGCAGTGGAGGTGTGCACCGCAGCATTCCGCGCACCCCTTGCGCTGCACATCCCGAGAGGCCCCCATGTCGACCGAAATCCGCTCCAACCGTTCCAGCAGCTCCAGCGGCACGAACTCCACGGGCCAGTCCGAGAAGTCGGGCCGGAGTGAGAAGAGCGATCGGAGCAGTGGCTCGGACCGGGCGGAGGAGGCACGCAAGGCCGCCGAGGAGGCACGCAAGGCCGCCGAGGAGGCGCGTAAGGCCGCCGAGGCCGCCCTGAAGGCTCGGACCGCGGCGGAGGCCCGGCGCCTGGCGGATCAGGCCAAGGCAGCCCAGGGGCGGGCACAGGTGGCCCAGCAGCGGGCCCAGGCGAGTGTCGATGCCCTCAAGCGTGAGCTCACCACCGCCACGCCTGCGCAGCGTCCGGCCGTGGAGAGCTCCCTGCGGCAGGCACAGAAGTCGCTCACGGAGGCCAAGACGTCCACCCTCCAGGCCTCCGCCGCGAGCACCCAGGCCAGCACCGCCGCGCGCGCCCTGGAGCAGGGCCAGTCCAGCTTCACGCCGGGCCCCACGACTCCTCCGGTCACCCCCCGGCCCACGCCCGTGGCCTCTTCTCCGAGCCCGACCGCCACACCGACCGCGAACGCCTCCCCGACGCCGACCGCCACTCCCACCTCCGCGGTGGCCGAGGGCGGGACGGCCTCCAAGCCTCGGCCCATCGGCTACGTCGATCAGGAGGGCCAGGTGCCGGAGCGTCAGCTCGATGGCGCCGTCATCGGCGCGGGCGGCGCCGCCTACGCGTCTGGCACGGACGCGTACTCCACCACGCCCGTGGGCCCCACCAACGGCAAGCCGGCCACCGAGACGGTCATCTACGTCAACGGCATCCAGAACACCGCCAACGTCCAGTACGGCAGCATGCAGACCGTGGCCAACGAGCTGGGCGCCAACGTCTACGGCATCCACAACTCCACCGCCGAGGACCATCCGCTCGGCAGCTTCGTCGGGGATCTGGTCCAGTGCCTCACGGACAAGACGGGCAGGGTGCCGAACAGCGCCACCTCCGCGCTGGCCCTGCAGGTGGTGAAGGATCTCGAGGCCGGTCGCCCCGTCCACCTCATGGCCCACAGCCAGGGCGCGCTCGTCACCTCCAATGCGCTCTCCGCCACCAAGGAGTACCTGCTCCACGAGCGCCAGCCGCCCCTCAGCGAGGCGGCGGTGGACAAGATGATGAGCCGCATCAAGGTGGAGACGTTCGGCGGCGCCGCGGCCAGCTACCCCTACGGCCCGCAGTACGTGCACTACATCAACACCTTCGACACCGTGCCGATGAACGCCGGCCTGGGCAGCTACACGGATGCCTACCTGCGCCAGATGCAGGGCGGCGGCGACCGCGCCACCTTCCACTTCATCCACGACGATCCGCGGACCTCCAACCCGCTCCTGCAGAACAACCTGACCCAGATCGGCGAGCTGATCCCCGCCCACGACTTCAACCAGGGCTACATGGCGCACCGCATGCCCTTCAACGAGGGCCACGCCAGCAACGCGGATCTCTCCGGCGCCAGCCCGGTGCTCAACGTGCCCGGCCACGAGGGCGAGGCCGCGTACTACAGCCCCGCGCCGCCGTCGGGCCCCGAGGCGGCCCGTCGCCGGGCAGGTCAGGCCGAGTCGGACTCCGCGCTCGCCCGCGCTCAGGCCGAGGCGGCCGCCCGTGAGGCTCGCGCGGCCGCGGCCTCGGGGGATCCGGCTCGCGCGGCCCAGGCCGCAGCCCGCGCGGAGCAAGCCGCCAACAGGGCCGTCGAGGCCTTCCAGCGCGCCCAGGAGGCGGCCAAGGACGCGCTGCGCGAGACGGGAGCGGACCCGGCGGCGGGCATCGGCTGGGTGCCCGGTGGAGCGCCGCCTGCCGCGGCGGGCTCCGTCGTCAACGCCGCTCAGGCCGAGCGCAACATGAACGAGGCCCTCCGCGTGGCGCGCGAGGCCCGCGAGCAGGCCACTCGCGCCGCCGCCTGAGCGCTCACGGCTTCTTCCAGGCCGGCGGGGACGCGGTGACGGTACCCACGTACCAGAGCCCGTCGTACCCCGCCTTCGCGGCTTCGGGCGTCTCGAGGACACGTCGGTCGGGACCGAGATCTTCGCCCGCGAGCTGCGCGACGCCACAGGTGGCACCGCACATCCACGCGGTGCCGCCGCGAGAGGCCACGTTCAAGGTCTTCAGCGGCACCCCCAGCTTCACCAGGTGCCAGACCATCGAGCGGGGAATCTTCAGCCGGCGCGTGGCGTGGATGTTGCCCACGAGGAGCACCATCGGCTCGGCGGGGGCCTGGGTGCGCGCCTGCGCGACGAACGCGGCCATCTGCGCATCGCGATCCTCTCCCGCCGTGCCTCCCGTGGAGGGGATGTCGTAGGCCAGGACGCGCACGTCGCGTCCCGCCGAGCGCATCCGCCTCACCTCGCGCAGCAGTCCGAGCATGGCCTGGCTGCTCCGGCCATCCTGGTAGTCACGGCGCCAGAAAGGGCCCTCGAGCAGCGGCGCCTCATTCCCCGCGGCCAGGAAGGCGTCGATGCGGGGCTGCTCGTCCCGAGGGAGCTCCAGCGCGAGCCACGCGCTCTTTCCGTTGGCGGCAGCGGCGCACACGGTCTCCGCCACCGCGCGGGGGAGCTCCTCGGTGCCATGGTACTCCCCGAGCACGAGCAGCCCTTCGGACAGCCAGCGCTCGAGGTCGATGAAGCCGTCGGCGCAAGGCGGCTCCACCTTCGCGGGCTCCGCGGCCGTCGTGACGGGAGGAGGGGGAGGGGACTCCGCGGTCGCGGGCTTGGGGGACGCGGAGCGGCACGCGGTAGCGGACACGAGGACCAGGAGGAGCAGCCGGCGGACATGATCCATGCCGGCTTCATACCGTCTGGCTGCATAGAATGCGCCTCCCCCTTTCAGAGGTCGCTCATGCGCTTCACCTTCCTGCTGTGCCTGCTCACCACCACCCTGGTGCATGCGCAGCAATCCACCTCCGCACCTGAGCCTTCCAGCAGCACTGCTCCGGCGGATGACGCGCCCACGGTGGTCAAGCTGGCCAGCCAGAAGGTCACCATCCCGGCGGCGCAGATCCCCCTCACCACGCTGGACGGCAAGGACGTGCGCCTGGGCGACCATGACGCCAAGGTGGTGGTGGTCTCGCTCTGGAGCACCATCTCCCCCGAGCACTCGGTCCTCAAGTACCTGGAGGGGCTCCACAAGAGCTATCGCGGCAGCAAGGACGTGGTCGTCCTCGCCATCAACGTGGACATGCCGAAGAACGCGGACGACATGGCGGTGATTCGGGAGATCGCGAAGGAGATGGGGGTCACGTACCCGATGCTCATCGACAAGGAGCTCAAGCTCCTGGCCCTGTCCAACGAGCGGCTTCGCCCCGAGGGAATGGAGCGCAACACGTTCACGCTTCCGCCGTTCCTCCTCTTCTCGCGCAAGTTCGAGAAGATGGAGCAGCCTTCGAGGATCACCGCCGAGAAGGACGAGGAGATCGTGAAGGAGCTGCGCAAGGAGGTGGAGCGGGTACGGCAGCGCAAGTAGCTCCCGTCAACCCCCCGCAGACTTCCAGACGACGGTGAAAATGCACTCCAGGGAGAAGCGATGCCTACGAGCGCACACCTCCACGGGGGCCGCGCTTGCGAGGCCCGGGGCGCAGGCTTCAGAGTGGAGCCACTGCCCGGGCGAAGGGTGCCGCGGGGACGTCGAGGAGGAACGGGGCCTTGCCACTGAACTTCTCCATGCTGACGCGGACGGCGCTGCGCGATCCCGCGGGCTTCATCGTGCAGGTGCGCGCGCCGTTGCTGATCTGGGAGACACCGCCCGCGCAAGCACACCAGCTGGCGTGGGTGACGCAGCCGGGGAGCGCGCCGGAGCGCTCCGCGGCCTCCGAGCCGCTCATCTTCGAGGTGCGCAAGGGCGTGCATGCGCGCCCCACGGGGCTGGGCTTCGGCATCACCGTGGGCCGGGCCGCCAACAACGACATCATGCTGGACGATCCCACGGTGAGCCGCTTCCACGCCGCCTTCCAGCAGGACGAGCGCACGGGGGTGTGGCACCTGCACGACGCGGAGAGCCAGAACGGCACCTTCGTGGGTGACGCCCGCGTGGACGCGCGCATCCCCGCGCCGCTGGCCAGTGGCACGCGGCTGCGCTTCGGAGAGGTGAAGGTGCTCTTCCTGCAGCCCGAGGCCTTCGCGAGCTGGGTGCTCACGCGCACGGTCGCGGGGGACGGGTAGGCCAGGCCACGCGGCTCGTGGCGCTGGCCTCCCGGCGGCATGCCCTACGGCGCGGAGTCCGAGGCGACCGGGCTCCCCGTCCCCAGCTCGACGAGGCTCGCGGCGAACTCGCCCTCGAGCTCGGCCTTGAACGCGCCCGGCTCGCTCTTCGCGCGGATGCGGCCGTGGGCCGTGCCTCCCTCGGGGATGAGCGACACGGTGGCGTCCTTGAGCTCGTAGACCTCCGCGGGCCAGGTGCGCGTCACGCGCAGCACGTAGCCCTTGCAGCCGCGCAGGTCTCCCGGCTCGTCCAGGTTCGCCTTCTCGCAGGCCAGCGCCAGCGAGTAGATGGCCATGTTCGCGCTGCCTCCGCCGGTGGCCGCGTTGCGCACCGTGCCCAGCAGCACCACGCCATCCCCGGGCACCAGCGTGCGCGCGGCGCGCATCAGCTTCTGGGGATCGCCCCGGGCCGAGCCCGTCTCCGCCGCCTTCAGCAGCTCGGCGGGCTTGAGGTAGCGCAGGTTGGCGTCTCCCAGCAGCGTCGCGTTGAGCATGAACTGCTCGTGGATGCGCTCCTTGGGCATCGCGTTGGCGGGCGTCTCATAGAAGCGCATGTCCAGCGTCGGCAGCTTCGAGTTCTGCGCGGCGCAGCCGGACGCGCACACCGCCGCGAGCGCGGCGGTCCAGGCGAGTCGAACGTTCATGGTGTTGTCTCCCGTGGTGGTCCTGGCCTACCGGCTCGCCGCCTTCGTCTTCGTGCCCGGCGCCTGATCCTCGGGTGCCAGGACGATCTCGATGCGGCGGTTCTGGCTCTTGCCCTGCGCGGTGCGGTTGGAGGCGATGGGGTGGAACTGGCCATAGCCCACGGCGGAGAGCTTGTCGGCCGGCACGCCCTTGTCCTGCAGCAGCTTCACGACCGCGAGGGCGCGCGTGGTGGACAGCTCCCAGTTGCTCGGGAAGGGGCCCTTGGGATCGGTGGGATCGTCGTCCGTGTGGCCCTCCACGCGGACCAGCTTGCCCGGCACGTCCTTGAGCGCCTCGGCCACCTTGGCGAGCGCCGCCTGACCCTCCGGGTTGATCTTCACGCTGCCGGAGGAGAAGAGGATCTTGTCCTTCATCTTCACCACCATCCGGCCCTTGAGCTCGGACAGCTCGATCTTCCCGGCGTTGATCTCGTCCTTGAGGCTCTTGGCGAGGGACTCGTACTGCTCGGACTTCTTCTCCAGCTCCGCGCGGGCCTTCTCCAGCTTGTCCTTGCTCTGCGCCAGCGACTCGTTGAGCGCAGACAGCTCCTCCACCTTCTTCTGGAGCTCGCGGGTGCGGGCCTCGCTGGCGGCGAGCGCCTCGTCGGACTTCGAGCGCTCCTTCTGCGCGGCCTCCAGCTCCGCCGAGAGCTTCGCCACCTTCTCCTCGAGCGACTTCGCCTTCTCCGACTCGTCTCCGTACTGCCGGCGGAGGTTCTCCGCCTCCATGGCCTTGGCGTCGAGCTGCGACTTCGGCACGCCACAACCGACGAGAAGCCCCACGGTAGCCAACGACACGATCGTCCGGTTCATGCGTTCCTCCTCAGGGGGCCGACTCTTGTCAGAGTCCCCATGTGCGCGAAAACGGGCCGGAGTGCGTGCCATGGATGAAATGACGCAATGGGATCGCAGTCCTTCAACTTCGCTGTGCCCCAATGCTCACGGCCGGGGGCGGAGCTCGTCTCGGACCACCCGTCCACCCTTCATCACGAACCGCACGCGCTGCAGCTCCGTCACGTCCGCGAGCGGGTCGCCAGAGAGCGCAATCAGGTCGGCGTACCTGCCGGGCTCCAGCGTGCCCACGTGCTCCTGGATCCCGAGCAGCTCCGCGGCCCGCGTGGTGGCCGCCCGGATCGCCTCGATGGGCGGCAGCCCGGCCCGGTGGAGCGCCACCACCTCCCAGGCGTTGCGTCCCTGGTTGCGTGCCGAGCTCGCGTCGAAGCCGCTGACGATCTTCACGCCGAGCTTGTGCGCGAGCGACACCATCTTGCGCAGGGACTGGAGCCGCTGGTCGCTTGCCCGCCGTGCCTGCTCGCTGGTCGCCTCCGCCACGGACGCCTCGAAGTAGCCGATGGTGGGGACGAGGAAGGCCCCGTGCTTCTTGATGAGCTCCAGCGCGGCGCGGTCCGCCTCATGCCCGTGCTCGATGGAGTCCGCGCCGGCTGCCAGGGCGTTGCGGATGCCTTCACTCGTCACGGCGTGGGCGGCCACCTTGCGGCCGGCCTTGTGCGCCTCCTCGACGATGGCCCGGATCTCCTCCACGGTGAGGGTAGGGTGGTGCCAGTCCGCGTAGAGCTTGAGGAGGTCCGCGCCATGGCCGAGCTGCTCCCGTGCCGCGCGTCGCGCCTCCTCGGCGCCGCTGATGAGCTGCGCGCCGGTGGGCCGGTCCTTCAGATCGGGTGAGAGGCCCGTCGGGTAGTAGGTGCCCACCGCGCCAATCCCCCGGGTGGACACCCGCATCCTGGGGCCCTCCACGAGCCCCTGGCGGATGGCATCTCGCAGCGCGACGTCCGCGTAGAAGGCGCCCTCGCTCTCGACGTCCCGGACGGTCGTGAAGCCGGCGTGCAGCGTGGCCCGGGCGTTGGCCGCGCCCTCCAGGGCTCGGAACGCCTGGGACTTGGTGATGAGATCCTGCGCATAGCCCTCGGGCGTCTCGGGCATCCGCGCCAGCAGGTGCGTGTGGCCGTCGATCAGCCCTGGCAGCACGGTGGCGCCGCCGAGATCGATCACCTCCGCGCCTTCCGGAATCGCGAGCCCGGAGCCCACCGCGGAGATCCGCTCGTTCTCGATCACGATGACCGGGTTCTGGAGGAAGGCGCCGGTGCGCACATCGAGCAGCCGGGCGGCGCGGACGACCCGAGGCTTCGGTGGCGCGCTCTGGGGCGCGGGCTGGGCCGCCGAGATTCCGGCCAGGAAGAGGAACGACCACACGCTGACGAACCGGCTCATGACACCTCCTGTGAGCCAAGGTAGCACTCCCCGAGCACCCCGAGGCTCTCAGGGGCGCAGCGTCATCGGCAGTGTCCTTGGCGAGATCGTGGAGGGACAGACCATCGGTGCAACCCCTTGCAGAGTCAGGGAGCAAGGCTGTCACCGGAGAGGACGCGCCCGGGGGAATTGTTTTGCATTTCCGGGGACCGGAGCGTGACGCGCCTCAGCCCTTCTCGTAGACCCGAGGCGCGGGCTCTCCCTGCCACTGCAGCTCCAGGCTCCGCGCCGTGAACCGCACACGCAGGAAGTCCATGCCGTCGACCGCGAACAGGCCGTCCGCCGTCAGGGGTGACAGGCGCCGTGTCGGGCGGTCGGGCCGGGTCAGCCACAGGGCGTTGTCGCGCAAGGTGACGCTGACCTCGCCGTAGCGGCCGGCCAGGGTCTTCAGCCGGGTCGGGGCGACGACGGGCGGATGACGGCGCGCCTCGACCTGGATGCGCGCCCAGTCGTACTCAGCAAGGGCCACGGGATCGGCGGCGCGCTCCCGCGAAAGACGGGTCAAGGCCAGCGACAGGGCCACGTCCAGCGCCTGCTCGGGCGGAGCCTCCACCGTCGGTTGGATGCCGACGCCTTCCCAGTTCGTGTTGCTGAGCGCATGCGCGGGGCGCCCCACCGAGATGCTGAGGATGAAGCCCGGGGTGATGGGCAGCAGCGCGTTGTTGTTGGCCCCGCCAGCCGTCCTGGCTCCGACCAGCTCGCCCAGCTTGAACTGCTGCACGTGATAGGCGAACTCCTCGCTGGCGGAGGCCACCCCGCCGTCGATCAGCACGTACAGCGGCTTGCCCTTCATGCGTCCGGCGGGGAGGTGGCTCAGGGTTCGCGACTGATTGGGCGGCTCGGACTCTTGCAGGAACGTCATCAGCAGAGTGTCCTCGTCCAGGAAGTGGCTGGTCAGGTACTGGACCGCCGCGCTCGAGCCGCCGCCATTGCCGCGCAGATCGATGATCGCCGCATCGCCGTCCCGCAGGAACCGCATCGCGCCGTCATAGGCGGCGCCTGTCTCGTCGCGGACCCACTCGAAGCCCGTGATCCTCAGATAGCGGATGTTGCCGGGAAGGAGCTTCAGCTCGGCCAGGCCGTGATGGAAGCGGATGGCCCGGCGCCGATGGAACGCCTCCGAACCCTCCTCGCTCGCCGGAGGCGCCAGGGCGGCGGCGTATTGCCCTGGAGCAGCGCTGAGGGACATGTGGCCGTCGCGGCTGGCGGCCCTCAGGTCCTCGGTGATCCGCTCGGCGAAGAGGATCGGATCGTCCTGCTCATAGCGCCCGGCCTGCCGCGCCTGCTGGAGCCGCTGGATGATCGGCGCCCGCAGCTCGGGAAAGACATAGGACTTCTCGATGGCGGCCTGGATGCCCTTCAAGGCCGCGGCGCGATCGGCGGTGGTGAGCCGGGCGGGCGCCGATGCCGCGGGGCGGGCTGGCACGCGTTGCTGCGCCAGGGCCGGGGAGGGCACTGCCGCCAGGACGAGCATCCCCAGCAGCAGGGAGCGTGACACGAAGCACGGGGTCATGAGCGCACCTTCTTTCGGTGAGGTTCCAGTCGCTTCGCCGCCTCGTCGATCCGTTCCGAGAACGGCCGGCGCTCCAGGGCCGCGATCGCCTCGCGGAGCACTCGAGAGAGCGGGGCGGAGAGCTCGCCGTCCAGGCCCGCGGCGGCCGCATTGGTCGCGGCCCACTGGCGCTCGAGCGCGGGGAGCATCGCCTCGGCGGCGGGCGTGAGGGAGACGATCCGCTCCCGCGCGTCCTTCCCGGGTTGGAGGCTGACCAGGCCGCGCGCCACCATCTGCGACACCGTCTGGCTGACCGCCGAGTGGGTGATTCCGGCGCGCTGGGCGATCTCCCGGAGCGAGGTCGGCCCGAGCGCCAGCAGGGCCCGCACGACCGGGGTGTAGCGCGGGCGGTAGTCCAGACCGGCGTGGGCATAGGCCTGCTCGACGGCGTCGTCGAGCGTCTCGACGAGGTGCCTGAGGAGTGTGCCGAGCGTAGGGGGCTGAGGCGCTGACATCGGGGCGGATATATAAGTGCTGTTATAATTCGGCAAGCCCAGGCGGCCCCTCCCCCTTCGGAGGTGGCGTTCCCTATGGGGCTGACGTCACCGTCGCCAGCGACGCATGGCCGCGGGCCCCAGCCCACCCGCCGCGCTCTCGGGCGGCGGGTGTGGGTAGGGCCTGGGCGTGCCGGGGGGCTGGCTCGCGGCGCCCGGCGGGGCGACGGAGCCTCCCATGGGGCCTTGGCGCGCGGCCTCGCTCACGCGGAAGAAGCCCATCAGCTGCAGCAGGCTCTCGGCCTGCGATGCCAGCTCCTCCGCCATGCTCGACAGCTCCTCGGCGGCCGAGGCGTTGCGCTGCGTCGCCAGGTTCAGGCTCAGCATCGCGTGGTTGATCTGGCCGACACCCGATGCCTGCTGGTTGGACGCGAGGGCCACGTCCTTCATCAGCTGGGTGGTGCTCCCGATCGATGGGACGAGCTGGCCGAGCATCGCCCCCGAGCGCTCGGCGATCTTCACGCTCCTGGAGGCCAGGTCGATGATCTGCTTCGCGGAGGCCTGGCTCCCCTCCGCGAGCTTGCGCACCTCGGAGGCGACGACCGCGAAGCCTCTCCCCTGGGGACCCGCGCGCGCGGCCTCGATGGAGGCGTTGAGCGCCAGCAGGTTCGTCTGGTACGCGATGTCCTCGATGATGGAGATGCGCGAGGCGATCTGCTTCATCGCCTCCACCGTCTCGGTGACCGCCCGGTTGCACGCCTCGACGCTCGTCGCCCCCTCGCGCGCGATCGTCTCGACGCGACGGCTGCTCTCGGCGTTCTGGGCGATGGAGGTGCTCATCCGCTGGAGGTTCGACGTCACCTCCTCGGCGGTCGCGGCCTGCTCGCTCGTGCCGGTGGAGAGGGACTGGGACATCGTCGACAGCTGCGCGGACGCGGACGAGAGCGCGCTCGCGCCCGTGCGGACCTCTCCAATCACCTGGGCCAGCCGCTGCTGCATCGACCGGAACGCTTCCGCCAGGACGCCGATCTCGTCGTTGGAGCGGTGGTCGAGCTTCCCGGTGAGATCGCCCTCCGCGATGCGCTCGGCGACGGTGGAGATCGTCCTCAGGGGACGGGTGATGCGGCGGACCACGACGATGACCGCCAGGCCGAGAGCCCCCATCCCGAGCACGCCCAGCGTGATGGTGAAGCGGCGCAGCTCGTGCGCCGGAGCGAGCACCTGGTCGAGCGGCACGAGCACCGCGAGCGCCCATGGTGTCGTGGTGTTTCCCACCCGGAAGGGAATCACGACCTGGATCGCCTCGCCCCCCAGGAGCTCCGAGTCGATCCGGGCCGTGGTCGTGCCGCCACTCGCGAGCGTCGACTTCACCAGCTCCTCGGAACGTGAGCTCCCCAGCGGCTGGCCGCGAAGCTCCGGCGACGGGTGCGAGACGTACGCGCCGTTGTTCGAGACGAGGAGCAGGTGGCCCTTCTCGAAGGGGTGGATCTTCAGGATCTCCTGCTGGATCTGATCGAGCGCGAGGTCCGCGCCCACCACCCCGAGGAACTTGCCGTCGAGCAGGAGCGGAACGATGGCGCTGGTCATCAGCGTCGGCTTGCCGGCGACGGTGTAGCTGAAGGGGTTCATGATGATCTCCCTCCCGCTCTGCTTGGGCAGCAGGTAGTAGTCGCTCGGTCCCCCCAGGGTCTCGTGGTGGTAGTCGACGGTGGGCTCGAGCCGGATCTCTCCCGTGCCGCGGTTCCAGTAGGGGATGTATCGCCCCGTGGCATCCGTGCCGGGCGTGTTCACGAAGCTCGCATCCCGCCCGTCGTAGGCGTTGGGCTCCCACACCGTCCAGGTGCCCAGCAGCCCGGGGTTGCCCTCGGCGACCTTCCGCAGCAACGCGTCGCCATGCCGGCGATCGGTGGCGCCAGTGACCTTCTGCGCGATGAAGGCCTGCGCCACCGTCCTGACGGGGATCATCACCGCATCGAGCCGGGCCTTGATCATGACCGAGTAACGCTCGGCCACCTCGGTCGCGGTCTGCGTCGCCTGCGCCTCGGCGACCTGGGAAGACCGCTCGTTGACGACGAAGACGAGGAGGCAGAGGGCAAGGGTGATGACGCCGCAGAGGGCGATGAGCAGCTTGGTGGCGATGCTGTTTCGGAAGGCCATGGTCTCGTGTGTCGACCGGAGATGCCGGGGGGCCCGTCAGTAGACCATGGCGCACGCTGGCGATCGCGCGAGCGGGGAGCGCCCGCCCGCATGGGCTGCGGGCGACGATGGCCACGGGTGGCCGGCCAGCCCCCCGATGACGGTTGTCACCGGTGGTGACCGCAGTCACCAGGGGCTCCTGGTGTCTGCTGTCTCCACCCGGCGCGCGGGGCTTCTCCCAATTCGTGCCCAAACCCTTGAAACCCTTGGGGGATACCTTGGTCGCCAGCTCCCTTCATGTCATGGCATGGGGGGTGCAGTAGGGGTCAGCCATACTCACCGACCCCAAGCGGTCGGCATCGAAAACAGGAGCACGC